>JAQVBP010000157.1 GCA_028690255.1 Methanosarcinaceae archaeon
GTGTCTACCATTTTCAGGCCTCCTTGCAGAGTCTCTTGAGGTTAGTTGGCTGTGCCGAGACATCGAACTTGATCTTCGGACCGGAGATGATCTTTTTCTTCTTCCAGTCGATTTCCCAGCCGTGTTCCTGTTCAAGTGCCTTCATGAGTTCAGCACGCTTGGCAAGTGGAAGGTCGGCCTCTGTCCTGACAAACTTCCACCAGTCTGTTGGCCTCTCTCCGAGGTACTTCTCGTGGAATTCCATCCAGTGGGTCAGCTTGATGGACCTGCCCATGCTGTTGTCAGACGGGCGGATACAGGCTTTTGCCATCATCGGAAGAGCTTCCTGCCAGGTCTCTGCGGTGGTCAGCAGGAATTCCGGCGCTGGCGGGATTGCCATCTCTTCTCCGTTTCTTCCGTCGTAGACCTTCCACTTGGACTCGTCGTAGGTCTTGGCAATCAGGGCTCGCCTGTACTTGGAACTGTGGGGTCCGAGTACTGCCGGGATACCCAGGATGTTACAGCCGGTACCGATGGAAGATGCCTTCTGGGAGAATGCACCCCAGGCAAGTCCGCAGGCTCCTACACGGGTAAGGGTGTAGTCTGCAATTTCTGCGAGGTTGCCTTCAAGGGTTCTACCTGCAAAGATCGCAGCAACTTTCTCGGCAGCTCCGGTTATGTGTGAGTTCGAGACACAGGATCCGATGTTAACAAGCCCGCCGCATACGAACCCACCGGAGTGTTTCTCGTAAAGGGTCTTGCCGTCTTCGTCCTTGTACATCCCAATGTCCATGGCACCACAGCCGGTAACGACCACGATGTAGTTCCTCTTAAGGAATTCTTCCGCGATGTAATAAACATCCTTGGAACCTTCCGAATAGTTCGGACAGCCGATGATTGCGATGATACCGGGGGTGGTACCCATGACAAGGTTCAGGCCTTCAGCGCGGATCTCGGCGTCAGTAGCCTGGCCTCTGCCAGCTCTCATCCAGCCTTTCTCCTCAGCAATCAGTTTCTGGGAAGCCTTCTCGATGACGCTCAGGACCGGAATTTCCTTCTTACAGACCTGTTCGCAGCGGCGGCAGCCGATACATTGGTCGTGGAGGTTCTCAAGGTACGAGTAGTCCCCTCCTTCCTTGGCGAACTTCATGGCCTCAGGGATGTCGAGTTCAATCGGGCAGGCCAGGTAGCAGGCACCGCAGTCGGCACACTTGTCGACCCATCCCTTCAACTCTTCGTCACTTGGGATGTCCCTGAATCCTTCCGCTTTGCGGATCTCGTGCATTTCCTGAGTGAGCCTTATGCAGATTTCTCCGAGTTTATCATAGTCAAGAATCACGGCACCCGGAATTGCTCCGGATTTTAGCTCCTCGATGGTCGCATCGACATCCTGCTCGTCCCTGTTGGGCAGCCCATACATGATCTTGGGGTTGGATGCGATCACAGGGATCTTAAGTTTCTGAGCTTCGGGCACGATGTCCCCGCGAACACACTGTTCGTCAACAACAATGACGTCAGCCATTCCGGAGCGTATTATCTTAAGTTCCTTGGACATGGAACCGATGACCTTGGCATAGGGTGGTCTCTCGTCAGCTTCCTTGTACCTGGTCAGGTCGATTGCGGTACAGCAGAGTCCGGCGATTTCCATCTTGTCGGTCAGGTTGTTGTCTTCCATGTAGTCCATCATGTAGGTGACACCGGCCACGTTGTGTCCGATCACACAGAGGAAGGGCTTTTCTTTGTCAATAGTCCCCATTCCGATTTCAACCAGGGGGGCATTTGGATCGCCTTTCGGGAAGTCAAGAGCCGCAATCTGCACGACATCGGAGATTTCCATACCCACATGGTCCAGACTTCCGCTGAAGAGGGCCTTTGAGTCGTAGTCGATCTCTGCGCTTTCCTGCCCGGCGTGGACGGTTGCAAGAAGTTGGGTGAGTTGTTCTTCAGTAAACTCCATTGCAGGCTTGAGTTCTCCGAGGGTTTTCGGACTGAGGCCTGTAGCGATTGTGATGTTAGGGGTCAGAACGTTGGAGTCCCCCAGATCGAGGGGAAGATCTTCTCCGAAGGTCTCGATCAGGTGATCGAGTAAATGACGACCGTGGGCTGCGTGGCAGGCAGTACCGGTAATCACACGGAGGAAGAATTCCCTGCCGTTGTGTCCCAGCTGGTCAATACCACAGGCACCTCTCTTGTTATTGGAGAGGTCACAGGGACCGTATGTACAGTAGCAGCACTGGTCACACATTGGGGTGACTACAGGTTCATAGCGATCCAGCAGTTTAAAGTTCCAGTCGTCCCTGTAGGATGCAAGGCCGGGGTACTGGGTGGGACCCATTGGGCCGGCTTTTTCTTCTTTGGCAGCTTCTTTGACTGCCCCTACTATATTTTCAATAGTGATCTGAACGGATTGCAGATCCTCTATAGAAAAACTCCCGGTAGTTAATTTACTCATTTTAGCTTTACCTCCTAAATATGCTTAAAGCCACTTCTCAGAGGATTGTATTTACGATATTTGACATACCGATACTAACTATATTGATGTCTGTTTGAAAGTTCCAGCTATTCGAATGACATTTTTAGTAGATCATTTTTATATATTTATAGAACTTTCACATACAGTTTCAGTGTCTCGTCAACAAGCAAGCGTCTGACAATTGCAAACGATTGTAATTGATTAGATGCGATATTTCATATGTGACATGACACTGGTATATCGATTCCAAAATTTGAGAATAAACAACGGATAATCACAGATTGACAATGATGACGGAAATCCGTGTTTATCTTTGTCCAGCCATGGTTTTTGTTTGCGGATTTACTTTGGAATCAAAGTACAAATGTCGCGCCAATCCTCAATGATTAAATGATTCTGAATAGTCGTAATCGATTCATTGGTCATCGGTTAAGGAATTTTATTGCCTGTATGCGATCGATTTTGGAACCAAAATAAATTATAATTTTGACTCCAAACCTGAAACCGATACCTTGTTCCACCCTCGCACCAACGTAAATTATATCACATTTTTGCAAAGATGGAGGCAATTTATCACGATTTCTATCTTAACCGAAGACGTATGGTAATCGATTATAAACGACATTTTAGTGCTGACGCGACAGTTATTTAAATGACTTATTTAAATGACATTTTCAAAAAATCGTTTTTCTTTTTACAGAACTTACACACTTACAGTTCCCGCTATTTAAGGACATTTTTATAGATCACTTTTAACTTATTATAGAACTTGCACACTTGCAATACAGGACCAAATACAGTAAATTAAGCAGTTAAATCTTGAATTTTTAATGAGTTAAGAGTTCACTGCCGTTTGTTTTAGACATCAAGTGGGTAAGTCCCATAATAGTCATTGTGACCTCAGAAAAATCTTGGAGACCACCTAAAAAGCTCTATGTGTGTTGTAAAATTACAATTGGGCAATTAGTTTTTATTATCCGGAATCCGTTCATTTGTGATTTGCCGATTGTAGAAGTTACAGTAGGCCACAGCACTTTTCAGATACACTCTTAAATTACACTTAAGCGACGTATTATAAATAATTTTCATTTTTGTTCGGTATATATATAAAAATAATAAAATTCATTTGTATAAATTCTATTTAACATTTTACGAGTTGTTGACTCGTGAAAAATCCTGAAAAGCTGCATTACATACTTATTTTTCATACGAAATAAAAATGAAATTATTCGAATGTGAGACAAAATGGAAAATCCCAGCGATTAACAGACCTTTACATTAATTCAGGTGTAAAAAGCAGAAAATAGCCACAGAACTGATTGACATCTGATACAAAACTGTTAAGTAAACGACATAGTTATAGTCGCATTTTATACATTTAGGGGCTTATTGCCATTGTTTTTATTTTTTCAATCCAGAATCCTGACACTGGATTCAAAACGTATTTATTATATCAATGTTTAAATTGGTGTGGCGTTAGTTATTTATATAACACCCCTATTGTGTATTTTGAAGACCTATTGAGTCAAGCAGAGTATCAAGAATCTCAGAACTACTTATTTGCGATATTCTCCAGGTATGGCATAATGAGGCTTCTGACAGAATGGTGGTATTCTTAAAAACTTTCTGGGACAAACCTTGCTTTTTCTTAAACAGCTCTTTAGCTGCCCAATCATATTATTGATAGTGACCTGAAAAGATTCAGACCTCAATAGTAAAGTTGTGATGAAATCTCAAAATCAAGTGATTTATAAATTATTATTCAACGAACTTATAAAATTCCTTAATAATCACTATACTACTGACTGGGATTTATTACTTTAGGAACGCGGAAGATCACGAATACCCCGGCCTTCAGGTCGGGGATGAAGTGAACCCTCGCAGGTTTTTTTTGTGCACTTTAGAGCTGATAAATCGTTGTTTCTTTCTAAAATGAGGTCGTCTTTGACACCATAGCCACAGGTGGTGCCACACACCTATGGCTGGGATGTGATAAGCATTGGAACTGCACAGTTTTAGTCATGGCTATGGTCAGATTACCTACCACATCGTGTTGGTGCCTAAGTATCGATACAAGATCGTCTACAATAAGCAAGTTAAAAAGGATTGCGTCTTAAGGCAGTGTACCGTAAGTTCTGTAAAATATGAATGACTCTGTATCCCCCTTCTCTTACCACAAAAAACAGGATGCAGAGTCAATGATCAATGTATTTCTACTTTTTTGCATGTTTTCATGTTTGTGCCATAACATTATTATATAATGTTATAATTATATATTTTATGTAGGGGTGTTGCACTTATCAAATCACTTGCTTTTGGAACTGAGTCTTTGTGATCTCAGAATAATAAAAGAGATTTTGAGTCTATCCGAAAAGTTCTATGCATGTTGTAAAATTACAATTAGACAATTAGTGTTTATTATCCGGAATCCGTTCATTATGATTCGCGATTGTGGTAGTTACAATTGCACTTTTCAGACAGGCTCTTAAATTACACTTAAGCGATGTGTTATATATAGTTTTTGATTTTGATTACTATAAATATAAAAATAAACTAATTTTCTTATACATAACACCTAAAATTACTATTTAAATTCTTAATAGTTTTTGACTCCTGATGAAGGCATGAAAACGGCCTTATGTGTTTATTTTTAATATGAAATGAATATGATATTTTTGCATATGGGGCCAAATGAAAATGCCTGTAATTAGGTTAATTTATACGTTAAATCAGGTGTATATGGCAGAGAAAGGGACAGGATTAATGGATCTATAATACAAAATTATTAAGTAAAAGACATAGTTATATTTGCATATTATACCGTTATGGGTTTATTGCTATTGGTTTTTTATTTATATTTATGAATTATATAAATTGACTAAGAGCTTCTTAATTTTATAATAATTATTTGTTGTTGAGTTAATTATTTATACAACATCTCTTTTGAGTATTTTGGCTGTCTATTTAATTATGTGCCGTATCAAGAATCCCAGAAGAGATTCATGATCAACTAACTGAACTTATGTCAAGTGTTTTCGTAATTATTAACGTGTTTGGAAGAGAAAAGAGGTTTAATGATTACGATTTTAAGGTCAACACTTAAACGTTTGATGCATAATATATCGATCGGCAGATATTTATCACGTGTTGCATAAGTGTAATTTGATGGTCAATAGAGTTAAGCGCAGGGTATCTTGTTTTCCAAAAGCCACCTATTACAAGCCCAGAGAAATCCCTCTTTGCTGTCTGGAAATCACCAACATATCCATAGAAGAACTTGAGGCTATTCGTCTTTGCGACCTTCTCCAGATGGAGCAGAGCGAGGCTGCTAATAGAATGGGGGTATCCCGGAAAACTTTCTGGAGCGATCTCCAAAATGCACGACAGAAGTTGGCTGATGCTCTTGTCAACGGAAAAGCAATCGAGATCTCTGGAGGAGAATACGTTAATAGTGGTGAATGCAAGGTCGATTTTCTCTGCAAAGAATGCGATCATGTGTGGGAATCAAAATCCAATCAGTGTCGTCCTACAAGCTGTCCGAATTGTGGTTCCAGTCTAATTTTCCGAATCGGAGGAGATGGAAGAGGAAAGAGGTTTCTTGAGAATAATTACTGTTGCCCTAAAGAAAAAGGGCAGGAATAAACGGCCTAAATCAAAGTTTAACATGGACATTCTGCCATTAAGGTAAAAAAAGTTGATTATTATGGCAGCTTTTTCTTCGATCCATATCTTATCCGGAAAGTTGACAATTGTTTAATTCCTGGATGCAAAAGCAAAGCTATACAGGAAAAAGTTGAAACAAAGCAGGATATAAAAAAGAAATCCGTGTCGAAATGACACGGATGCTGTTTTTCGATTAATTCTGGATTTACTTAATCAACCTTGCCTGGTCAACCTTGTTCAGTTAACCTTGCCTGGTCAACCTTGTTCAGTTAACCTTGCCTGGTCAACCTTGTTCAGTTAACCTTGCCTGGTCAACCTTGTTCAGTTAACCTTGCCTGGTCAACCTTGTTCAGTTAACCTTGCCTGGTCA
>JAQVBP010000158.1 GCA_028690255.1 Methanosarcinaceae archaeon
CAAAACAAAGGAAGAAAGGAAGCCCGGGCCGGAGTTCATAAACTACTTCAATCCGCATACGGAATTTAAAAACGGGCATTTCAGGCTTTCCGGAAGCGATTTGCAGCACTACGGCCACGAGCTCTGTTATTACACAAAGTCCTACCTGGGGGAAACGGTCCGGCTGGCTACAAAGATTGTGGAGCTGGACAGAGGGGACAAAGAAAAGCTGCAAATTTTAGAGGACGAATCAAAAAAAGTCCTGGAACTTCCGCTTTTTGCACAGTTTTTGCCCGCTAAGGCTTCAGCTCCCCTGGTCTCGAAGGGCATAAGCTGTATAGGGGACCTCTGGGGCCACATTGACAGGGACGATATCATCCTGGGAGGCCACGACCTGTCCCTCTCCTTTAATAAAGCCCAGGGCCCACGCCTGCAAAGCGGCAGGATTGTCTGTATCCCGGGCAAGGAAAAAGAAGAATTCATTGGAAAATATACCCTGAAGCCGGATAACAGGCTGGTTGACAGGGAAAACAACGAGTACACGGAAGGCAGCTACTACGTGGTCCGGGTGGAAAACAGGAAAAACGCCCCTTACGAGAACTTTGACCACTTCCGGCAGGCAGCCGAACTGCTGGAACAGCTAAAAGAAGAAGGCTGTACGGCAGACGTTATGGAAAATATCATCGAGCTCTACCAGAGCCATATTGATATGGAGACTTCCGGAAAGATAGAAAAACTTCTGCCGGCTGTGGAAATGGACGCAAAAAAGCAAGTCGAGGCCCTTTACAGGAAAATGAGCCCGGAGATGCAGAAACTCTATGCTGAGAGGCTAAAGGCAATTAGAAAGCCGGAAGCCAGAGCAGAGCCTTTAATTGCGGGCCCTGCTTGAAAAAGTTTGGAGGGGGAAAGGAAAAAGCACCTGCTCTCTTGAGGTCTTAATGATTTAAAAGAAGTTTATTAAATTTTTCCTGCTAGCAGAAATGCGGGTGGATGTTGATGAAATCCCTTTGCTTTCCTTGCCTTCAGACACCTTCTTTTTATATTTAGCATGAAAGTGCAATGTGTACTTTTATTTTTTGTGCCTGTTATTCGCAGAATATCATGTACGTTTTTGATTACCTTTTGTATATTTTTTCCAGATTAACAGCGTTACGCAAATATTTTTATAGTTGAGTGCAATCTTTTGTTTTGGAGAACGGCACAGCGTCAGATCATCACTTCTCACTACTTGCTTTTGCCGTTCTTTACTTTCCGAGTTCCGCTTCAGGGTCACAGTAAACCGAAGATTTACTGGGAGTTGCGATGAAATCGCAACACTGGATAAATCTGATATTTTTCTTTTAGTTGCACTGCAAGTTCAACAGCACGGGGGGTTCCTGTTTCGCTTGCTTTTGAATTTTCTATTGGATAAGTAACTGATTTAGCATGAAAGTGCTGTGTACTTTCATTTTTTGTACCTGTTATTCAATGAATACCAGGTACGTTTTTGTATATGATTATCTGACACTCAGAAATTCATATCTTATGCGTTTTTTTAAATAATTGAGCTGATAAATTATGCCGAAAATTATATATAACTTTGCAATTATGCATTTATTACATAATTATAGAAGTAAATTATACCGAATAAATTATAATCGTTGAAATATTATAATAATTCCCGGCAATAAAATTCAACAAAAACGATCAAATTCATAAAAATTCCCGAGGTCATATCATGAGCAAAAAAACACACGGGCCCGGCACCCTGGCCCTTCATGCGGGTTTTGATTCCGACCCCGCGACAGGGGCCCATGCCGTCCCCATCTACCAGACAGTTGCATATCGATTCAAAGACACGGAGCACGCTGCGGACCTTTTCGAATTAAAGGAATTCGGAAACATTTATACCCGGCTTACAAACCCGACTACGGATATTCTGGAAAAAAGGGTGGCGGCCCTGGAAGGCGGAACCGGAGCCCTTGCGGTTTCTTCCGGGATGGCTGCAATATCCCTTACGGTCCTGAGCATTACCGGCCTCGGGGACGAGCTTGTCTCCGCCAACAACCTTTACGGGGGGACCTACCAGTTCTTCAATCATACCCTCCCTAAGCTGGGTCGGAAGGTGAACTTTGTGGACTCCGCAAAACCGGAGGAGTTCAGGAAAGCGATAAATGAAAAAACAAAGGCAGTCTACATTGAGATCATAGGCAACCCCAAACTGGATGTCCCCGACCTGGAAGCTATCGCAAAAATTGCCCGCGAGGCGGAAATCCCCTTGATCGTGGACAACACTGTCGGGATAGGCCTTGTAAGGCCGATTGATTTCGGAGCCGATATAGAGGTCTTATCCGCAACCAAGTTCCTGGGCGGGCACGGGACTTCCCTCGGGGGAATAATCATTGACTCCGGAAAGTTCCGCTGGAACAGAGGAAAGTTTCCGCAGTTTACGGAGCCTGACCCGAGTTACCACGGACTGAAGTACTGGGAAAAATTCGGAGACGTGCCGGGGCTCGGAAACATTGCTTTCATTGTAAAGACCAGAGTGGAACTCCTGCGGGACCTGGGACCGGCTCTCAGCCCGTTCAACGCCTTTCTTTTCCTTCAGGGGCTTGAGACCCTTTCCCTGCGGATCAGCAGGCACTGCGAAAACGCTCTGAAAGTTGCGGAGTTTTTAGCCGGGCACCCTGCGGTCGCCCGGGTCAACTATCCCGGCCTTCCCGACCACCCGAGCCGGGCCTTTGCCGAAAAGTACCTGAAAAAAGGCTCCGGGGCTCTGCTCGGCTTCGGGATAAAGGGAGGAATGGAGGCAGGAAAGCGTTTCATCGAAAACGTGGAACTCCTTTCTCACGTCGCAAACATCGGGGATGCAAAAAGCCTTGTCGTTCACCCGGCCTCCACGACCCACCAGCAGCTCACCCCCGCCGAGCGGGCCGCAACCGGAGTTACCGACGATTTCATCCGGATGTCGGTGGGGCTGGAAGATATAGAGGATATCCTTGCGGACCTCGAACAGGCCCTGGAAAAGTCGCAGGAGAGGTCCTGAATTCAGGATTAATCCGGAATTCAGGAAAGGGAGATATAAGCGTGAATAAAGGATCTTTCGGCACTGTAGAGCCCTGCTTCTTCAGGCTTCCGGAGCCACTTGCCCTTGAAGGAGGCAGGACCCTCAAAGACGTCACCCTGGCCTATGAGACCTATGGGAGCCTGAACAGGGAAAAAAACAACGCCGTTCTTATCTGCCATGCCCTTACCGGGGACGCCCACGCGGCGGGCTGGCATGAAGGAGACCGGAAACCCGGCTGGTGGGACTCTGTTATCGGGCCCGGAAAAGCTCTTGATACGGAAAAATACTTTGTAATCTGCTCCAACGTCCTCGGAGGTTGCAGAGGCTCGACGGGGCCTGCCTCGTTTGACCCCGAGACCGGAAAACCTTACGGGATGAATTTTCCGGTGATTTCAATTGCCGATATGGTGAGGGCCCAGAATAAACTTGTCGAGCACCTGGGAATCTCAAAGCTCTTTGCAGTCGTCGGTGGTTCCATGGGCGGGATGCAGGTGCTCCAGTGGTGCGTCTCTTTTCCCGAAATGATCGAAAAGGCCATCGCAATTGCGACAACGGCATCCTCCTCGCCCCAGCAGATCGCTTTCGATGAGGTAGGAAGGCTTGCTATCATGTCGGACCCTGACTGGAGGGGAGGAGACTATTACCGGGAGTCCGGAAAAACCACCCCCCGGCCTCCGGCCCACGGACTTGCTCTTGCCAGGATGATAGGGCATATCACTTACCTGAGTGAGGAGGCCATGCAGCGGAAATTCGGGAGGAAGCTCCGGGATAAGGAGAGCTACGGCTTTGACTTTTCGGAAGATTTTCAGGTACAGAGTTACCTGCACCACCAGGGCCTCTCGTTTACGGAACGTTTCGACGCGAACTCCTACCTCTACATAACAAAAGCGGTGGACTACTTTGACCTCTCGAAAAACGGTTCTCTGCGGGAAGGCCTCCGGGAGGTGAAAGCCTCTGTCCTGGTCATTTCCGTAAGTTCGGACTGGCTTTATCCCCCCTACCAGTCAAAAGAACTTGCTGCGGCCCTGAGTGCTGCTGAAGTGGACGTCACTTACCGGGAAATCGATTCCCCTTACGGGCACGATGCGTTTTTACTTGAAGGGGGGCAGTTGAACTACATAATCCAGAATTTTCTCTCCCATATGCTGGTGAAAGACGTAATGGTCCGCGACTTCCCGTTCATCAGGGAAGGGGCAAGCATTGAAGATGCGGCCTGTATAATGTTTAAAAAAGAAGTCACACACCTGCCGGTTGTAACGGAGACCGGGGCCCTTTCGGGAATTGTAACCTCCTGGGATATTTCAAAGGCTTTTGCCCTGAAATGCAAGACCCTGGAGGAACTCATGACCAGAGCCGTCATCACCGCAAGCCCAGGAGAAACTGTTGAAAGCGCCGCCGGAAAAATGGAAACAAACGGAATTTCGGCTCTTCCCGTCGTGGATGAAGAGGGGCGTATCCTGGGAATAATTGGGGTCGAGGGGATAAACAGGTTTCAAAAACCCTGAAAACGGAATTTTTGTGGTTCAGAAAACCCGGCCCCTCAACGGCCGATGAAGGAGGCCGGCGTTTCAAAAAATCCAGGTTTCATGCCCTTTTTTTTCCGTTCAGCCCCTCTTTTTCCAGCCAGAGGTCTTTCATGGTTTCCCGGATTTCTTTTATTTTTTGTATACTGGCGTCTTCGTTTATGAGGTCCATTTCGTTGAAGGATTCCAGGGCCACTTTAGCCGCAATCGAGGCGTTGTTCAGGTAGCGTCCCCGGGCTTCGGTCATTATGGTCTGGAGGGCCGAAGCAGCCTGGAGGACCGCATTTTCCATTCTTTCCTCTTCCGCGGCCTTTCCGATTTCCTCCAGGGACGAACTGATCTCTCTTGCCGGGTTTTCCAGGTTCTGTTCGAGGGCTTCGAGGGCTATTTCTTCAAGCATGAGTTCGGCTCCCACGACGGCGTCCTCGAGGTCCTGTCTGGCGGCAAGGATACCGGTTTCCCCGAGGCAGGATATGCAGGTCGCCGTATCTTCGGAACGGGTCGGAATTTTCACCCTGGTAACCGATTTTCCAATTTCCCCGAGGCCTATGGCAACGGCTATGGTCTCCCTTTTAAGGTTCCTAAGAGCTGCCGTGTTTCCGATTCCCCCCAGGATGGAGGCCGCGATTTTTGCGGCCATCTCCATCTGTTTTTCGGCCGCCTCCTTTCCTATGCTCCCGAAGGAGAGCAGGATGCTTACCGTGGTATCCTCCATCTGCTGCCCCAGGGAGCGGTTTAGAAAAGCTTCCAGGGCCTTGAGCGCAAGGACGGTTGCAGTCTCCATTCTCTGCCGGGCCGCAGCTTTTCCTATTTCGCTTATGGAGGCTATTGTTCGCTTTGCTTCGTTTTCCTGATTTCCGGCAAAAAATCTCGAGCCCCGTTCTGTCAGAAAGTCCAGGGCCCGGACCGCACCCTCCTCAAAATCCTCTTCAATCGAGGAAAGACCCAGCATCAATGCTTTGTTTTCTTCCAATACCCTGTTTTCGTCCTCTAATGGCATAACTATTACCTCTCCACTTAATAAGCTCTCAGCAAAAAACCCTCGGGCTTTTAGCCGGGGGGAAGTAGACCCCGATAACAGAGTTGCGCTTTTAGCCGGGGGTATTATTCAACCAGTCGCCCGTTTGAAAAGTGATAGATATAGTAAAGAACCAGAAAAACAAGAATAGTAAGCACTGCTTTAAGATCTATCTTTTTCAAAAGACTGATATCCAACAAAACCCCTCCAGTTCAGATCCCTCTCCGTTAAAGACCCCTTGCTCTATAAACCAGAACCTTCAGGCAAAGGTTTCAGGAAGGAGTAGTGTCATGACAACCGGATAATACCGTATGAAACAGGTTACCGTCCTTCAGAATTATTCAGAATTATTCAGAATTATTCATAGTTATCCATAATCATTCAATAATTGGTGATTGACGCAACAGTAGTAGATGTCTAATTGTTCCCGGATTCCCCTTTTCAGATTATATCTTTAATTTATTGTACCCTGTATTTATTGTTTTAGTCCAGGCCGGATTTTCCCCCCCGGCAGCTTGATATTATTCGACAAATTTCCGAAATTCCTGCGGCCAGTTTGAAAAAACCGTTTGTCCCGATCAGGAGGCAGCCGAATACCAGGGCGTTCAGTCTCAGGAGGACTGTAAAAAACTCTGATCTGACCGCTTATTTATCTACTCCGGGACTTACGCACTTGAAATGCCGAAAACTTGATATCACTTAAAATATAATTATTATAAAGTCAATTTTTATAAACGTATAAAGTTATGCTTATAAATCCACCCTGAATGTGGGGGCATTGATTACATTAATTTTTTATATGAAGAAGCGTAAAACCCCTGAGTCTTTAGCTCAGGGGATATAAGCGTCAACTTCAACCCTGATTCCGTATGTAATATTCGACAGCTTCTTTACTAACATTTCCGATAGTAGAAGCA
>JAQVBP010000159.1:0-3238 GCA_028690255.1 Methanosarcinaceae archaeon
ATAGAAACCGACATAAGGCCCTTTTCTAGTACATCTTTATCCAGCTTTGAAACCGAATTAAGGAAAGCCAGGCTTTCACCCGTCAAATATCCACGGTCAATAAGATAAGACTCTAAAGCAATGTTTACAATATCAGAACAGTTTAGGCCGTGAAGGGTTAAAACATCTATTAGAAATTTTTCAATTCTAATAGTGGAAGGTTCCCTATCTTTATTTTCCAGGCCAAGATTTCGGGCTGTAACAATAGAATAATTGAGTTCTCTTTCCCTTACCTTTGAAACAATCTGCTCTATTTTATCGACTAAATCAAGCCCCTTCATATTATTTTGCATATGAACACCAAAAAAAACAGCATTTTAACATATATATAACTATGAGTAACTAAAGTGATAAAAAATTAAAAAGTAATTAGTTTTTGAAAGGTTCAGCCTGTGGTTGTTGGGCTAATTGTGCAAGAGCCTGTAAAAGGGTTTCATATGATGGTTTTTTTTGTTGTGGTTGCTTTTTTTTCTTCATTTGGCCATGATATAAAATAAATCCGAGATCTTCCCCCCTCCCGAGATAAGGGACCTTAAAAGGATCTGAGAATACATCTTTTTCAAAAATAAGGCAACATTGCCCGGTTTCAAGGGTTTCGAATAGCCTGTTAAACCGCGCTAATTTAGGCTTTTCAGAGGAGGGATAATAAGCCCCAGGTAAAGCAATATGGGACGGAAACGAGGACCTGACACCAGGCCGGAGCTTTCGCCATCCGTGAGTAGAGCCTACAAGCCTTATTTTCTGGCTTCGAAGCTGTTCAACGTTCTGCTGTATCCAGGCCCCCGCGCTGCTCTCCTCCCGTGAGCCTGAGCCCTGCCCTTTCGAGGGAGCTATATTATTAATTTCGTCAATAATTAGAGTTATACGCGGAAGCAGAAGGGAAGGGGGGCAGTTTTCAGGGTGTATTTTATAGTTAAAACTATCCAGGATAAGGGACTTGAATAATTTTGAAACCACGGGGGGGAATGCCTGCGGATCAATTAAAAAACGTTGTAAGCAAATTACATTAATCCGGTCCCGGTCCAATAAATGCCAGATCTGAGAAGGATTGCTGAAATATTCTTTTTCTATGTCTAAATCCTCCGGACCAAAAGTATTAATTTCCAGGTCGCACCCCTCCGGGATCAAGACCCTAACCGGGCCGAGCTTGCAGAGTTGGAGAATTTCGGAGCTTTTCCCACGGTCAAACCATACCAGGGTTTCCCATTCATTAGAAGGGAGTTCTTCCCGGAGCTTAAAGAACCCGTCAACAACCCACATTAATAAATTCGTTTTTCCCGCCCCTGTATGCCCCTGTAACAGGCAATGCTTACCAGGGGATAACAGAATTTCCCGCTTAAATCTACGCTGCCAGTAATTCATTTCTTTTTCAGCCCTGATGTTTCCACCCCCTGAGAATACCCAGGATAGATATATTTTTGAGGCCGATATACTCCAGGCCAGCCCCCAATAAACCCCCCAGGACAAACGAGAGCCCCACCAGGAGCCGAAGCTTTCCCCAGGTTATAAGAAATGCATCTTCCGGGATGTTATGCGCTAAGAGGGCGGAAGGGTCCGCCATAGACTGTATTATTACCGGGTCAATTGCCATTATTCAGCCCCCCAGGTAACGCCCTGTATATCCTTCATAATCGAAGCATCCACTAATTTATATTTTTCAATGAGATATAACAGATAATAACGGGTTAGATCGAGCAGTTTTTCAGACGTTGCGCGTTTTTTATTCGATGCCTGCCGCGCTTCCGGATCGTCTAATATCGGTTCATAGGAATCCCTCAGAGATTTGATATTTTCCTGAATTGTGTTAATGTGCTCCCGGTCCCCCTGAGCTATTTTATTATCTCCTGCATCCAGCAGGGCCGTAACCTCTGAAAATAAAAGGGCTGCGTGATTTATCCGGGCAATAAGAGGCCCGTTTAATTGGTAGATCTGAGCCCGGATAGTTTCGCCCAGGATAAACGCCATTCCTCCGCCTTTGCTGCGGGAGCCTGTGTTATTGTACATCGTTATTCCCTCCATTCTTACGCTTCAGGAGCCGGGATAATAAGCCCCCTCTACTATCTTCGGAGCCTGTAAGGGGAATAGACGCGGGAACCTGATAAGGATACATGACAGGCCGATTAATGAGGGCCTGCGCGTACTCTATGCGGCCCTTACGGTCCGAGGACCGGCTTAAGCTCATTAACGAATTTATAAATTTCATTGTTGCCGGGAGGGGGAGCTTTTCATTTACTGCCCGGAGATAGGAAAAATAAGATATTTGTTCCGGGTCCAGGTCGTATAATGCATCTGAGTTTTCAGAGGCTAAAGCCTGTACTGCCTTATGATGCATTACTGAAGGGCTATATTGCGTTGTGTCCTGCTCTAACTCCTGCCTGAGGTCGTTTATATCATCTTTCATCTTGAGCCCCCTTTAGAACATTAGTCCGAATAAAAAGAATATCAGGCCAGAACCAAACGCCGCCGCCGTTACCTGTTTCCAGTCCGATTTAATCTTACTGGCACGACTGATAAACGACTCGTCTATAATATTCGCAACAAGGACGGGATCACAGAACAGCCGAGATAATTCAGAATCTCTTTCGAACTGTAAGCGGGCAGTGCAACCCTTTTCAGCATCACAAACATAAATATTATAGATGCGTTCTTTATGGATTAATTCGAGTTGGGGAGGCTCCGCGATTACAAATTTTCGATTCTCTGAGCGGTCAATAAGAATATTTTCCTCTTTTTTGAGCGTTAACAACTGCCCGCGCCGGTTTCCGGGATAGATTACCCAACATAAAACCGATTGCCCGCGCTTAAATCGTGAGTTTTTGAGTTTTCCGGGCCTGATTTTTGATTTGAAAGCATCAACGTTTAATACTTCGGTAGATTCTTTTATATTATCGGGTTCAGATTCGGACATTATAACGACTCCTCATAATGGTTTAAGAGATTGGACCACTGCCGCCACTGCGGAAACTATACGAGAAAATACGGATATACCAAATTCAGCCGCTTTTATGCTAAATTCAATCATAGCCATATGAGAGGCACATAATTTTTTTAGAAAACCCCATAGGCCCCCGCGCTTGAATCCTGTAAATGAGTAGGACAGTATGAAAAATTCAATCGTTAAGAAGGTTGTTTCTGAGTATTCGAGGAACAGGAGCGAGAAATAAAATATAATTGCGTCAATGCTGAGGGCTGCGATTTC
>JAQVBP010000159.1:3338-6475 GCA_028690255.1 Methanosarcinaceae archaeon
GCTTGAATCCTGTAAATGAGTAGGACAGTATGAAAAATTCAATCGTTAAGAAGGTTGTTTCTGAGTATTCGAGGAACAGGAGCGAGAAATAAAATATAATTGCGTCAATGCTGAGGGCTGCGATTTCAAGGACGGAAGCAAGATAAGGCCCTATAAAGGGAATGACCCCAACAAATGAAATTATTTTATCCCAGGTCCAGGAAAAGATTTTTTCGAGGGGATCGTCCGGAATATTAAACGGGGATTTGTTTTGATCTTTAAAATCTTTAGGGGTGCAAGCGTATAATTTGAGATCAAAAAAGCTGCTGCTGTATCCGGCTATGTTTGAAAATGCGTTTGCATTGTATACCATGTCAGCAGGGAGCAAATGAGAATAATTTAGCCCTGCTGATGATTGGGCTTCAAATGACGCTTTAAGAGGCAGTATCCCGGTGTAAACATCAACATCTATAAAATCAAATTCGAGATTTCCGGGATAATATTGAAAGTGAAGATCGTAATCTGTAGCAAACGGCTGAAGAGATTCAAGCTGAATGTATTCAGTAGTACCGTTAGAATAGGTTAGTGTAATGTCGAACGTCCACCAACCAATATTTTTAGAGCTATTGACATCTAAATAATAAGTTTTTCCGTACTGATCGAATCGAAAGGATGTATTAGAATTTGGGGAAAAATCAGAGGCGATAAACCCAGATAATCCCAACCCTTCAGGGGCGTTGAGATCAAAGCTTTTGATATGGTCATTCTTTATTTCCGTAGTAGCTCCAAGAATTGAACCAGTTTTCCAATTATCCAGTGCTTCGGCTGGAGACAAAAGGAGCATAAAAAACAACAATGACAAAATAATTTTTCTCAAATTCCCACCTTATAGACCTTCAAACGTTTTTAAAAATATCGCGAAGACTATGAACCCCAGGAGGCCGGGAACTATTTTTTCAAATTCAGCCATAGAATTTTTTGCTGCAACCCTTCCGGGCCGATCTGATCCGGGAGAGCTCCCGGAAGAGCTCCCGGAACCGTCCCCAGGAGTAACCCCGGACCCATCCCCAGGAGTAGCCCCACCGTCAGACACCAGGCGACATAAATGCATAGTTGCCCCGGAAACATTCACGGAATCAGAAGAAGAAAAATATCCGCTTTTTGATGCCTTAATGGTCCAGGTTGAATTATCCGGAATCTTAGAGAATGAGAACCTGCCGGATTTACTATTTGATATTGTTTGATACGAATCAACCCCGTTAGTAATTTCCACTAAAGCCAGCCCTACAGGTTCACCCGTATCATAATTAGCCGTAGCTCCGTAAATAGAGCCCCCTGTTTCCTCCGTCACCGGGATAAGATAAAAATTCCGGGAAGTAAGGGGAGCGGATAAGGTAACATCGAAAGAAGCAGGATGAAAGCCTTCTGATACAACCGTTACCGAGTGAGAGCCAGCAGGCCCTGATATTTGATAATGCCCTTTTTCATCCAGGAGTTTAACAACCCCATTAAGGCAAATTTCACCCAGGGAAATAGGGGAATTTGTAACGCTGTTTATTACAGTTCCTTCTAGAATGTAATCGGAGCCTAAAGAGATCATAGAAAGGTCAGAATCTAAGACCATACCGCCATTAGATGCATAAACCTGTATTACTTCGTAGGTTTCCGAATCAGGGAGCGTATAAGGAATAATTCCCGCTCCGGCCCTGTTTTCCCATGTTTCGGAAAATACATCTACTGCATTTAATGAGCCCTTTAAAAGTACAGTTGTACCGGGGGGTAAATCATCATAAAATATTTGCAGATCTCCGCCCAGGACATAGCCGGATTTATCAAACTTTATAGAAGTGTCCGGGTATAAATTACCCGTAACTGAAAACATAGCGTTAACTTCTGTGGCCCCGTCAGGGTTTTTAAGAACTGCTAACCAGTTCCCGGTTAAAGCATCATCAGGAATTATAAATTTGCTATTTTGGTCTTGTGCCTTTATAGCTATCGTTTTTTCTAACTTTTCTTTAGAATATAAAAGCAAATTGTACCCACTTTTATAAGGAGAAGTGAAGGTATAAATTTTAACTTCGTCCCCTGATGAATAAGATTCTTTGTCTAAACTGAGCATACAATCAGATGAAGAGGAAGAACCGCCAACGGATACGGATTTTGAAGATAAATAATTAATAGAACCCCCTTCGTAAACTGCATACAGTCTAAAGGTATAATCACCGGGAGCCGCAAATAAGGCCGCATCATAAGAGAGTACCCCACAAGGAGAAGAGCCCAAATCAGAGGAAGTAATTAAATCACCATCAGGACCAAATAATTTAATTATTTGTGTACGAGATGCCGCCGGAGCAAGCCCATAAGATAAATGATATGTATCCCCGAATACAGTATCCCCTCCGCCTAAAGTCCAGTAAGTAGAGGAAAAATCATCATAGATACAATCTACACCACTATGAGAATATGACTCTAAACTGGAGTCGGTAAATTTAATATAGGCTATTGGGTCCGCTATATCCGCGATACAAGAACTTGATAAAACCCCGTCAATCCATAAATTATATCCACTTATAGATTTAATTATTTCAAACCGGTGTACTTTTCCAGGGGGTGGGTATACTTTCGTAGAAAATACCAGCCCATCAGATGAGTTATACACATTGATTTCATGAGAATAAGATAAAATGCAGTACCTATTATTCCAACCTGCGCCCCCATGAGTATAAGCAAAATAATTATTAAATCCTTTATTTATACCAAAAGTTGAATAATGTAGGGCCTCCACAGAATAATAAGAGCAAATGGCCGTACTGCTGTAAGAATGCGACCAAGCTTGATTATAATCAAGAGGCAGGCCCATAGTAACCGAAGGGTCCGAATCAAAAATATAATCATTGTAAGAACCTATATCAGCAGCAGAATTTTCAAAAGTTAATTCCCAAGCATCTCCGGCTTGCCCAGGCAGAGCAAGCAAGCAGGAAAGCAGAATAAACAATATTAATTTTTTCATCCAATACCCCCTTATTTAAAAATCCATCTCAGAGGGCCAATAATGACCATAAATAAAACAAAAAAGCTGATTGTTTGCCCTGATGCCGTATTAATAAGATAATTCAGCAGGTCGCGCGGGTCATCTATCCAGGTAAACCGGGACGGTT
>JAQVBP010000011.1:0-13887 GCA_028690255.1 Methanosarcinaceae archaeon
TCGGTCAGAAACCACAGGGCCTGAATTCCAAAAAATCCGATCGGATTAAATGAATATAAACCTGAATAAATAAAGGCCTGATAAAAATAAGGATCTGCCCGAAAAACGGCAGATCTTCTCTTTTTTTGAAATGAATTAAAAATAAATTTAAAATTTATTTGATTTTGTAATATTGTATCCCGTTATTTCCATTTTGCCGCTGTTTGGGTCTTTATATGCAAGGTTTGAAATGCTGGAATAATAGGAAAAGAGCTCTCTTCCCCATTTTATGGCACTCGGTTCATAGCTTATGAGAGTCGTACCGTCAAACCGGCCTTTTTTATCAAAAAGCCAGAGGGCCATGAAGCTGTCCGTCACCACCAGGGTAATCGGGCCGATATGTCCTCTATGAAGGGAAATGCACATGTTTTCATGGTCCAGAAAATAGTCCATTTTTTCAGGAAAATCTTCCAGTAACTTATCGAAAATATGCTCCGAAACTACATATGCCAGCTTGATGTTCCTTTCAAGTAAATTTGAAAATATAGCCATTGTTTGTGACTGGAAAGTAGAGCTTACCATCATTACATACCTTGATTTTATAATATTTTCCACTATTACTGGATGATAGTCAAAGAGGTAATCTCTGTCCACTTCCAGCAGTTCACAATGTTCCAGATTTCCAATCCTGTTGCGCATATGGTAGGGAATTTCACTAAGATCCCTTGTTTCCCAGTATTCATGGTTTTCGGCATAAATATTTATGATGTTCAAAAATCCCTCCAGTTTTTCAACTATAAGGGCACCCATATCCGAGAGATTGTAAACTTCCTCTTCGGAATCATATGTCACAAGGTCCCATTTAAGCAGTTTTTTCATCTGGGGCATCAGAGCACTTGAGTTGACGTTAAGCTCACTCTTTATCTCATCGATGTTCTTGGCCCCGGTTTTCAACAAAAGCATCAATACATTTTTTCTTTTTTCGGATAGAAATATTGTTTTAATCAGACATGAACAATCCACCATAATCACCGATAATGTATGAATATCCTTTATTGTGGGGAGTTGTACTGATAAAGATAATGACAACCTTAACCGTTAATCACTGAAAGATAATAACAACCTTAACCGTTAATCACTGAAAGACAATGACAACCTTAACCGTTTATCACTGAAAGACAATGACAACCTTAACCGTTTATCACTGAAAAGACAATGACAACCTTAACCGTTGATCACTGAAAAGACAATGATAATCGAAGTCGCCAATCACTGAAAATTAAAGACAAACGAAATTGTTAATAATTGAAAGATAAAGACAAACGAACCCTTTATCGTTGCAACTCGGAAAAAAGGCAACATATCTCTAAATAAATAACTAACTATATTATATTATAAGTATCCTTATTAGTAATTTATTATTCATAGCCTAATAAAAAAGTATTTAAACAAGCCTGGGTTTTTGCGAATTCCAAAACCCTGTCAGTTACGAGAGAATCTTTGGATTTCCTGAATTCAGGTTAATTTTCTGAATTCAGGTTAATTTCCTTACTTCGGGTTAACCTTTTTTCAACTTCATATATAATGTATTTTCTGCACGGCGTCCTTTTTCCCGGAAGTCAGGGACAAAGGACACCGATACTGATCCATTTAATAATCGGACTTTGTAAAGCAAAAAGGAACGGGAAATGGCAAAAACCCGAACCTTTGCCTTAATTATCCCTGGAACTTTTTAGGAAGGACATGAACTTTTCTAAAGCGCGAAAATGGCAAATTCGCGTCTTAATAATAAAAAGTCGAATGTTATGTGTTCTAGGGATGGGTTGATAACAGTGCTTTTGAAGGAGGGATTAGGCACTGGAATCAGTGTGATTTATTTTTTGATTTCGTTGAATTTTTTGCTTTCAGGCAAATTTGGGTTTTTATTTACTGAAGATTTAGCTGTGATTTTTTGCCTTTTTCAGCAATTTTTCAGTAATTTTTCAGTAATTTTTCAGTAATAGTACTCGTCTCTTGCTGCAACCAGGGCCTTGATGTTTTCAAGAGGGGTCATGGGGGCAATTCCGCAGCCTGGGGCAAGTACATCGATGCCTTCTTCAAGGGCCTGCTTTGATTCCGTTTTGATCTTGTCCTCAGGGCCCGGGAGCAGTGTGAAGGGGCTTGAGATGTTTCCAACAAGGGCTGCTCTACCTCCAATGATCTCTTTGGCCTGCTTTACACTACCTATTTTTTCTTCAACACTCAGGCCTTCAAAGCCACAGTCGGCCATGTAGTCAAGAATCAAGTTTACGTTTCCGCAGATGTGGAGGATAGTCACGGCGTTTACGTTTCCGGCGAACTTCCGGAGCCTGGCCTGGAGGTATTGTTTGAATGAGTCCGGGCTCATGAGGTCAGGGGAGGCCACGGGGTCGGCAACGGAAATAATATCCGCACCCGCATCCACCATTGCGTTTGCATAGATGACCGCGGCGTTGGTGGCGAGGTCCAGGACCTGCTCGAAGAGTTCGGGTTTTTTTATGGACCACTTCATGAAAGACTTCACGCTTGCCAGGTCGGAGGCGATGGTGATCGGACCTTCCATACCTCCTATTACGGGGACGTCAGGGCCGACCTTTTCCTTGATGATTCGGATGGCTTCGAGAACAGCAGGAATTCTGCCTCTTTCCAGAAGGTCTTCGGGTATTGCTGCATCATCCAGGCTCTTTGGATATGGATGACCGATCACAGAGGGTTGTCTGTTCTTTGTCCCCATATTGATTTCACAGCCCATGGCCTCGACGAGCACGGTCAGACAGTAAGGGACCCTTATAGCTTCAAGTCCACTGAGTTCATAGTTTGCGATTGCGAGCTTTGCCATAAGTTCGGCGCTGGTGTGAGCCTCGGGCCAGGGTGCCCCCACTTCATCCATAAGTTCCACAATTCCTGTCTGAGTCACGGAGCAGACGGGCACTTTGTCAACAGTTTCTCCTTTAAGGGCAGCTAAGAGTCTCGTTTTCATTGTAAAATCGCTCATATAAGTCACATCGCTTATTTTTTAAGGCTCATTTTCAACTATTTTCAACTATTTTCAACTATTTTCAACTATTTTCAACTATTTTCAACTATTTTCAACTATCTGGAAAAATATCCATCCGCATCTCTTTCTTTATTTTTTATTGATTCAGCCTTTTTTTAGGGGTGAATGTGATAACAGTGCCTGAAGAGGGTGTGTCATACGAAACTTTCAGGCGAAACTTTCAGGCAACTGTCCTCAATATGTTTAGTCTCCTAACTTCTTTGTATATTTAGATCGATAGGGTTTTATGGGTTTTTTGAGACCTTATTGCACGGTAAAGGGTTTCGAACTGAAGGATACTTTCCATTCCCCTGCCCTGCAAACATGACCTTTGAAAAGAGGAATCTTCGCTTCTTCCGGGAAAGAAGAAGAGAGGGTAAATGCTTGATAGTTTCCCGATTCCGCATAGCTGGATACGGTGGGATCCAGAGGAGTATTTTCGATTGCAGAGCCTCGGAAGAAGGACCCTTCAGTCGAACAGTTAAAAGCCTGGCAACCCAGCTTCCCGGTGCTTTTATTGATATTAAAGCCTCTTTTTTCGGGTCCGGTTCTCCTAAAGTATTTCATTTACTGCGCCCCTCTCATACATCTGAGAAATTTTTTGTATCCTATTGATGGTTTTTAATAGGGTTTTCCAAACAAATCTTTTATTCCTGCTTAATCTTTCGAACTTGATGCTGTGGTGCTCGGTTCGGGATTCTCCGACGGGGTCGGGTAAGCTTCTTCTTGTCCTTTTTCCTTTGAAACAAGGAGACTGAGGAAAGCAAGAATCATACATACTAACATCAGTAACCAGACGGATTTGTACTGGCCCACGGTGGCTGTGGCTCCGTCAGCAACATTCATCATCTTCCCTGTAAGGGTCATGAAGATGGCTCCTCCAAGGAAGGGGAAAATATTGTATGCACCGACTGCGGTCCCTACAATTGAGGCGGGGAACCATTCCTTAACCTGGGCGTATGATACGACAAAGAATCCCCCGAAGAACCCGAAGAGGAAGTGGATTGTGGTGTATGCCATGGCGCTGCTGATGTTACCTGCCTGTGACCAGATAACGCCCCAGAGTACGATGTAAATAGCCGTGCCCATGAGCAGGACCTTTTTTCTGGACTTAAGTACTTTGTCAGAGAGGTAGCCTGCAATCGGACAGCCGAAGATCATGCCGATGGCAATGAAAGAAAGTATTCCCGCATAGCTTGCCTTGTCCCATCCCAGGACGTCCCTGAAGAAGGGGCCTGCCCAGAGGCCCTGGTAGACCATGAGACTTCCGTACATGAAGAAGAACCAGATTGAAATTGGCCAGAATTTCATACCGGCCCCGAATGTCTGCTTGAGTGCTGCCCCCATGGGGATCTTTTCAATGCTTTTGGGGGGTATGTATTCCACTCTTGCTTCAAAAGCCTCGATTTCAGCAATCGAGGGGCAACCCATATCCTCGGGACTGTCCTTTACAAGCATCCAGATAGCGACTGCAAGCAACACTGAAAAGACTCCCAGAAGAAGGAAAACCCTCTGCCAGTCCCCGAGCATTGCTGCTGCTATTGCTAGAGGGGCGGCTGCACTCAGGGCACCGATATTCCCTATGGCGAGAAGGACCCCGGACATGGAAGCAAACTCATTTTTCTTGAACCAGATGGCAAGAACCTTCATTACCGGGATATAGACCATTGCGACTCCGGTCCCGATAAGCAGCCTTCCGACAAGTATCATATTAAAGCTGGTCGCAATACCGGAAAGGATTGCTCCTGCGGCTGCAACCATGGTAAAAACCGCAGCGGTTTTTTTAACTCCCCAGCTGTCAGTCAGTATCCCGCTAGGAAGCTGCATTGCGGTGTATGCGTAGAAATACGCGGAACCAAGGAGCCCTACCGAGGCTGCCCCCACCCCAAATGTGCTCATTATATCAGATGCAACCACAGCGGTTGAGACCCTGTGGAAATACACAAAGAAATACGCGAGGGCAAGAATAATAAATACTGTCCATCGGTATTTTAATACCCTGTCCATTTGTTTCAGATTAATTCCCATAGCTATCGCTCCTTAACCAATAGTTTTGATTGTATAAAGAACAAAAGAGGCCTGAAAAACCCGGGGTCAGCGAAAAAACTTGGGTATCAGGCATCCTGATAAAAAAGCTAGTACTGGCTTTTTCAAAGAAGCCAGTACCAGCTTATTGAGGTCTTACTATTATCATCCTGTTTTTCTGAAAATCCAGAGTTTTTAATTTAGAGCTTTTCTGCGGACCAGTCAGCTGCAGCCTTGACCCAGGTCTTGAGTCTGTCCGAGGTGGCAAGGGGCGGAGTCCCGCAGCCGAGCATACTTGCCTTTGCTCCTCCGTCAAGTCCTTTTCTGGTTTCACATATAATCTGTTCTTCAGTACCTTCCACCATCAGGAGTGGGGTCACATTGCCCACGATAGGGACGTTTCCTGCGATTTCCACGGCTTTCTTCATATCAACTGCCTGCTCAACGCTCAGGCAGTCTGCCCCTGTCGCTGCCATACCTTCGATGATGGGGACCGTATCTCCGCAGATGTGGAGTTCCCAGGGGCAGCCCATATTATGGATGAAATCTCCCAGTTCTTTTTCCACTGGCACTCCTACCTTGTAATAGAACTCAGGCATGACAAGGTTCGGGGAAGCGGAGGCGTCGGAGTAGTAAAGCAGGTCTGCTCCTGCTTCAACGCAGGCCTGAGCGTAGATCTTGTTGATCTCCAGAGCGATTGAAATCCATTCCTCCATCTTTTCCATCTGTTTTTCTTTTTGAAGGCATTTGATGCTGAGCATGGATAGATTTTCAGCTCCCATCAGGTCTCCTGCAAGAGTAACCGGAGCTACGAGGAAAGGAACAATTGCTGCATCGGGATATTTTTCTTTTGCAAGCTTTATGGCGTCAATAGTTGTTTTGACGTAGGGGTTTTCCAGGAAGTTTTCGTAGTTTACTTCCTCCGGCTTTTTGAAAAAACTGCGGACGGAAGGCTGGATATCAATTCTCCCCATCTTAACATCAAGCCCGAGAGCAATGGATTCGACAAACATCCCGAAAGGTACGACAACCGTATCAAGCCCGGCATCCGTGTACATCATTCCTGCGGCGTTAACCATCATCTCGGGGTTGCTGTGATATTCCGGCCATTTCCCGCCACTCTTTTCAATATACTCGACCACCATGGTGGAGCCTGTGAGTACCGGAACCCTGTCCACGGGCTTATTGTTGAGCATAGCAAGGAATCTTTCACGAGAGGTCATTTCAGTTGCCATGTTTTAAAACTCCTTTTTTCACATAAACATTATAAAACTATACAAAAAACATTATAAAACTATACAAAAAATAAAAAATAATTAAATTAGTTTAGTTCCATCTATCGGTATTCGAAGGGCTGCTGGTTATGATCTCCTTCAGCCAGCTGGCCGCCCCTGCAGCGTCATCAGGAGAAACATCGGCTCCGATCCTGGCTGCGTAATCAGTTGTAATAGGGGCTCCTCCTACCATTACCTTGACCTTATCCCGGAGGCCTCCTGATTCGAGCATACTGATAACTTTGGGCATTTCAGCCATGGTTGTGGTCATCAGGGTGCTCATAGAAACGGCTGTGGCTTTGTACTCCTTTGCAGCCTCGATGAATCTGTCGGCTTCCACGTCATTTCCGAGGTCCACACAGTTAAAACCGTTTGCACTTAGCAGGGTTTTTACAAGGTTCTTTCCAATGTCATGGACATCTCCTTCTACGGTTCCTATAACAACAGTGGAGGGCTCCTCCCCGCTGGTATTAGCTTCCATGTAAGGGGCGAGCAACTCCATTCCTCCGTACATAGAACTGGAAGCGATCATTAGCTGGGGCACAAAGGCCTCTCCTTTAGCATATTTATCCCCTATCAGACTCATGCCTGCTGCAAGACCTTCGAGCAGGGTTTTGAAGGGGTCAATACCTATTTTAAGCGCCACTTTTGTCCAGCCTGCAGAGATTTCTTCTTCACCGTCCATCACACTGATGGAGAGCTTCTTAAGGGTTAGAGCTTCCATATCAACCCCTGTTGTCAGAAGCTTCTCGGTTAATTCTTCCACAGCTTCTTCATCTTCATCTTCTGCAGCTTCATCCAGCTGTTCGATTAATCCCTGGATCTCTTCCGGTAATTCATCAATTTGCATACCTCTTTCACCGCCTGGTCATAGTTTATTAGATCTGAAGGTAATTGGGGAAGTATCCGGATCTTCTCCTTAAACAGAAAGCAATCATAACTATGTAATAAAAATAGATATACTAACCGACATCGAAAAAAAGAGAGGGCTTGTTTTAAGCAATATTTCCTGAAATATTATATTAACACTAAAAAAGTAATAGTTGTATATTTTTAGAAAGAAGCCTGTAATATAAAGGGCCCTTGTTTAAAAAAGACCTGTGGAAAAAAATCAACGTATTTGTTTCCCGATAGATACCCTTCGAAAAATCAATGCTGTTGATTTTGGAAGGGGGTTGAATATACAAAGGTTAGCATCAACGTGCCTAATAAGACGTTATAGCCGAATTGTCGGGCTGTAAAATATGGTTCGACCTGTTGATCCGGTATTTTAAGAGATGGGTATTATGTTTTTTATTACAATTGGTGAAATAACATGGTATTATATATATTTTACTATTTTTTGGCATGTAATAAAGAAATATTTAAATACATGTATTCTCAGACCAGTTGAAATAAATTCGAATGCGTGTGGTCACCCCGCTATAAACAGGATGTCCGACTATTCAATTTCAGGGCAAAAATATGTAAAAAGCAAGGCATTTTAAGCCTTTATCCATAATGGGCTTCCATAATGGGTTTTTAATCGATTTTTAAAGTTCCGGCTTTGTCATAAATGGCCAGAAGCGGATTAATACATCAAAGCTACAGGTTAGTTAATATATTTCATGAAGTATTTTCTTAAAAATAAATGGAAGTAACTAAATATATTAACATTCTATTAAAGACATTTAAGTATTGAACGTTAGACAGGGCAATAAGTTTTCTGACATATCCAAAAGATTCAAGTAAATTTCAAAAATTAGCAAAAAATAGAAAAAAGGTGCTTAAGTCTCCATTCGATTGGTTAAAATAATATCAACCAAATACAAATTGACCCTCGAAACA
Organism: Methanosarcinaceae archaeon; assembly: GCA_028690255.1. Classification (GTDB taxonomy): domain Archaea; phylum Halobacteriota; class Methanosarcinia; order Methanosarcinales; family Methanosarcinaceae; genus JAQVBP01. Next base: position 8,161 of record JAQVBP010000011.1, read on the forward strand.
TTTACTATTTATTAATTTATTTCTATTATCTTTTAAAACCCAATTAGTTTCAGGACCTTATTATACTCACCCAGCTTTAAAATTCGGAATTTTTGCATCAAAATGCAGGGCAATGACCCAATATAATTCTGAAAACCAAACCTGTCTGAGTATATCGGGAGGAGCACGCATGCAAGATCCTGTTGTGGCAAAAATAAAAAAGCAGTTTTTTAACGAAGGCAACCCCGCAAAGATCCCTCTTATGAGCGGAGCACGCTTTTTTGAAGCCAGGGCCGAAATGGACGGAATTTATGTTGATAGCCTGGATAACAATTCATTTTTACCCTGGAAAGCGTTTACAGAGGCCTTTGAGTTCATAAAGAAAAATGACGGGCATGCAAAGAAAGGAAATGTTCGGAATACCCGGTTGGGAGAACCGGGCCTTGAGCCGGAAACTATCGAAGGGCATATTGCCCGGGAAATCTACGGCTGCAGAGAGGGAGACGATGTTTTCAGGGAGATTTCCCTTATCACCTGTATCCTTGTCTGGGCTAAGGTCTGCAGGGAGGGGAAAGGACAGCTTGTAGTCTATACGGAAGACGGGGGGGAAGACAGGAAAGTAGAAAAAAGCTTAGGAATCAGGATACCAGCTGTGGAAACAGGGGTTCTGATTGCAGGCTTTGGTGATAAAAAACATGGGGTGGATGCAGTTGGGGTCAGTATTCCCGCCGTGGAAACGGATTTTTTGCTCTCAGGCTCCGGGGGGAAAATAGAAGTCGAAGAAAATCCGAATAATATGGCCCTTCAACTGAAGGTCATAAGCAAGGCAGTGGAACTTAACGTTCTTGAAAGTGAACTTGCAAAGAGAGACGGGAATATCGGCAAACTAAACACAGACCTTGAAGCGAGAGACAAAATAATTGACGGACTTGAGAACGGGCTTGCAGATAGCACCGATAAAATTGAGAGGCTCGAAAGGGAGCTTTCCGGAAAAGAAAAGGAGATCATTGAGCTTGAAAAGCAGCTTATAGGAAAGGAAGAAAAATTGCGGGGGCTTAAAAAAGAAGTAGCAGTGGACGCAGAAAGGATAAAAAAATTCGAAGAGCAGGTCACGGAGAAAATGAAAATTATCAGAGAATTTGAAAGCCAGGTAGAAGAAAGGAACCTTGCAATAAAGGCTTTCGAGAACCGGGTCAAAGAAAAGGCTGATTTCATAGTCGCTCTTGAAAGCAAAGTCGAGGAAAAGGATCTTGCAATAAGGGCTTTCGAGAACCGGGTCAAAGAAAAGGCTGATTTCATAGTCGCTCTTGAGAGCAAAGTCGAGGAAAAGGACCTTGCAATAAAGGTCTTTGAAGAAAAAGCTCTGGAAAGGGATGAAAAGACAAAGGCTTTTGAAATTCTTCTTCAGGATAAAGGCTCTGATATAAAAGTCCTTGAGGAAAAGGTTGCCCGAAAAGAGGACGAAATCATAGACTTCAAGGCCCGGCTTTTGAGCAAATCTGAAGAATCTGAAAAAGTTTCCGCAAATATTGCTGAAAAAGACGAAGATGTTAAAATACTTCGTGAAAAATTCCTGGCAAAGGAGACTGTTTGCGAAACGCTTCAAGAGCAGCTTCTGGCAAAGGAGACTGTCTGCGAAACGCTTCAAGAGCAGCTTCTGGCAAAGGAGACTGTCTGCGAAACGCTTCAAGAGCAGCTTTCAATGAAAGAAAAAGAGATAGAAGCACTCAGGTTAACAGTAGAAAAGGAAAGTCCCATCCCGAAGCTTGAGACAAAGGCCGGGGAAATTAGAAAACTTGAGGAAAAACTTGCCGGAAAGGAGAAAAGGATCAGCAGTCTGGAAGCTCAGCTCTCCTTGAAGGAAGAAAAACTCGGGTTCCTTGAGAAGTCTGGGAAGTCCCTTCCGGACAAAGAAGGAAAGGGCGAAAAGCTCAGGGAAACGGAAGGCCTGATAGAAAAACTAAAAATCACCCTTGCTAGCAAGGAAGAGGAAGTTTCAAGGCTCAACGAAGAAAACAGGAAGTACAGGATACAGCAGAAAATGGCTTCAGAGGGTCTGAGAGACATAGAAAGGAAAAAAGCTTCGAAAAAAACCTGGTGGAAATTCTGGTAATTCTTTATGGAGTCTCAGAGAAATTTTCTGTAGAATATTTTCCCCTTCGTCTCCGCCTTTCTATGTTAGGGCTCAACATTATCCATACATGTTACACAGTATGTCCACATTTCGATCCTCTGCCAATAGGGATAATATAGTCATTTATGCAAAGAATTACACTTGAAATTGCACTGACCCATTTCCTGGTCCGAAGCATTGTGTTTCTGGTTTGTTATGATAAATCAAGTGTAAATAGTCGCGTTCAAGACTATAATTTCAGAAATTTCAGAATATTGGCTATTTAATTAATGGGGTATCAAACAAAATGGCATATTTGTATCATGAATTTATACATAAATGCCAAGATTCGAAATGTGAGGTATGCGTTATGCGGAATCCATTTTATTGTTTGAATATAATTGGAATTGACATAACATAAATAATATATATGGCTTACATAACCTTTAGATACAAAGACTTAGGCTCCGGGTTAAGAGATAGCCTCCTTTCTAGCTAATCTCTCGGGGACAATTCCGGAAGACCTGAATATATCTGCCGGACTAATGATAGTAGAGGTATCTTGAATGGAAGCGTTCGTTCTTGCATTTGCAGTAAGCCTGTTCCTTATTTTTTCTTATCTCCTGAAACTTTTAAGGGTACGGGCAAGGCTTAACAAAAAGTTAATGTAATGTTTCGTTGTACGGAGTTTTAAGTCAACTACCCCCGGCTAAAGGCCCTGGGGTTTCCTGCTGAGGTATTATGAACAAAAAAAGGAAAACATTACTTTCAATTGCCTTTGTTGCCGCCGTGGCGCTTATAGGATTATATGGCGTTGACCTTTCGGAAGGTTATATAATGGTTTCCGAACTTGTTTCAGCCCCACAGGCCCATGTGGGCGGAGAAGTTAATGCAATGGGTATAGTGGAAGTCGGAACCCTTGAAATAGCTCCCGGGTTGACCTCTTTCGAATTGAGAGACGAGGAAGACGAGACCGCTAAGATACGTGTCGAGTATACGGGAGAACTCCCTTCTAACGTTGCGGAAGGTAAAAAGGTGAGTATAAGCGGGACGATGGTTTCGGAAGACAGAATAGAGGCAAAGAAAATCGTTACGGGGTGTCCCTCCAAATATGCAGAGTGATGCGGAAAGCGAGGAAAAATAGTGTGAGGATTTTAATGGATATTGAAGAATGGGAAGAGTACAGGTATGTCGCAGAAGGGATCGACACCTTTGTCCGGGAACTTGGGGACTCCTACCTGAAAAATATGGTGGGACATGTCTGCAATACCGGAGGAAAACGAATCAGACCCCTTCTTCTTCTACTCTCCAGCGAGGCCTGTTCCGCTTCGTATAAAAACAGCCTTGATGCGGCCCTTGCCGTAGAGATGATGCATTCGGCATCTCTTGTACATGATGACCTGCTTGACCAGGGACTTATCCGGAGAAATCTACCCACAGCCTCTGAAAAATTCGGCCCCTCCCAGGCTCTGCTCTGCGGGGATTTTCTTATTGCAAAATCCATTGAGTTAATTTCCCCTTACGGAGAAAAGGTGATCCGGATTTTCGGAAAAGCCTGCATGGACATGGCCGAAGGGGAGGTTCTTGATCTCCAGCTCGAAGAAAAAGAGTTTTCGGAAAGGGACTACTTTGACTGTATATACAGGAAAACGGCTTCTTTATTTGAAGTGAGTGCGGCAATCGGAGCCTACGCGGCCGGGGCGGACATGTCCCTTGCAAAACGATTAGGACTCTTTGGTCGGTATCTCGGGACCGCCTACCAGATCGTTGATGACCTGCTGGAGTTTCTGAAAATGCTTGAAGGCAAGGAGTCAAAGCATGAATCTGAGACCCTGATCCATATCTATATGAGGGAAATGCCTGAGGAAGAGGCTGTCAGAAAAACTGTTGTCTGCGTGAAGGAATACGTGCATTCCGCAAAGGAGATCCTGGGGGGTCTGGACCCCTGCTCCACGAGGGAAAAACTTTTCCGAATAACGGATTACATGACTCTGGACCTGCTTGATACGGCATGGTCGAAGGCTTTTTCTGAATAAATCTATCTTATTTCCAATTGACCTTATTATTAAATACCTGATTGTTTATCGGCACGGCCTGGCTGCTGGCTTTCCCTGATGGGAAACAGCGATTACCCGGTCATAAACTGAAAATTTGACTGCAGGCCCCAAAATAACATATTGTAATTTTTGTAGGTGAATCCATGCGAGTGTATGAAAGTCCGGTTCTTAAAGTAAATGCCAGCACTGAAAACGGAAAAGTTGTGCTTGATGTGGAAGGTCCGCTTTCCCAGCTTGCAAAACCCTTTATTAAACGTATCAACGGGATCTTTGAGGAAGAAAAACCAATCTCAGTGGACGATGAAGATATCGTCTTTTCGACCTGGGTACCCCCGATCCCCGGGAAAGCCTTCAGCCGTGTCATAAGTTCCGAGATTGCAGCAATCCGGAAAAAACGTGTGCCTGACCAGTTTTCCATAGGAATTACCGCCCGCTGTCCCAACCGCTGTATCCATTGCGGGGCCGCTGACATAAAACCCGAAAGGGAGATGACTCTTGAGGAGATTTGCTCTGTTCTGGACCAGACCCTTGATATGGGGACCTATCTTATCTCCTTTGACGGGGGAGAGACCATGATGCGCAAAGACCTTGTGGAAATGGTTGACCATGTGGACAAGTCAAGGGCAATTGCGACCTGCTTCACCTCCGGCTACGGGCTTTCCGAAGAGCGGGCGGAGGCGCTTAAAGCCGCAGGGTTATATGCAGCCCACATCAGCATTGACAGCCCCTTCGAAGCCGAACACGACCGGGTACGCGGAAGAAAAGGCGCATATCTGGATGCCCTTTCAGGAATCAAAAACGCCAGCGCTGCGGGAATCCTTACCGATATGTTCGTGGTGGTTTCCCCCAATAACATCGACGACCTGGATGAATTCTACTCCCTTGCCACAGAACTCGGGATGCAGGAGATGTCCATCTATGAGATCATTGCCGTTGGACGCTGGCTTGAGCACGAAGATGAAGTGATCGGAGAAAAGGACGTTACAAGGCTTGGAAAGTTCCAGAAGGCCATGAACAAAAAGCCCGACGGTCCGAGAGTTACAGCCTTCCCCTATTTCATGGGCCCCGACCTTTTCGGCTGCTTTGCGGGCAGACGCTGGATGCATGTGGCCTCTGACGGGGAAGTGATGCCCTGTGCATACACCCCCCTCTCCTTCGGAAATGTCCTTGAAAAACCGCTTGAAGACATCTGGAAACATATGGGTAAACACGAAGCATACAAAAAACAGGGGGAATACTGCATGATGCGTAATCCCGAGTTTCGGAAAAAATATGTCCACACAATCCCCGAGGGAGCAAAGATCCCTTACAGGCTTGAATAAGGTCGGTTGGGCCGGATTCCGGAGATCAATTGGTGATTATTCTTCATAGTTTTTTGAAATTCGTTTCCTAATTTTTTGAAATTCGTTTCTTAATTTTTTGAAATTCGTTTCTTAATTTTTTGAAATTCATTTCTTAATTTTTTGAAATTCGTTTCTTAATATTCGCACTGCTCTATTCTCCAAAATATGCCTGCCTATATTCGGCAGGTTAACATTCAAATCAGATCTTTTTACTGAGGGCGTTTTTGAAATAGTT
>JAQVBP010000011.1:13987-31489 GCA_028690255.1 Methanosarcinaceae archaeon
TTTCTTAATTTTTTGAAATTCGTTTCTTAATATTCGCACTGCTCTATTCTCCAAAATATGCCTGCCTATATTCGGCAGGTTAACATTCAAATCAGATCTTTTTACTGAGGGCGTTTTTGAAATAGTTCTCATAATTGTTCAGAATGGTTTACATATATATCAAACATATATCTCAAAAAAGCAGGTTTCAGTATTCAAGACAGGATTTGTCTGAAATAAAGTTTTTTCTTTGTGTAATCACGAAAAGGCCGCTCGTTTACGCGACCGGTGAGAGCTCCGCTTTCGTCTTTCAAAATAAATGAACGATTACCGGAAAGTGGGTTTGAGCCACAAAATCAGGAGCCTGGCTGAAGGGGAAGAGTGTACATATCAAACCATATCAAACCGGTCATTGGTGTTGAAAGCCCGGCAAGCCCGGCAAAACATATAATATATATTTGGCCGGGTTTGGAATAAGCCTTTTGAGTCGTCTGGCACGGATTTATGAGCTGAATTTTTTAAACGGATTTGGGCTGATTACTGTGGTTCAGAAAACCCGGGCCCTCAACGGCCGACGCAGGCGGCCGGGCGTTTCAGGAATTCTGTGAAATAAATGCATACTTTTTCAACTGTTTTTGAGATGAAATGGAGATTTCAGTATTTAAGACAGGTTTTTCTGTGAAGTCAAGTTTTTTTATGTGTGTCATCACGAAAAGGCCGCTCGCTTATGCGACCGGTGAGAGCCCCGTATCTACCTCTCGAAATCACAGAATAATTGCCGAAAATTTGGTCTGATTCGTAAAAATCAGGGTCCCGGTTGAAGTGGAGAAGTGGACATATAAAACCCGGGCCTTGGTGTTGAAGGGCCGGCAAGCTCGAAGAACTAAAAAATATTTGGCCGGTCCTGGCGAAAAGCCTTTTGAGTCCTCTGGCCCGGTTTTTTGAATCATTAGAAATATGTTCATTCCAGCCTGGCAGGATTGATTGCTTGGATTAGGAAAATACCTCCGAGTATTTAGCTCAGGGGTAGTTGACTGTTTTGGATCCCTCTTCACTCTGTTTTTGTAGGTGGTATAACAATTTTTGAAACTGTTTTTCCTCCCCAATTTGGGATACGCCTGTCATGGTAGGTACACAGCCCCTATCTTCGGATATTTATAATACATGATGGAACTTCATACCGGGGGGAATCTTTGTAGGTATCATAACATGTCCAACGTAGTCAGTTAAGGATATATCACAAAACAAGCTCTGCATATTTCACTTAAATATATTGATTTTCAAGGGCAAGCCCGTCAATTAAGGTTACAATGAGTAATTAGTTGTTCAGGCAAATCTCGTTGCGAATCTAAGACTTAGGCCGGTCAACCAGAAGCTGTTAAGCAAACCCTAAATGCTTTTGCCGAAGCATTGGCTCCATGTGGGCCTTATATAACTTATTTTATTTTTTTATCCAAATTTTAGTCAATTATTTTTTACTGTAATATTTAATCTTTGTGTATTTGAACCATATATTTTACTATTTATTTATCTAAAAGTGTGAAAATATTCTTCAATTGTATGTATATAACGATCATTCGTTATAAATACCTTTATCTTATTTCATAAAACCGAAGCTGTTATATAGTTCTTTCGCGAAGCATCTGTTAACTACATCCGCTGGAGTAGGTATTTTTTAATTATGTATTTATATACTAAATTCTGAGAGACGGAGATTCACATGGCTAAAAATGAAATCTTATCTGAAATTAAAAAAGCAGAAGAGAATGCGAAAAAAATGATTGATGAAGCCATTGAAGCCAAAAACAAGCGCATCTCTGACGCCCGGGCTGAAGCCAGGGACATTCTGGCCCAGGCCGAAATCGATGCACACAAAGCTGCACAAGATCGTTTTAAAGCTGGTGAAGCAGAGATCCTGGAGGAAAGAGATAAGATCGTCAGTGACGGTGAGCAAAACGCATTAGCCATGTCCCAGAGTGCTCAAGCTAATATCGACAAATCCGTCAATTACCTGATACAGGAGTTTGAGAGGGCGGTCCTTAATGAGTAGACCTAAAGAGATGACAAGGGCCGTTATTGTCGGGCATAAAAGTATAATGAAAGAAACTATCAATGCACTGCATGATTCGAATCTCTTTCATATCGAAGATTTTGTTGAAGATGATTCTGGTTTCAAGATCGACAAACCCTTTGAAAACGCGGAAGATGTTTCAAAGAAGCTTGTAAAGATCAGGTCAATTTCCAGTTTTCTGGGAATTGATAAAAAAGAATCGGTTGTTCAGAAATCTGACTCAGTCCTGCGTGAACTTGATTCAAAATTAGATGAACTGGACAGGTCAATCTCGGCCAAAACAGAAGCAACTATTAAACTCGAGAATGACCTGAAGGAACTGGAGTCCCAGAAAAAGGATCTTCTGCCTTTCATGTCCATCAATCTGAACTTTGATTACTACCGTGGCTACGAAAACCTGAAGGTTTTTGCAGGCACAATCAAGGGTACCCTGGACGAAAGTCAGCTTTCAGGCATCACACAGGCCTACGAGCTGTTTTATGACCCACAGGCAAAAACAATTGCATTGTTTGTGGGCAGCACGTCTGCCGACAAAGTCTACGAGTTCCTTCAGGGTCTTGGCTTTAGAGAACTTAGAGTTCCAGACAGAGGTGGTGTTCCAAGCGAGCTGTTAAAGGTAATCGAACAGAAAGAAGTTGAAATTAAAAGAAAGATCGAGTCACTTCAGACTGAAATCAACTCCATGAGTGCCAAATACGCAGATTTCATTCTGGCAAGTGACGAAATCCTTAGTATCGAAAGCCAGAAGGCAGAATTGCCTCTGAGAATCGCCACATCCGCAAACACATTTATTATTGATGGCTGGTCCCTCACTGAGAATTACGATTCTCTGGTCAGCACTGTCAATGACGCCACCAATGGGAAGGCCTACATCACCACCCTCGAGATTGACGAAGAGGAAGAGGAGCATGTCCCTGTAGAGTATAACAACTCAAAAGTAGTGGCGCCACTGCAGGAGATCATGGACCTGTACTCCAGGCCCAAATACACTGAAATGGACCCCTCAGCAGTTATCTTTATCACTTTCCCGCTGATGTATGGCCTGATTCTTGGAGACATCGGCTATGCTATGATCCTGGGAGGACTTGCACTGTTTATCAAGAAAGCAGTAAAGTCCGATGCAGTGAAGCCTCTCATGAACATTCTTATCTACTGTCAGATATCAACTGCTTTCTTTGGAATTATTTACGGTGAGTTCCTAGGTTTCTCTTTAGCGAGCTTACACACTGCACATGGTGTAGTGCCGGGCCTGATTCCGGGCTGGGAAACCATCACTCTGTTCTCCGGGCTTGGAGGCGAGCATGTAACCTTCCCGGTTCACAGGACTCACATGGTAATGACTATGATTGCAGCAACTTCCCTCATAGGGTTGCTTCACGTAAACCTCGGGTTCCTGCTCGGATTTTTTAATATCAAGAGGCACCACGGATTTACGCACGCATTCCTTGAAAAAGGCAGTTGGATCGTAATTGAACTCGGCGCAATCGTGGCAATCGCTGGCTACATGGGCGGTAATTCCATGCTGACAAATGTCGGGGCTGTTGTCGCCGTGGTCGGAGTTTTGATGCTTACCAAAGGGGAAGGTATCAAAGGGCCGATCGAGTTGCCTTCGCTTGTGGGTAACGCCCTGTCGTATGCCCGTATAATAGCGGTAGGTCTGTCTTCGATTTACATCGCGAGTACGGTCAATGATATTGTTTTCAAGATGATATGGGTCGATCATTCCAAGATTGGCTTCTTAGCATTAGCTGCAATAATCGTATTTGTACTCGGTCACGGGTTAAACTCCGTCCTGAGTATTATCGCTCCCGGACTGCACGCACTCAGGCTGCAGTACGTAGAATTCTTTGGAAAATTCTACGAAGGCGGGGGCAAGAAGTACAACCCATTCGGATACACAAGAAAATATACGGAGGAATAAAAACATGGTAGATCCAGTAACAGCAACAGCAGTGGCAGGTCCTATTCTGGACGCAGCAGGAATGAAAGCACTCGGCGCAGCACTCGCAATCACAGTGACCGGTCTTGCATCTGCATGGGCAGAAAAAGAGATCGGAACCGCAGCAATTGGTGCAATGGCAGAAAACGAAAGCTTATTTGGTAAAGGTCTGATCCTTACTGTCATTCCTGAAACCATCGTTATCTTCGGTCTTGTCGCTGCATTGCTTATCAACGGATAAATCGATTTTAAGAGCGGTCCCGCTAATAAATCGATTTTAAGAGCGGTCCCGCTATAAATCGATTTTAAGAGCGGTCCCCGCTCTTAAATTTCTTAGAGCAACCCTCGCTCTAAGTTCCGTAGGGCATTTTTTCCTGCCCTGAATTCTAGGGCTATCCAATGCTCTGAGTTTCATAGGGCGCTTTTCTCTGCTCTAGATTATTTGGGGCATTCTTAGCCCTTACCTGCTTAGAGCATCTTTTGCTCTAATTTATTTGGAGGTGTAAGCATGGGACTAGAGATCGTTGTTAAGGATATCCAGAATGGTGCGCAGGCCGAAGTTTCCCGCATCAATGCCGATGCTGAAGCAAAGGCATCCGAGTATATAAATGAGGCCAGGGACACTCAGAAAAAGATGCTCGGGGAGAGCCTTGCGAAGGTAGAAGAGGACCTTCAAAAGTTAAATCAGCAGATTATTTCCAGTGCAAATCTGGAAGTAAAACGCATTAAGCTTAACAAGCGCAAGGAACTTCTGGATTCTGTTTATAATCAAACCGTCGAAAAAATAAAATCGTTGCCTGCTTCTAAAAACGAGGAGCTACTGAAATTTCTGATCGATAAGTATGAAGCCGATGGTGCGAAGATCTATTCATCCAGGGATTCTGAGGAACTTGTCAAAAAGTTATCTTCAATAACCTATGCCGGCAACATCAAAAGCATCGGTGGAATCGTCCTTGAAAACGAGGATGGAACAATCAGGTTAGATTACACATATGATTTAATTATTGAAAACGTGTATGAACGTTCCTTAAGACAGATTTCAGATATCTTATACGGGTGATGTTCAATGCGGCTTTTGGAGAAACTCTGGGGAAGAAAAAAATCCTCAAGAAAATCCGATAAAAAGAAAAAAGGCACTTCTAATTATGCTTATGCCGTAACCCGTGTACGTGCCATGAAGAGCAAGCTTATGCCAAAGGAAACGTACCCCCGGCTGCTCAACATGAGCATAGACGAAATTACTCGCTTCATAGAAGAGTCTGATTATAAAAGTGACATTGACGAACTGGCAATGAAATACCGCGGTGCGGACCTGGCAGAACATGCACTGAACAGGAATCTTGCGTTTACCTATGAAAAATTGCTTCGAATCACCGAAGGAGAACCCAATTACCTGATTTCGGAGTACCTGAGAAGGTACGATGTATGGAACGTAAAAACCCTTCTCCGCGGGAAACAATATAATGCATCTGTTGAAGATATTCAGGAATCTTTGATATCGGCCGGAGAGTTTACCTACACATTCCTGTCAGAACTTGCAGGCAAGGAATCCTATCAGGAGATTATTGAAAGCCTGGTGGAAACCGTATATTATCCAATACTGCAGGAATATGACGGGACCAACCTGGCAGATATAGAAAACAAACTGGACAAGATGTATTATTCAAGTTTATTCGACGCAATCGGAAAACCAAGGTCCAAAGATCGTAAACTCTTTGCCAAATTTGTAAAGCTGGAAGCTGATGTCAAAAATCTTGGTAATCTTTTCAGGCTCAAAAAAGCGGGAGTCGAGCAGCTCGACGAGATCATGCCTTTGATGATCGAAGGTGGGTTTGCTCTTAATACCGAAAAACTCGCAGCCCTTCCGTATGAAGATTTTGTAGAAGAACTTCGTAATACAGAGTACTGGGACGCTATTTCAAGCGTAATGGGTCCTGATATGGATTCCCTGACTGCTCTGGAGAGCAAACTTACGAAATACAGTCTCGAATCTGCTACCACTTATTCGCATGTATCTCCGGTCTCAATTGTACCTATAATGGATTATATCATTTATAAGAACAACGAGGTCAATAACCTGCGTATAATTGTACGGGGTAAGGAGGCAGGCCTCGCGGATACATTGATTAAAGACCAGTTGGTGGTAATCTAATGGAATTGGCAGTGATCGGAAAAAGCGAGTTTGTCACGGGTTTCAGGCTAGCTGGTATCAAAAAGATCTATGAAACTATTGATATCGAGGCGGCCGAGTCCGCGGTAAAAGAAGTGCTTGATGACAAAAATGTCGGAATTATTGTAATGCACAATGATGACATTGCTAATCTGCCGGAAATTGTGGCTAAAAGCTTGAATGAGTCCATTCAGCCTACAGTGGTAGCTCTAGGAGGCAGTGGAGAAGGCTCAACGAGTTTAAGAGATAAAATCAAACAAGCGGTAGGTGTTGATCTGTGGAAGTAAAAGGTGAAATTTATCGTGTGGCCGGACCTGTTGTTACCGCCATCGGCTTACAGGCAAAAATGTATGACCTGGTAAAAGTCGGTGACGAAGGGCTGATGGGTGAAGTCATTCAGATCAGAGGTGAGAAGACAGTCATCCAGGTATACGAAGAGACAGCCGGCGTCAAGCCAGGCGAACCCTGTGAATCAACAGGTATGTCTCTGGCCGTGGAACTTGGGCCCGGGCTTCTTACCAGTATTTACGATGGGGTTCAGAGGCCGCTGCACGTCCTGCTTGCGAAGATGGGAAACTTCATCCAGAGGGGTGTCAGCGCAGATGGGCTTGACCACGAAAAACTCTGGGAGTTTAAACCTGTCGTTAAAGCCGGAGATGCAGTAAAAGGTGGAGAAGTAATCGGAGTCGTTCAGGAAACCGTGAACCTTGAGCACAAGATCATGGTACCCCCGACAATCTCGGGAACCGTCGCCGAAATTAAGAGCGGAAACTTTACAGTAATGGATGTTGTCTGCACCCTCACTGACGGAACCGAGCTTAAGATGATGCAGAGGTGGCCGGTAAGAATCCCCAGGCCTGTGGCAAAGAAACTTACTCCTGAAAAGCCACTGGTCACCGGTCAAAGAATCCTCGACGGGCTCTTCCCTGTTGCAAAGGGCGGAACCGCTGCAATCCCGGGTCCATTCGGTTCCGGAAAGACGGTTACCCAGCAGCAGCTTGCAAAATGGAGTGACACGGAAATCGTGGTCTACATCGGCTGTGGTGAACGTGGTAATGAAATGGCTGATGTTCTGAACGACTTCCCCAATCTCGAGGACCCTCAGACCGGAAGGCCACTCATGGAGCGTACCGTACTTATTGCAAACACCTCCAACATGCCTGTGGCTGCGAGGGAAGCATCCGTGTACACCGGGATCACCATTGCGGAATACTTCCGTGACATGGGATTCGACGTATCTCTGATGGCTGACTCCACCTCAAGGTGGGCCGAGGCAATGAGAGAAATCTCCTCCCGTCTTGAAGAAATGCCTGGTGAAGAAGGTTATCCTGCATACCTGGCAGCAAGGCTGGCAGAATTCTACGAGCGTTCCGGAGTTGCAGTATCCCTTTGTGGGGAGAAAGGTTCCATCACGGTTATCGGAGCTGTATCTCCACCTGGCGGTGACTTCACCGAACCTGTTACGCAGAACACACTGCGTATCGTGAAGGTGTTCTGGGCTCTTGACTCCAAACTCTCTCAGAGGAGGCACTTCCCTGCCATCAACTGGTTGAACAGCTACAGTCTGTATAAGGAAGGTCTTAGCGACTGGTTTGCTGACAATGTGGCTCCTGACTGGGTAGACCTCAGAGAAAAGGCAATGGACATGCTCCAGGTAGAATCCGAACTGCAGGAAATCGTGCAGCTCGTCGGTTCTGATGCTCTGCCGGAAGACCAGCAGCTTCTGCTCGAAATCACCCGTCTCATCAGGGAAGTTTTCCTGCAGCAGAATGCGTTCCACCCGATAGACACCTACAGTCCGTTCGCCGAACAGTACAAGACCATGCAGGCTATCATGAAATTCGGAGATGCTGCAAACGAGGCTCTGGCCGCAGGTGTTCCGATGTCGGAAATTCTCAAGTCGGAAGCCAAGGACGAGCTTGCCAAGGTTAAGTACGAAGAGGATTTTGACGGGTCAATGAACGCTGTCCTTGCCAAGATGGATAAAGAATTTGCAGCCCTGGGAGGTAGGTGAGTATGGCAAAAGAGTACAAGACAATAACGGAAATCGCAGGGCCTCTGATCTTTGTTGAGAAAACGGAGCCTGTGGGTTATAAAGAAATTGTTAACATCAACCTGCCTGACGGGACCACCCGCAGGGGTGAGGTGCTTGACTCTTCCGCAGAGATTGTGGTTATTCAGGTCTATGAAGGGACAGGCGGTCTGAACAAAGACTGTGGTGTGGTCTTCACAGGAGAAACCCTGAAACTTCCCGCATCCATCGACCTCCTGGGCAGGATCCTTTCCGGGGCAGGAAAGCCTCTGGACGGGGGACCCAGGATCGTCCCTGAAAAGATGATTGATATCAACGGGGCCGCAATGAACCCGTACGCCAGGATGCCTCCTGAAGACTTCATCCAGACAGGGATTTCCACAATTGACGGGACCAACACCCTTGTCCGTGGACAGAAACTGCCTATCTTCTCGGCATCAGGTCTTCCGCACAACGAAATCGCCCTGCAGATCGCAAGACAGGCTTCTGTGCCCGGCTCTGAAGGAGAGTTCGCTGTGGTCTTCGCAGCAATGGGCATCACCAACGAAGAAGCCCAGTACTTCATGCAGGATTTCGAAAAGACCGGCGCTCTGGAAAGGGCCGTTGTGTTCATGAACCTTGCAGATGACCCTGCTGTGGAACGTCTGGTTACCCCGCGTATGGCTCTTACTGCAGCCGAGTACCTGGCATACGAGCACGACATGCACGTTCTCGTTATCCTGACTGACATCACCAACTACGCTGAAGCTCTCCGTCAGATGGGAGCCGCCCGTAATGAAGTGCCCGGTCGTCGTGGATACCCCGGTTACATGTACACTGACCTTGCAACCCTCTATGAAAGAGCAGGTATTGTCAAGGGAGCCAAAGGGTCTGTTACCCAGATTCCGATCCTTTCCATGCCCGGTGACGACATCACTCACCCGATTCCTGACCTTTCCGGATATATTACCGAAGGTCAGATCGTGGTTGCCAGGGAACTGCACAGAAAGGGTATCTACCCGCCAATTAACGTGCTGCCGTCCCTGTCCAGGCTGATGAACTCCGGTATCGGAGGCGACAAGACCAGGGATGACCACAAGGCTGTTTCTGACCAGATGTATGCAGGATACGCTGAAGGGCGTGACCTGAGAGGTCTGGTGGCAATCGTCGGTAAGGAAGCCCTCTCCGAAAGAGACACAAAACTCCTTGAATTTGCCGACCTCTTCGAAGAGAACTTTGTCACTCAGGGCAGAAACGAAAACCGGACAATTGCAGAAACCCTGGACATCGGCTGGAAGATCCTCGCACACCTGCCAGAAAACCAGTTGAACAGGATTGACAACAAGTACATCCAGAAGTACCACCCGGCACATAAAAAAGCTGAGTGATTGTCATGGTTCTGCAGGACGTAAAACCAACTCGGTCAGAACTTATTACACTCAAGAAAAGGATCAAGCTCTCGGAAAGCGGGCACAAACTCCTGAAGATGAAGAGGGACGGTCTGATCCTTGAGTTCTTCAAGATCCTGAACGAAGCAAGAAACGTCAGAACCGAGCTGGACGAAGCCTATAAAGTAGCAACGGACAAGATTAATCTTGCCTGCGCCGTGAATGGAGTGGTTGCCATCAAGTCAACCGCTTTCACCACAAAAGGATCTCCTGAAATCAAGCTTTCCGGGCATAACATCATGGGTGTCTTTGTGCCCAAGATCAGCTCCATCGGAGTCCGAAAACCTCTCTATGAGAGAGGGTACGGGATAATCGGGACCAATTCCTACATTGACGAAACCTCTGATGCCTATGAGGATCTGGTCGAAAAGATTATCATCGCCGCGGAACTTGAAACTACCATGAAAAGGCTCCTTAATGAGATCGAGAAAACCAAGAGGCGTGTAAACGCTCTCGAATTCAAGGTCATTCCCGAACTCATCGAAACCATGAAGTTCATCCGCTTCACCCTTGAGGAAGTGGAAAGAGAAGGGACCTTCAGGTTGAAGAGAATCAAAGCAAAAGCGAAAGATTGAGCTTGATTTAAACATGGCAGCGTACAGGGATCAACCTAATTTGGTTGAAAAAGCTGTTCTTAAGTTAAGCGAACCTGAAAACCAGGCGTGGCTTTTAAAGGTTGCGTGGAGAATTTCACTCCTCATGCTGGTTTTAGGGTTCCTTATCATAATAAAAACGCTTCTTCAAAATTTATCGTGACTGGAACTTTCGAGATGATTTTTATCATCTCGATATCTGGCACGATATCTGAATGTTTTTTTTCTGTTTTTATGGTTAATTTGGAATTTGCTTTTTTAGGGTCATCTGGAATTTAGTTTGGAATTTTTTGGAATTTTTTGGAATTTTTTGGAATTTTTTGGAATTTTTTGGAATTTGGTTGGAATTTTTTGGAATTTGGTTTTTGTGTTCTATTTAGGAATTTATTTTTCCTGTTGCCATAAATCAATAAGCTATTTTAATGACTGGGATCAATCCTAAAGCCTCTATGCAAAACGAAGCCAGACTTATCCATGTAATCGGCACGGTGCAGGGAGTGGGTTTCCGGCCCTTTGTCTACAGACTGGCAAAAGCTCACAGGCTTTCCGGCTACGTGAAGAATTTAGGAAATATTGTGGAGATTTTTGCGGAAGGCCAGAGGCCAGACCTTGAGGCTTTTCTTGTGGGACTCCCTTTAAAAAAACCTCCTCTGGCCCGGATAACGGGGCTTGATTCAAAAAAGGTGCCTGTCCGCAATCCCTCCGAATTTTCCATCCTGCACAGTGAATGCGCGGTTACCGAGGACTCCATAATCCCTCCGGATAGCTCGATCTGCAAAGCCTGCCTTTCCGAAATCCTGAATCCGGCTTCAAGGTATTACCATTACCCTTTTACGGTCTGCACCGACTGCGGGCCCCGCTATACAACGGTCCGGGCCCTCCCCTACGACCGGGAACACACGACAATGGCGGACTTTCCCCTCTGCGGGGACTGTAATATAGAGTACACGGACCCCGGAAACCGCAGGTACCACGCCCAGCCGGTTTGCTGTGAGGCCTGCGGCCCGAAACTCCTGCTTGCCGACTCCTCGGGCAGGGTGCTTGCGGAAAACTACGGGGCCATAGTAAAAGCTGCGGCTCTCCTCGAAGAGGGGTATGTCCTCTCGGTTAAGGGCTTCGGGGGTTTTCATATCGCCTGCTCGGCCCGGCGGGAGGCTGCAGTCGAAAAAGTCCGGAAGAAACTGGGCAGGCCCGAGCAGCCTTTTGCCCTGATGGCGGGGACGGTGGAAGGTGTTGAGACCTTTGCAAAAGTCGAAGGGCCTGAGAGGGAGCTTCTCACCTCCTTCAGGCGGCCCATAACCCTGCTTCCCAAGAAAGAGCCCTTCCCCCTCACGGAATTGCTTGCTCCGGGGCTTCACAACATAGGAGCAATGCTGCCCTATACCGGAACCCAGCACCTGCTCTTTGATAGGGAGCCTGAGGCCGTTTACGTCATGACTTCGGCAAACCTTCCGGGCAGGCCCATGCTGATTGAGAACCGGGAGGTGTTGGAGAAGCTTGAAGGGATTGTGGACTACCACCTGTTCCATAACAGGGGAATTGCGAACCGGAACGACGACACGGTCATAAGGGTCGTAAACGGTAAAAAGTCTTTTATAAGGCGCTCCAGGGGATTTGTGCCGGAACCAATTGAATTGCCTTTCGAAGTTGGGCCTGCCCTCGGGGTGGGAGCCGAGCTAAATACAACGATCACGCTTGCAAAAGAAAAGCGGGCCTACCTTTCCCAGTACATAGGCAACACCGGCAAGGTCGAGACCTTTTCTTACCATAAAGAGGTGGTCCGGCATTTGATAGGGCTTACGGGCATAAAGCCCGAAACCTGGGGTTGCGACCTGCATCCCTCATTCAACACGACTTCCTTTGCAAAGGAAGAGGCTGAAAAAGCCGAAAAAGCCGGATTCCGGAGGAAAGAAGGGGGTTCCCTTCCTCCTGCTCTTCTCAAGGTGCAGCACCATGAGGCCCACATGCTGGCCCTCATGGCAGACCGGCTTCTGCCAGAAGACTCCCGAATACTGGGAATTGTCCTTGACGGGGTGGGCTACGGGAGCGACGGAACGGTCTGGGGGGGGGAAATTTTCGACTCCTCCTATACAGGACATGAGCGGCTTGCCCACCTCCAGGTCCAGCCCATGCCCGGAGGAGACCTTGCGGCCAGGCACCCTGCCCGGATGGTCCTCGGGATGCTTTTCAGCCTGCTTTCGGAAAGCGAACTGAAGAAATTGCCTCTCTCCTTCAGGCGGGGGGAGGCCGAATTGAAGGTTGTCCTGCAGCAGCTCGAAAAGGGAATTAACGTCGTCCTGAGCAGTAGCACGGGTAGGGTCCTTGATGCGGCTGCGGCTCTCCTGGGGATTTGTGGGGAGCGCACATACGAAGGGGAGCCTGCCATGAAACTCGAGGCTGCCGCGAAAAAAAGCACTGTGAGGGTGGAAATTGAGCCCGTTTTCAGAAACTGCGAAATAACAGGGCTCCGGATGCTTGACACGAGCGAACTCCTGTACGGGGTTTATGAACTTATGGGAAAGTATTCCCCTTCCGACCTTGCCTTTGCCTTTGAAGAAAGCCTTGCCTGCGGGGTCTCGGAACTTGCGGGTTCCCTGGCCCGGAAAAAGGGCCTGGATGCGGTGGGTCTGAGCGGGGGGGTGGCGTACAACGAGCATATCACGTCCCGGATATCCGAAACCGTCATGGAAGCCGGCTTTAATTTCTTAATCCCTTCCAATATCCCCTGCGGAGATGGCTGTATATCTTTCGGGCAGGCAATTGCGGCGGGATTAAAGGGCAAAAGTGAAGGGCAGATTGAAAAGAAAGCCTAAAAATAAGTTTTATCTCCAGGGGGTTTTTTCAGCAATTTTTCCATACTATTAACTATATTTTACTCTGATTTGCTGATATTTGATCAGAAAAACAGTACTACAAAATTAAATAAATAATCCCTTTCTTACATAGTTGAGGGAAGAGATGATGCTGCAGGGGAGCATAAGGATCCGGGTAGTTACCGGCAGGAGCGAAATCCTGAACATTAAACCGGGGGAGAAGGCAGTCCACCTTGCGTTTCGCCCTGCGGACAGGGATCTCTTTAACCTGCTCAAAACCTGCCCGGAGATAGAGCTGCTCCAGCTTCCTACCTCAGCTTATGATGCCCTCTCTAAGTTTATGAAGATGTACCTGAACTCTGCGGGCATCCAGCTTGTCAGGGGGGATGTGAGCGGACACTGGCATGACCTGGAGAACTACTTTGTAATCCCTGCCTATGTAATTGAAAAAATAAACGAACTGAAAATCCAGGGGCTTCCTGAGGAAGATATCGTTTCCGAGGTAATGAACCTGCGAAGAATTAGCCCGGACCTGATCCTTCACCTCCTGCGTAAACCACCTCTGAGCTAAATCTTCGAAAATTTTCTGCACAATCTTTAAATACGTTCTGTAGTTGCCAGGGAAGGAGCCGGAGCTTCTCAAAACAGTTTACTAAACCAACGGTTTCAAAAACATGCCGATGAATATGGGCACAATACCTGAATAATAAATTCAAAATTCAAAAAAATTCCATGAAAAAGTATATTCCCTTTACACGATTTCAAGCGAAATTGTTATATATTAAAAATACCTCTAGAGATGTTGCAGTTTGCGTTGATGGTCTAGTGGCTATGACTTGGGCCTTCCAAGCCCAAAACCCGGGTTCGAATCCCGGTCGGCGCATTTCTCATTTTTCTCTTATTAATTTAAAAACTTAATTCTGTTTTAAAACTTAATTCTGTTTTTATTTTATAATAATTTTCAAAGTGCGAGGGTTGCCCAGAGGTCAAAGGCGATGGGCTTAGGACCCATTTTCGTAGGAATTCGTGCGTTCGAATCGCACCCCTCGCATATCCATTATGGGATATAGGTATCTCAAAAAAACGCAACGCTGTTTTGTAACTTTTATGCAAAATCTTTTTTATGAATCTGCATTCCGCATTTTTAGGCGCATAAAGGTCTTCCGCATTGACCGCATATGACGCTCTCTGGATAGCTACATTTGTTAATCTGGATAAAACTGTATCCTTGTGGAAACTAACATTTTAGCATTTAATTTTTAATTTGACAGGTGTTACAATATGAATCATTTTAAAAATGTATTTTGTGTTCTGTTGATTACTGTTCTCTTGCTGGCAGTTGCCGGCTGTGTGCAGCCAGACGACGCATCCGCCAGTAAACAGAATGAAGAAATAGCTACAGAAGGGCAAACTGAACTATTGGCCCAGAAAGAGTATAGGGAGTCCCTGGTCAATGCTGCTATTGACCTCATAAATGAAAAAGGAGAGCCTGCATTTGATGATTTCAGGGAAAAAGACAGCAAGTGGTTCCATAATGATTCCTACATCACCATCTGGAAGACCGAAGGAATACGTGTTGTTTTCCCTCCTAAAGTAAGCGGCGAGGGTGAGAATGTAAGCGATCTTAAAGATTATAATGGGAAACCGTTGGGCAGGATGCTCATAGACACTGCTTTAAGCGAAGAAGGCGAGGGATGGGTCAATTACGACTGGCCAAAACCGGGTGAGACAGAACCTTCAAAAAAGTGCACGTTCACCAGGAGAACTTCTATCGATAACCAGACATACCTTGTTCATTCCGGCTTTTACGTAGATGACTACATCTATAACAAAAACCTTGAAGGTATTGAAGATATCAACTACTTTGGAGACGCAATCGTTAGAAATCTGATCAATCCGAATAGAGTTGAAATGGATCTGGACCTGGATTACAGCATTGCGCATTTTCTAGTTAAACCAGGTAATCCCCTTGATTCCCTCATTATGAAGAACCCGGAAACATATTATGTTCTTGAGGGGGAAGGCATGCTCTACATAGAAGATGTACCATTTGAACTGAAAAAAGGAAACATTGTCCTCGTACCTGCAAACGCAAAGCAATACATCGAGAATACCGGAGATGTTGACCTTGAGTTATTGGTTATAAACCAGCCTGCCTGGGAACCGGCGAACGAGATTATTCTTGAGTGATTTTCACTCAATTTTTTTAAAGAGATTCCACGTTTTGGAAATGTTTTAAAACACTCTCTTGAGAACTATTTCTTCGGAAAAATACTGAAGAATGTAGGCATAAACAGTCATAAGATATATACAGATGTTCTATATATATTTACTGTGGTGTTTATGAAAAAAACAAAATATGTTTTAATTGGTATACTACTTTTAGCAACTCTCTGGTCAGGATGTATTGAATCAACCGAAGGGGCTACCAGTGAATCTGAGACCATGACCATAGGAGCACTTTTGCCACTTACCGGCAATCTTGCATCTGTAGGGGAAGCGAGCCGGACAGCCCTTGAAGTATCGGCCGAGGATATCAACGGTTATTTCTCAGGACTTGGTTCAGGAAAAAATGTAAAAGTGATTGTAAAGGATACCGAAAGTGATCCTGAGACGGCCCTGGAACGGCTCAAGGAACTTGACAAACTGGGGCTAAAGATTGTTATCGGCCCGCAGGCAAGCGATGAAGCGGAAACTGTTCTGGATTATGCAACCCGGAATGGTATCATCCTTCTGAGTACAGCATCAACAGCCCCCTCTTTAGCGATCCCTGACGATAATCTGTTCAGACTTGTACCTGACGACACCAATCAGGGAATGGTACTGGCCAGACTGATGGGTGATGAAGGGATCAGTACTTTAATCCCCATGTACAGAAATGACGTTTGGGGTAACGGACTTGTTAATGAGGTCGAGAAAAGTTTTGAGGTTCTTAACGGCACAGTGCTTGAGGGAGTTAGATATGAAACAGAAAACACGAACCTTTCCACAGAAGTTGAGGCACTCAATGAAAAAGTAATGGCAGCCACTTCAGAACACGGGGAGGAATCCGTAGCCGTGCTTCTTTGTTCCCATGGGGAAGTAACAGAGGTCTTTGCTTTAGCCCGTACCTATCCCGCCCTGTCAGAGGTCAACTGGTATGGCACTGACGGCATGGCGCAGAACAGGGGGCTGATCAGCAATGATAATGCAGCCAGTTTTGCTGCAGTAACCAATGTCAAGGCCCCGATATACGGACACCTGGAGACGAATGACAGATATCAGGAGATCGGGCCAAAAATTGAAGCCCGACTTGGAAGAATTCCTGAATCTTACGCATTGCCCGCGTATGACGCTCTCTGGATAGCTACATTTGTTGATCTGGATGCCATTCCGGATAACGACGAAAGTGTAAAACTAGCAATGGATACCCTTACAGATACATATTATGGAATTAGCGGATGGACAATACTCAATGAGAACGGGGACAGAAAATACTGGAACTATGGCATCTGGACAGTCACTGAAGAAAATGGAAGTTACCAGTGGGTAAAGGATCAAACGGTTATACTGCGGGGTGAAAGATTAATGTTTTATAAATAAATGGCGAGGTATTCACGACTCCCCGGGCAGGCTGCCCGTAACTTAAGAAGCTGTCCGGCAATTACTGTCAATAAGTATCGAAATCAGTTTTTTTCAATTTAAAGGCTTCAAATTCTTTTTTTTTCAATTTAAAGGCTTTAAACACAATTTTTTTAATTTAAAGGTTTTAAATACCTTTTTTCATCTATTTTTGCCCTGATCCTTAAAATGGATCTCTTTTCCAGGTTCAATCACCCGAAGGTCCAGGCCCTCCGCAGCCCCCGTAGCAGAAAATGTAGCAAGCATAAAAATTCCTATAAATCCCGGAATTATTCTTATTTTCAACATTATACCTCAATGTTCTGATTATTCCGGGTACTTCGGGAGTCCTTCCAAAAAGTATTCGTAACAAAATAGGACTGAGATTCCAAATTTTCGTAGTCAGGATATTCTTCCTTTCAGCACCAAAATTTTGATAAATCTATATCAGACCCCATTTTCATATGTATTTATATTATTAATTATATTATAATATTATAAGTAAATGACTCACGGACAACCCTCATTTTTTCAACATAATTCTTCTATGTAGATTATATAATAATATAACATTTTGTATCTTAATTATGTTAAAATATGAATTTTATTTAAAAAAAGATGCATATAAGAATAAAAAATAATCTTTTTTTAATAACAACTATATATATGATTTGACATATTCTGGAAGTGATGTTGACTAAAAGACCAATTTAACATCTGCTATCAAAGTCACACTTGCACTTTGATGGTAATCCACGGTAGTTTGACGAATTTGAAAAACAAAAAAGAGACAACAGCGAAAAATTAAGACAAATATGGGCATTTATTTTTTTTGCCAGCTGTTCAAAAAAATTCCATGTTTCTTTTTATTGTTAAGA
>JAQVBP010000160.1:0-4094 GCA_028690255.1 Methanosarcinaceae archaeon
ATTGGGGGGCGGCCGGCTTGAGATGAAATATAATAAAAAAGTAATGTGCGATCACTCAAATGCCCTTATAAACCCGCTTTCTTGAATCAATATCAACGATGACTATGACAATTTCTCCATAGTCTATTCGATAAAGAACTCGAAACTCACCAACTCTGATTCTGAAAAGTTTCTCATTGGTGCCGTAGATTCTTTTAACGTCATGTGGGAACGGGTCTTCTGCTAAGTTTTCGATGGCTTCGGAGATTCGCTGCCTGTTTTTTGCGTCAATGTTGCTGAGGAATTTAAATGCTGATTTTTCAAAAAGAATTTCAAACATTTTATAGGCCCAGTTCTTTCTTTACTTCTGAGAAGGTCATCAACTTCCCTTCTTTCTGGTGCCCATAACTTTCGTCCACGAGCTTTCTTTCTTCATCAGTGAGTACGCAGTCTATATCTACCATGTCCTCTCTTATTTCGAGAAGTTGTTTTTTGATAAAATCGAGTTCCTTGAATACTTTATCTTCAAAATCAGCCTGAGCCATAATAGGAGGTTTATGTGGATACTATTTATACGTATTCTTTCTCGGATTACTTGCTTCTTTTGGAGGTTCTTTACCAGTTTCATATTGACACAGATTTTCCACTTAGATGCTATTTTCAGTTTTGAACTGTATCGTTTAGAACATAACCGGGATTCTCAAACTTATGGAACTTTTTTGCATCAGTCATGAAAAGGCCGGCCTGTGGCCGGTGAGTATACCGGGAAGAGATGTAAGAGGATTCAAAATCCTCCCTCAATTTCAGAAAGCAAATTCAATATCATGTAACCTTTTTTGAATCGATTTTTGGGACCGGCACCCTCAACGGTCGACGAAGGAGACCGGCCTTTTCAAAATGAATATGAAGACAAAATCCGAACTAAAAAATCCTTGGAATTATATTTTACCCATTCCTAACCGGGAGCCACAGGCGAGAACCCTCACTGTCAATCGGACTTCCTGAAATAAGGCCCGGGTGGTCGGACAGCAGTTTCTGGAGTGGCTCTTCAGCAGAGTATTCCTGCTCAACCATTATTACAAGGTTGTTTTCATTGTTTATAAAAAATATTTAATCATTAATGGAAAATCATCGGCTAGAAGGACTTGTCAGAGTTTTTAAAAATTTTCGGCAGATTCCCCCTGTTCCCTTTCCGATCTTGGGGGTGAGTTACTTGAAAGTGAGTGCATAAGATCTCTTTACATTTTCCAAATACGAAGAAAGTGCTCGTTTGTTTAGATTTGAACAATAATTCGCCTTCATGAACTGAATAAAATATACGAAATTTATCATTTACAGGATCAGGGAGAGCGTAACCCCCGGACCTCTGGTACAGGGAATATTGACAAAGCTAACACCCTTAATTATCAAACACATTCATCAGTATAAAAATAGTAAACAATTGTTTTATAAAATTTGACATCAGTGGTTCCCGTTAATACGGAGGGAGATAAAAATCTTTTTAAGGCCTGTTCTTAGCGCATGTTTGTTTTAGCGATTCATTATTGACTGAAAATTAGGGAACCACTTTTCGTTTTTAGGGTTTTGTTTTTGAAGGTTGAATTATCGAATAGATTCGGGCCCACATTAATCAGCCTTTATTTCGTTTTTTGAACCGATTTTCCGTTTTTTGAACCGATTTTCCGTTTTTTGAACCGTTTTTCCGTTTTTAGAAGTATGTATGTTTAGGAAGTGGGGTAAAACCACTTCTTAGAATATATCTTTAGTAATAATGTTATATATAATTTATCCTGATTAATCATGATGGATATAAAGTCTGCCCCGAAATCCTCCGCATCTATACAATATAATTTCCTAAGAGGGGGCCCGAAAATTTTCAAAAATAATTGAAAACCCGTTTTATTCACATATTTTTATATCATCAAATTCAACATATCTTTTAGTAAAGGCCCTCGAGGAAGCGCCTTTGAAAATAACTGTTTTTTAATCCCGAAGAACTCTTTTTGAACACAGCGCACGGTGTAAGAATTATGGATGAAATGACCCTGAAAGAGAGATTTGAAAAGGCCCTGAGGCGAGAAGCCGTGGATAAGGTGCCGGTCTGTTCCGTAACCCAGACCGGGATTCTCGAACTCATGGAGAAAACGGGGGCCTTCTGGCCCGAGGCTAACTACGAGGCTGAAAAAATGGCGGCCCTGGCAATTGCAGGACATGAAATTGCAGGCTTTGAAAACGTCCGGGCTCCTTTCTGCTGCACCGTGCTTGCGGAAACCCTGGGCTGTACGGTTGAAGAAGGGGCCGTGGATATGCAGCCTTATGTAAGGGATTTTCCCTGCAAGAAAAAAGGTGATGTAGAGGACCTTACTATCCCGGAGGACCTGCTTGAAAGCCGGAGGACGGGGCCTGTCCTGGACGCGGTCGGGCTTATTAGGGAAAAAGTCGGGGAAGACGTCCCCGTGCTTGCGGGAGTCGTGGGGCCGGCAGGCCTTTCCTGTATGCTGGCCGGGATGAGGAACTACCTCATGTGGTTTGTTGCAAGTCCCGAAAGCGTGGAGACCCTGCTCGAAACCTGCACGGAGGCCTGTATAGAATACGCAAACGCCCTTCTCGGCCGGGGAGCCGATGCGGTGGTGCTCATAGACTCGGAAGCGGGGCCTGATATCATTGCTCCCGGGATGTTCGAGACCTCGGTTTTACCGGAGTACCGGAAAATCTGCCGGGAGATCAAAGGCACAAAAATCCTCCATATGTGCGGGGACGCAAGTGCGGTGCTGAGCCCTCTGGCGGAGGTCGGGTTTGAGGGAATCAGCATCGAAGAAAAGGTAAGTGTCGGGTATGCCAGGGAAATTGTAGGAGACCGGGTGGCCCTCATAGGCAACGTCTCCCCCTCGGACACCCTCCTGACGAAAAGTCCGGACATCATCAAAAAAGAAGCAAAGGCCTGCCTTGAAGACGGGATTGACATCCTGGCTCCGGGCTGCGGGCTTGCGCCCATGACCCCCCTGAAAAATGTAAGGGCGTTTGTGGAGGCCAGAGACGAATATTATTCAGAGTAAAAACGGGGGGCTCCTGATACCCGGGAATATTACATTTTTTGCAGCCCTCAGACCCCGGGAAGTTACCCCGCAGCCCGGGGTAACTCCGGCTCATCCGCCTGTTTTCCGGAATCCCTGAAACTGATAAGCGCGGCCGAACCCATTATCAGGGCACAACCTGCAAGGGTTTCGGAGGAGAGGGCCACTCCAAGCACCGTCACATCGAAAAAAACGCCGCTTACAGGCTCTATAAGGGCCAGCAGACTGCCGGTCCGGGCCTCAAGCCGCGAAAGCCCTATGACCATGAAAATTTCTCCAAGGCCTATGGAAACTATCCCGAAAGCTATGAGCACTTTCAAATTATCCAGAAGTACAGAGAAGCTTATATCGAAGGCAAAGGGACTGAGTAGCAAAAAGCTGATTGCCAGGGGCCAGAAGATCATCGCAGTTTCAGGGTATTCCTTTTTCAGGACCCTCACGTTTATGAGCAGGCCCGCAAAGACAAGTCCCGATAAAAGCCCCGCTATCATGCCGAGCATATAACTGCCCGTAAGTTCGATTTCCGAAAAGCCCCCGGCAGGCCTTACTATAAGTACTACTCCCGCGATTGCAATGCAGAGGGCAGCTATGCTTTTTTTCCCTATTTTTTCGTTCAGAATGAAAGGTGAGGCCAGCATAACGTATATTGGAGCCGTGTACTGGAGAAGGATTGCAATGGAGACGCAGGTGTATTTAAGACAGGTGAAGTAAAGCAACATGCACGAAACAACCATCAAGCCCTGAAGCAGAAGATTCCCCTTTTTTTTCTTTATCCGCAGGTCGGAGCTTTTCCCCCTGAGATTGATGCAGGCAAAGAGAAAGAGCAGGCCAAATAAAAGCCTGTAGAAGATTATGGAGGGGATGGTCATGTCGTGGATCCGGGCAATGAAAAGCCCGTTCATGCTGTAAAACACACAACCTATAATTACCGCCATGTGTGCCTGTTTACTTTCAAAAAACATTTTTGGCTGTTTATCCCGTGCTTAGATATATATCTGTTGGATTTGTACCTGTTAATTGTACCTGTTAATTGTACCTGTT
>JAQVBP010000160.1:4194-6453 GCA_028690255.1 Methanosarcinaceae archaeon
TTGTACCTGTTAATTGTACCTGTTAATTGTACCTGTTTAATTTCTGCCGGAAAGGCCCTGTTCCTTCCGGAAAGTTTTGAATGGGAACCCCTTCCCTCTTATGGCAGGAGTTCTGATTTTATTAAAATGACCCGGCCGGCCTTATCTCAACCCTGTTTTTCGTCAGGTCCACCAGTTTTTCAACAAATTCCTCTTCAAGCCCTTTTTTAATCTCGACTGTGAACTCGACAACATCCGAATACCCTTCCTCGGAAATGCTGCCGTAGTTTTCTACAAGCTGCTTCACCCTCTGTATTTCAGGATATCCGAAGCGGATTTTCAGAGACAGCGTCTCGAAAACTTCTATAATCCCTGCAGCCTCAACGGCAGCTACAGCAGTTTCCCGATAAGCCCGAGAAAGTCCCCCGTAGCCCAGTTTAACCCCCCCGAAATAGCGGGTAACAACCACGGCGGCGTTATTTATTTCCTTTAACTCGAGGACCCTGAAAACCGGTTTTCCGGAACTTCCTGCAGGCTCCCCGTCGTCATCATACTTCTGGATAAAGCTGTTTTCGTCCTTTACAAGGTATGCCGAGACGTTATGGTTTGCGTCCGGATGAAGTTCCTTTACCTTTTTTACGAAAGCCTTCGCCTCGGCTTCGTTTTTCACGGGGCTTGCATAGCCCAGGAACCCGGAATTTTTAAATTCTTTTTGGGCCGTACCCGGGCCTTTCAGGGTCTTGTAACTCTCCAAACTTCAGTCCTCAACAGGTTTTTTTGGTTTTCGGTTTCGAATTCGAGAGCCTCTTCCCCCACATGACCGCCCTTAAAACATCGTAATCCCCCTATAAAGGCAAGGAAAACCCCCTAAATAGCAGGGGAAACCCGCAACTTCATGAAGAACCTTGCCAGGGAAGGCATGACCATGATCGATGCGACTCAAGGAATGGTAAAATTATAAGTTCAGATTTTATTTAGGGAATTGCCTTATACTCATACATAAGGTATTTTTATGTTAGGTGGTGTGTTCCGGGGTTAAGGAATCTTAATCAAAAACACTTGATATTATATTTGACTCATTCCTAAATGTGTTTTACCCGGAAAGTAGGCCCCCGAGTGCTTTTCATAGGCGAAGGCGTAATTGTCGAAAAAGGTAACCCCTAACGAGATCTTTAACAACACCCAAAACAAGAGAACGAAGGCTTTCCCGGGAAAGATTTTATAATTCAAATACCTTTGTCCCCTACTCATTATTCTCCATAATCCCCCCATCACTCATTTTTAATTTGTATAGGGTGCTGAAAATATGAATGAATCACTGAAAGCCTACATCGACCTCACACGAGCCCATTTCTTTATAGCCTGGCCCCTCCTCTTCTGCTCAGGCCTGGTGCTTGCCTTTGAAAACTACGGGGGCTTTTCCTGGCCCCTTCTCCTGAAGGCTTCCCTCATCGCCCTTCTGGGCTTTGAGGCGGGGCTTGTGTTAAACGATTACGTGGACCGGGATCTTGACAAAAAAGGTTTCAGATCAAAAGATCCCTTCAATAAATACTGGAGATTTTTTGGCAGAAGACCCGTAGCTGAAGGACTGATTTCCCCTAAACGGACCCTCATGCTCTTTCTCGGGCTTGCGGGCCTTGCGGCCGCCCTGATCTTTACCCTGCCTGCCCCGAACTCTTATTACGTCTTTGCGATAATGCTCTACTCCTACGGGATCGAGGCCTTTTATCAGATAAAAAAGAGAAAACAGAACTTCCCTATAGCCCAGCTTGCAGGGAGAACGGACTTCACCCTCTTTCCGGTGGCAGGTTACCTCTGCTATGGGCAGCCGGACATGACCGCACTCCTTTATGCCCTTTTCTTTTACCCCTGGACCATGGCCCACCTCGGGACAAACGACCTCATAGACATAAAAAACGACAGGATCAGGGGCATGAAGACCATTCCAGTACTTTATGGTATGGAAAAGTGTATTCACTGGATACTGGGTTTTACCCTGCTTCACTTCCTTATGGCCGGTTTTTTCCTGAAAGAACTCGGGGACATAGCCCTCTACGGGTTTGCACTGGCCTTCCTGATGCTTATAGGGGCAAACCTTTACCTGCTGGAAGAAAAGAGTCCCGAAGCCGGCCTGAAAGTGCTTCCGGTCTTTCATGGAACCATGTTGATTTATGCAATTTCGATTATTCTGGATTTCGTTTACTGAATTTATTTAGCATGAAAGTGTAATATGCACTTTCATTTTTTGTGCCTGTTATTCAAAGAATAACATGTACGTTT
>JAQVBP010000012.1:0-1327 GCA_028690255.1 Methanosarcinaceae archaeon
TGTAATTCAATATGATTCAGTTCAAATAGTAATTGGTTTCAAAGAAAAAGATTTCATACAAAAGCCCGAAAGGCAGTTTATACTGCCTTCTCCGGACTGCCTGCAGAAAATGAAAAAAATAATGATATATTTTTTAATTTGCTTCAGCACATCCCAACAAAGTTTTTCAAAATCCGTAGGCCCACATCTCCGCTTTTTTCAGGATGGAACTGGGTCCCCAGGACATTGCCTCCGGCGTTCACGACGGACGCTGCAAATTCAAGCCCGTATTCACAGCCTGCGAGGGTGTGTTCCGGGGCCGTGTCCACGTAATAGGAGTGAACGAAGTAGACAAAAGCATTTTCCGGAAGACCTTCGAAGAGGGGGTGGTCCTGTCTGACCTTTATGTTATTCCAGCCTATGTGGGGGACTTTGAGTTCGGATCTGGGAAAACGGAGCACGCTTCCCGGAATCAGGTCAAGCCCATCGGCAAGTCCTCCTTCCTCTGAGTCACTCATGAGGACCTGCTGGCCCAGGCAGATCCCGAGCATAGGCCTTCCTGACTTTGCGTATTCATAGATCATCTCTTTCATGGGAATCAGGTGCTTCATTGCGTCCCCGAAAGCCCCTACCCCTGGCAGGATCACGCCGTCGGCGGAAAGGATCTCCTCAGGGTCTCCCGAGATAACGGGGCTGGCTCCCACGCGCTCAAGTCCTTTTTGCACGCTTCGGAGATTCCCAAGCCCATAATCGATAATCACGATTCTCGCCATAGCCTTAAAAAATAAGGTTAAAATAGATTAATGTTACGTAACGAATTTCAGAGCATTTCTTTTTCAGAGATGTGCTCAAAAGAGACTTTTGATTTCCCGCATTGTTCGCATTCATAGCGTTTTTCGAGCAGATTCCCAAAAAAACAGAGTGCTCCACCCTTTCTTTTCCATTTATGCAGTCCTAAAAAGCACAAAAAATTCTTTTTGTCAACCGTTTTGCATCGAGTTTCCGAGATGTCCTGCTTCAAAAAACTGTATCCCCTTGAAAGTAATGATTAATCATGCAGTATTTTAGTTATCATCGTGAAATTATATAAGATTGGTAGTTTCTTCCTGAAATTTGAGAAGTTTTTTAAAAAACAACCCGGATAAAAATTAAATAACCTTATATAAGATTAACCAGAAAACTCAACATAATAAGTTTTTTTAAATAACTATTAAAATATTTCAGGGGGTATGTTTAGAATGAAAGCTTTCAAACGGGATGAGGCGGCCATGGAATTACCCATAAATATCGTGGTTATGCTCGTGGTTGGAATGGTGGCCCTGGCAACTCTTGTTTCAATTATTCCGGA
>JAQVBP010000012.1:1427-5348 GCA_028690255.1 Methanosarcinaceae archaeon
TATGCCGGGACCTGTTACGAGATTTAGATCATTATGCCGGGACCTGTTACGAGATTTAGATCATTATGCCGGGATCTGTTATGTTTTCAAACCATTCTAAAAACTTCCGAAAAAATGAAGCGGGGACGGCGGGACTTCCCTTAAGGATTTTGGTCCTGACCATTGTCGGAATGGCGGGGTTTGCTGCAACTCTTGCGGCAGTTTCCGAAACTCCGACTCCTCCGGCCCCTATGTACGCGAAAGCAAACCTGAGTGAGCTTTCTCTTTCTTCCGTTCCGGCAGGTCTTTTAGTTACCGTACTCGACCGGGAAAACCTGGGAATAGAAGACGCAAACGTAATTATACGGAGTCCGGACCGGAAAGCCGCTTTTTCAGGAGTTACGGATGCAACCGGAGTGGTCCGGATAGAACTCCTTAACTTTTCCCTGCCTGCGGGAAAAAACGAAGGTTACCTGGGGGTTAAGGTTATGAAGAACGGTTATCGGGACTATACGGATGAATATTTCGTAAAGGTTACCGGGGCCTGAACCGGGGAGGAGTAAAGAAAAAAATGGGTTTAATTTTTAAGTCCTCCAAACTTCAAATTTGGGAAACGATTATAGCGGGCATTTTTATATTCTGTTTTTTCAAAATTCTGCCCGCTTTTTCAGGCGGCCTCAGGCCCCGTATTTTCTTTTTTCCGGTTAATCATATAAAACTTGAAAAAGACAGCCAGGGCCATCAGGACCGCAAGGCCTGTTGGAAAATAGGGGGACCGGATAACATCCCAGCGGCCAAGCCAGACCAGGGAGCCTGTAAGGAAAAGGGCCAGAGCGCCTGTAATTCCTGAAATTTCCACCGGAACTTTTATGGAGCCAAAGGTTAAACGGCTCTGGTTTTCAACATCTTCCAGGCGTTTTTCAAGCTTTGCGGCCGTAGCTTTCCCGACCGTTTTTCTTTCTTCCAGTTCTGAGTCAAGTCGCTGGATTTCGGGGGCCTGCCGGGTATGCACAAAATCCGAAAGTTCGGCAAGGGCTCCTTCAAGAACCTGCAGGCTTTCGGAAAAACCTTCCAGGAGGGCGTCCATTTCCTTTAGTTTTTCAGCACTTGCCTGGGAGAAAGAAAGCCCTCCACCGTCCCCGGCCCGTCCTCCCGGAAAAACCGAAGAAGAAACCGCGGGACTGCCGGAAGGCGAAAGGGAAAGAAGAGGAGAGGCTTCCGCTCCTTCCAGAGAAGTGAAGTCAGGATGCAAAGTCCCGGCTCCGGCGTCCAGAACCCCTGCAGGGGAAACCGAAGGGCCTTCGGGAGACAATAAGGGGGAGGATGCCCCCGTTTCCTGCCCCAGGGCCCCTCTAAAAGGCTCGGAAGAACCGGAAAAGCCCGGTCCGGAACAGGAGAGGGGCTCAAGAGAAAGCCTCCGCTCCACCGCTCGCAGTCGCATCTCAAAACTCCGGACGTTCTGGTCAAAAAGCTCGATTCGCCCGCAAAGATCTTCTTTTATTTCCTGTTCTTCCCGACCAGCCCCATTCAGATTAAACCTGCTCACCCGTACATACCCCCGATAATCCCCGATACACCGAAAAATAAAGTTCTTTAAATTAAATGAAATCCCCAAAAATCCCTTACATAGAATCAGGCAGAGACAGAATATAAAATTTTGGACATATAACAAAAATATTAAAAAAAAAAGGAAGATAAAAAAGCACGGTAAAAGAATGAACCAAATACAGCAGTTATGGTTTTTCTGGCGTTTTTAGTCCGCTTGAGCTCGCGCAGCGAGCGAAACGGACACCGTGCTGTTGCGATTACATCGCAACTAAAAGAAAAATCAAAGATTTTTCAGGTATTGCGATGTAATCGCAACTCCCAGGAAATCTTCGATTTCCTGTGATCCCTAAGCGGAACTCGGGATTCAGAGCTTCCGGATCTCAAGGAGTTCCCCGCTTTCCACGGCATCCTCAATAGCATGGGCAAGATCGGAATTTACCCGGACTTTTATATCCCCGTGCCGGCTGACAGTCGCACTGAAGAGGTATTCCTCCTCAACATAGACCTCCACGTCCTCCCCTGCAAGTTCGGGGGTCTTCATGATCAGGTGTTTTCGGGTCTTTTCAAGCATTGGGTGTTCGGAAACAGGGCTTTCGGCCCCTTTCGGCCTGACTTCCCCGACTTCCCCGACTTCCTGTCTTTCAGGCTCGTATCTGATACCTTTTACTTTCTTCGGACTCTCAGCTTCAAGCTCCCTGACATCGATATGGATTCCGAGTGTCTTTTCTATCCGGTCAACAATGCTTCCGCCTTTGCCTATAACTCTGCGCATCTCCGGGCCCCGGACCTTGACGATTGCACTGTCATCCGAGGTCATTTCGACCTTAACTGGGCCCTGAGCATACTTTGAAATGGTATTTTTCACCTCTTCTTCCGCAAGCTTCCAGGCAGGTTTCCGGGCCTCACGCTCGACCCCTATGGGCATGACAACGACCTGTTCTCCATAGGTGTAGATCTCGTGTTCGACTTTTCCGGTCCCGAAGTCCGAGACCGTTATCACGGGACGGGCAAGGTCCTGCTCCATCATCCCGTGGGGCACCTTGACCGTAAACGCGAGGATAAGGACCTTTGCGACTTCCCCTCCGTCAATGAAGATGACCGTATCCACGACCTGGGGGATAACTCCCAGTTCGACCCTTCCGATCAGGCGCTGAATTGCATCTACGGCCCGCGTAGAGTGCACGACCCCGATCATCCCGACCCCTGACAGGCGCATATCTGCAAAAATCAGGAAGTCCGCGGTCTTTCTGACCTCGTCATAGATGGTGTAATCGGGCCTGACCAGAAGCAAGAGGTCTGCCGTATCTTCCATCCGTCCGTTTAAGGGGGCATACTGGGTAATCTCCGGCGGCACCTGCAGATCCCGGGGAGACTCCATGGTCTTGACCACCTGTCCGTGCTCGCTCAGGTAACGTGCGACTCCGGCCGCAAAGGTGGACTTCCCCGCACCCGGCGGGCCTGCAATGAGGACGCCCCGCTGGCTCAGGATGCGTTCTTCGAGTTTGTCACTTAAGCGATACTGTTCGAGGTCCACAATAACGGTGGGCCTGACCGCAGTAATCTCCATGTCATCGGAAAAAGGCTGGTGTGTGATTGCAATTCGCATATTCCGGATCTGTAAAACCGTCGCCCCGTCGGAAGACATCTCGATAAAGGATTCGGGGTCGACTCTGGCCCTCTCGATAAGGCCCCTCGAAAGGCCCTGAAGCTCCGAAAAGGTAACCGGCGCATCCCTGATCCGGACATAGCGCACTTTTCCTATAGGCCCTTTTTTAGCCATTGGAGTAACCCCGTTTTTCAGGTGCACGGACATGGTATCCTCGGAGAAGAACTCTTCGATCCTGAGGGGGCCCAGTTCCGAAGGGTCCATAACCTTCGGGGGTATGTACTGGACCTTGAGTCCCTTGGCCTCCGCAATAATGGACTGGATCCTGTCCTCACTTACGAAGAGTCCCCCCACCTCAAGGGCAGTTCTCCGGATCAGGGCATCGACCCGTCCCTCTTTTGAAAGTTTGATTTCCTCAAGGGTGGGCTCGACCCCCCTGAAGCTCAGGCTAATTTCCCCTCTGTCCGCCAGCCTGCGCAACTCAGAAAGTTCATCAAGTCCCTTGAACCCTATTTCCCTGCCCTTATTAGCCTGGGCCTCCAGTTCCGAAACAACAGCTTCCGGAATGATAACTTCCGCTCCCTGAAATTCCCCACTCCTTATTTTCATGGATATCCGGCCATCAATCATGACACTGGTATCCGGAACGATTATCCCTATTTGCTTTTCATCTGTCATATAAAGGGATATTGAGCCGGGAAGTATATAATAAAACTTCTGGGACAATTTTTTTGAGGATAGGGGCAAAAAAGAAGAGTATTATCAATATTCCCGGTGTTGAAGGCCGG
>JAQVBP010000012.1:5448-31027 GCA_028690255.1 Methanosarcinaceae archaeon
TTTATCCGGTTCAGTATACTTTATCCGGTTCAGTATACATTATCCGGTTCAGTATACTTTATCCGGTTCAGTATACTTTATCCGGTTCAGTATACTTTATCCGGTTCAGTATACATTATCCGGTTCAGTATACTTTATCCGGTTCAGTATACATTATCCGGTTCAAAGACCTTCTCTCCGACAACTTTTCCGTCCAGGGTCCGGAAGAAGCAGGACCTGTATCCCATGTGGCAGGCCCCTCCCACCTGTTCGACCAGGAGCAGCACGGAATCCAGGTCACAGTCGATCCGGATTTCCTTTATTTTCTGCAAATGCCCCGAGCTTTCACCTTTTTTCCAGAGCTTCTGTCGGCTCCTGCTCCAGAAATGGGCAAACCCTGTCTCAACGGTCTTTTCAAGGGCCTCCCGGTCCATATAGGCGCACATAAGCACCTCTTTGCTTTCCCGGTCCTGGACTATGGCCTGGATAAGGCCATTTTCATATTTAAGACTGTCAAAGTCAATCATGCGCCTTAGATTAGTGCTGTAGTATAAAAGTTATAGGGGAAAAGAAAAGGGAGATTATGGAGAAAAGGGGGATGTAAAAATGCCAGAAAAATACCTGAATGTAAATAATCAGGGTTTAATCCCGAGTACATCCTCCACATAGGCCCGGAGCACTTCCGAAACGCTCCAGGCCTGGGCAATGCAGCCGCCTGGGGTGTAGGGAAAGTCCCCGTCAAAGACCTCGGAAATACTACCCATTCCGGCATCTTCCAGGTGTTTGTCAAAGCCAAGAAGAAGGGCTCTCATGTCTGCCCGGCTCTTTTTTGAAGGGCTGTTGACCTTCATGTAGGCGCTAACGAAAGGGCCCAGCAACCAGGGCCAGACCGTGCCGTTGTGATAGGCAAGGTCCCTTTCTTCCGGGCTCCCTCGATAGCTGCCCCTGTAATCAGGGTGGGCTCTGGAAAGGGTCCGGAGCCCGAAGGGGGTCAAAAGCTCGCGTTCCACCCGGTCCACGATGGCCTTTTCTTTTTCAGTAGAGAGCAGGGTATTGGGAAGCGAGACTGCCAGGATCTGGTTAGGGCGGATTGCGGGGTCTTTGATAAGCTTGCCCTCCCCGTCTTCGTAAACGTAGTCAAAGAGGCAGTTTTCCTCCGGGTTCCAGAAAAGGGGCTCGAAGTTTTCGGCCGCCTTTTCGACCAGGGAGTCAAAAACTGAGGTATCTTTCCCCAGGAGGTTCCCGAGGGTTGAGGCGGTCTTTAAGGTGTTGTACCAGAGTGCATTGATCTCACAGGCCTTGCCAGCTCTCGGAGTTACCGCCCGGTCCCCTATTTTCGCATCCATCCAGGTAAGTTGCGGGCCCTGCCGGATCAGGCAGTCGGAGTCCATTTTGATTCCGAAATCCGTGCCTTTGCGGTAGTTTTCTATAATTGCTTCCAGACTTTTCCAGACAATTTTGAGAAAATCTATATCCTTCGTATAGGCATAGTAGCGGCCTAGGGCGTGGACAAACCAGAGGGAAGCGTCCACCGTGTTGTAGTCCGGCTCCACTACGATATCGGGGAAACGGTTAGGGATAAGCCCGTTTTTACTGTAAGTGGCAAAGGTTGTAAGAATTGCTTTCGCATCCTCGAAGCGGCGGGGGATAAGGCAGAGGCCGGGAAGGGCTATCATGGCATCCCGGCCCCAATCGGAAAACCAGGGGTAGCCTGCAATAACCGTCTTTCTGCCGATACCCGGGCGTCTCACGATAAAGGGATCCGTGGCCCTGAGGAGGGCGAGAGCAAAGGGATCGGAAAGCTTCGAATTGAAAGCCAGGAGGTTTTTCCGGTAGACCGCCTTTGTGTAGAGGTCTTCGGCCTCTTCGAGGGAAAGGGAAGATAGGTCTTCCGTGGATGCCGCAACGAAAAAACGCAAAGTTCCTGCTTTGAGTTTAGTCTCATAAAAGCCCGGGTTATAGTTGTCTTCCCTAAAAGAAAGGCCTCTTTTTCGCTCCATATCATACTCAAAGTCATAGTACCACATAGGGGCCGGGTGAAAATCAAGATCGGAAAAAAGCATAAAGGAAAAACCGTTTGAACTTTCCAGTTTCACTCCGTTTTTCAGGGGCTTTTCGGAAAAAACAAGGTCTTTCGAGTGGGTTGTACTGTGAAAACTCCGGGCGTTTACGAGAGGATAAAGCCTTATACGGGAGGGTGAAGAAGTTTTCTCTCCTGTATTGTCTTCTTCCCGGCCTGTGATTTCATAGAGAAGGATTGTCGTGTTTTTGCCGTGGACCAGGAAAAGCTTTTTTTTGATCGTAAAGGGTCCTGCCTGAAAGGTCCAGGTCGGAAACGGGGCGAGAGTGAACTTTTCAAGGTATTGAAAACCTGTGGGGTGAACCGTGCCGGGATATCTGTGGGTTGCCAGACGGAAGACCCCTCCTTCCTGGGAAAGCTCCTCATCAAGAGAAGAAAAGAGAAGGGTCCTTCCCAGGGGTTCCCTGAAACCGGCAACTAACAGGCCATGGTAGGTCCTCGAATTGGCCCCTATAATAGAGGAGGAGGCATACCCTCCGAGCCCGTTTTCTACAAGCCACTCTTTTTCAATTCCCCTTTCATAAGAGGAAAAAGCCTCTAATCCCAGCCGATTCCTGCTCATATTCATCAGTTTATGTATTGATTTCTTATTTATGTATTGATTTCTTATATACCTGTACATCCGCATATCTGGTGTACTCTCACGCACATGGAAACAAGGGCTTCAAAAAGTTGAAAACCCCAAAAAACGTCCCTTAATTTACGGAAAGTAGGGTCTCAGACATAAAGTATTTTAGTTTTGTAAGATATATGCAAATGAGAATTATGAAAGAAGACCTTCTAAAACTCCTTGAGTACATTTTCAAATCCTCCGATTTCAGCGTCACAAAATCCGGGCCGTATGACATCATTGTTGAGAAAAATGGGTACCAGTCCTTTGTCATGTGTTCCCTGCAACCTGATTATGAGGAAATAAAGACCTTTTCTCGAAAAATAGACGAAAACACAGGAATCTATGTAATAACCAGAAAGACTACTAATGAACTGAACGAATACGCAAATAATCTTCGGATACAGATATGGGACCGGGACGAATTGTCCCTGCAAATAGGAAAGGCTTTCCTGCAAAACATGGAAAAA
This sequence comes from Methanosarcinaceae archaeon, assembly GCA_028690255.1. GTDB lineage: Archaea > Halobacteriota > Methanosarcinia > Methanosarcinales > Methanosarcinaceae > JAQVBP01. The sequence continues at coordinate 8,588 of JAQVBP010000012.1, forward strand.
AAGGCAGGTAAGCTTAAGGAGTCCGAAATCCCTGGGAAAAAGGCCGGTAATGTCACGGTTCCCCCTGCAGGGGAAACGAGATACAGGAAAAGCGCAGATAAATCGCAGGCTGATTTCGGGATCGGGCTTACGCCACTGGAAGAAATGAACTCCGATACTGAGAGGTCCGAGCTGAAAAGCACAGAGGAGAAGGAGATTACGGAAATCGGATGGGGGATAAAGAACGAGAATGAAGATAAAATGCCGGAAAATCCCGAAAGGCCTTCCGAAGAGTCCTATGAAGTTTTGAATATAAAATCGACTGAACCGAGTGTTTCAAAACAACAGGCCATTAACCTTGCAAAGTCCCATCTGGGTAACCCGAGAGACGCAGTCCTGAAGTTTGTGCCTTTCTGGAAATACGAGTATAGCGTCGAAGTTGAAAAGAGGATTAAGTCCAAGGTCCTGAGCATTGTGGGGGATGGAGAAGGCTGCTTTAATGCCCTTAACAAGAGAAAGGAAGAGATGAAATTTGAAGAGATGAAAAACCCCACCCGGGTCCCTCCCGTCGTATATGAGGTTAAAAGACCCATGGTCGATAAAAATGAGGCCCGAAGGCATCTCATGGAGTTGATAATTGAAGAAAACACCAGGGAGATGCGCTTCAACAATACCAAAGGGCAGGCCATCATCTATGAACAGAGATGCATAAAACCGCGCCCTGAGGACATTGAATTGCAAATTGAGCTTGTATATGTCCCGATCTGGGAAGTCAAGGGCAAAAGAAACTCTCTTGAGATTAATGCCTGCACATCTCAGATTCTTGAAGAACCCATGGACGAGGATGCCGAGTTCCTGTGAATTACAGCTGTATCCGTTATTTTTCGATGTCGGTGAAATAAGGTGCTTAAAGAAGGAAAAGTTCTTTCCTCTGTAATGCATTTTTATCGATGGAAATATATATAAATAATGACGTACAATTATAACTACGCAGATTTTAGATAGAGATGAGGGTGATTTTCAAAGTTGTCCTCCGGGATAAAGCATATCTTAATATATTATATTTGAAGAAAGTGTTATCTCAAATTGGAAAAAAAGATGCCAATCCCGCATAAGCATTATAATGTATTAAATGCAAGACTATACCGATATTTGAGAGTTAACACATTGTCAAACGTGCCCGATAAGGAAAACAATGACCTTCAAATAACTCTTAATTAATCTTAATTCTTAATTAATCTTAATTCTTAATTAATCTTAATTCTTAATTAATCTTAATATCTTTAATTCAAAAAAATAAAGAGGAAATTAAATGATTGAAGTTACAGACAAAGCCGCTGCAGAACTGAAAGCCATACTTGAAACCGATGAAAAAGACGTAGCCCTCAGGATCTATGTTGCAGGAGTGGCCTGCAGTGGAATTCAATATGGGCTTGCCCTTGATGAGGAAGAAAAGGAAGATGACATCAAGATTGAAAGCAACGGTATCAAACTCGTGATGACAAAGGACGTCGAAGAGGGACTTGCCGAGGGCAAAATCGACTTCATCGAGGATGAAAACGGAAAAGGATTCCTGATTCGCACCCCCAACGTAGGCGGCTGCGGGACCTGCGGTAGCTGCCATTAAGCCTGCCGAAAAAAAAGAGATTATAAAAAACGAACATGATATTCTTCGAATAACATGTAAAAAAATGAAAGTACACATTGCACTTTCATGCTAAAAGACTGAAAAATAGGAGGTGAGGATCTTATGCTTCCAGGTATGGGAGGCCGGGGAATGAACCCGGCCAAAATGAAACAGATGATGAAACAGATGGGAATTGACATTAAGGAAGTCAAGGACGTCGAAGAAGTCGTGATAAAAACCGCTGATTCCAATATAATCATCGAAAACGCAAACGTCACGATCATGAGGGCTCAGGGCTCCGACACCTACCAGATTGTGGGCGATGTAAAGGAAGTCCCGAAGGAGCTGGAAATTCCCGAAGAGGATGTCCAGCTTGTCATGGAGCAGACAGGTGTTTCCGAAAAAGAGGCACGTGAGGCCCTTAAAACTTCAAATGGAGATCTGGCAGAAGCCATTGTGGCTCTTTCCTCTGCCTGATTCCTTTTTTAACTTATTTCAAATATTCAATTTTGAATCGCCCTGCTTGCAGGCATAAGAATCTGCGATTTTTCCACGACCTTCGCCTTCGATTCTGGAGCAGTTTTGTACCTCCGGAAGAAGGGACGACGATCATGTGGTGTCGTTTTGTATCTGGATGATATTATATAATTATCAAAAAGAATCAGAATGGCTCCTTAAGCTTTTTTAGCACGAAAGTACTTTCAAGTACTTCATTTATTTGTGCCTGTTACTCGAAGAGATCCATATTAGTTTTTTATCTTTTTTCTACTGCCGAAGTCAACCTGCACCTGGTTCCAAAAACAGAAGCAAAAGATATATTGGATCTTTGATCATGAAAACATCAACCATGCAGCATGGACGACGGAATTTCATCATTTCTTAATCATTTGAAAACATGAGCCAAAAAAGGTTTAAAATTCTGAGTATCTCTTTTTCAAGATACCTATTACCAAAAGTTTAGTGCGAGAGGTGGGATTCGAACCCACGGACTCCTACAAGACTAGGCCCTCAACCTAGCGCCTTTGACCGGGCTGGGCAACCCTCGCTTACCGGGAAAATACCGATACAACTGAACAACTGAATTAATAATTATTGGCAGGATTTCAAAAAACCTGTATTAGGTTGAAAACCTGATACATCAACAGAAAAGTTTAGTGCGAGAGGTGGGATTCGAACCCACGGACTCCTACAAGACTAGGCCCTCAACCTAGCGCCTTTGACCGGGCTGGGCAACCCTCGCTTACCGAGAAAATACCGATACAACTGAACAACTGAATTAATAATTACTGGCAGGATTTTAAAAGACCTGTATTAGGTTAAAAACCCGATACATCAACAGAAAAGTTTGGTGCGAGAGGTGGGATTCGAACCCACGGACTCCTACAAGACTAGGCCCTCAACCTAGCGCCTTTGACCGGGCTGGGCAACCCTCGCTTACCGATTATATCTTATTCCAGCATCGCGCTGCACTCCCTTGAATAGCAGCAGCAATATATAAACATTTCGAGTGGATGGGTTTGATCGCATGGATTTTTTTTATATGTAAGAAGGAAAAATAAAAAAATCGAGAAAAAAATAAAAAATACCTGAAAATAATAATAAAACACACAGGGCTTTCATCCATAATTTCGTATGAATCCCGGAAACTCCCGATTCTTCCGGCAGGACCGATGTAGTCAATTAAAACTCAGGCTGGTCAATCAAGGCTTGCCGAAACAAGCCTCCCTCTTTAATGGGGGTTATTGACGCGGTTCCATAGAGACAAAAGTTCCCGAATAAAAATTAAAGAGCGGTAAAATAAGGCCCTGAAACAGGAACCTGGCTCTAAGTCTTTCCTTAGATGGAAGAGGGGGAGAAAAGGCCTGGGCCCTCCTCTTTGTTTCTCTACGTGAACAAAAAACGAAAGACGGCTTCAGAGCCGGTCGAGAATTCCAACCAGTTCTTCAGCTCTGCCTTTTATTACTTTTGCGGCATTGAGGACGAGATCCCTGGCTGAATAGGAGCCATCGGACTCCATGGTGAAGACAAAAGCGCTTTCATTGAAACTTACCTTGATTGCGCTGATTTCGCACATCCTCTCACATAACCTGCAGATAGAACATTTAATAAGGTCCTCTTCCGAGATCGTAGCCCCGCTTTCTTCTATATGGATAATGCCTTTGGGGCACTCGGACGCACACTTCCCGCAGGCATCACAGTTCTCGATGCTGACGATCGGCATGTTTTTGTAACCGCACGCAATCCCGGCCTGCCATTTGACGCTGTCCTTACCGTAGCCCATGTGGGCAATGGCTTCAAGGACGAGTTTCTGTCCTTTTTTCAGATCCACTATGGGAATGTTGCCGTCGGCGGGCTGGATCTTAGGGTCCGAGGAGATCATATCTCTGGAAAAGACCATCCCCGGGCCTTCCGCACTCAGGGAGAGGGAAACCTCACAAACGGGACAGCCTTCTCCTCCACAGGTGGGGCACCTGGCCTGCGGCACATACGACTCAATATCCGTAATAAGTGGGATTAAGGAGAGACGGAGAGCCAGTTGTTCGTCATAGATTACGGATGTGTTGTCGTAAATGTTAGCGTATTCGATAGCAAGAGTAGGAACGTCGGAAATCATTGCTCTTCGAATGCTGTTTGCAAATGCCGTGCGGACATTGGACAGCACGAACTTTGCAGACCTGTCCGATAACTCCAGAATGTCTACTTCCATCGTCATATACCTTAATTTCCCTTCATTTGTTTTAAAAGCCCCGATTCACCGGGGCTTTACATTTTTTGCCGTACTTAGACTTTATTATTATACACGCCTTCCGCCCTTCGGGCGGGTTCCATCGTGGGGCACAGGGGTCACGTCTTCAATCCGACCTATCCTGATACCGGCCCTTGCAAACGCCCTGATAGCGGCCTGAGCTCCGGGGCCCGGGCTTCTCTGCTTGTTTCCACCGGGAGCTCTTACCCGAATGTGGATTCCGTTAATGCCCTTGTCCTGAAGCTGGTCTGCAAGCTGGGAAGCCATCTGCATGGCGGTGTAGGGAGAATTCTCATCCCTTGCGGCCTTGACGACCATTCCACCGGAGGACTTTGCAATGGTTTCAGCCCCTGTGATATCAGTCACTGTGATATGCGTGTTGTTAAATGAGGACTTGATGTGAGCAACAGCCCATTTCATTTCAGCCATGCTTATTTCCTCCCTTTGCCTTTACCTTTGCCTTTGCCTTTGCCGCCTCTGTCAGGCCTGCGACTTTCTGCGGCTTTGGCTTTTGCATCTGCAACAGCCTTCAATGTGGTGCCGCTGTCCGCAAGCACGGCTGCTACCTGAGCAGGTCTCTCAGGGTGAGATTCGGTGGATAGGGGAGACGGACCGTAATACTCGATGTTCATCTCATCTTCCTTTGTGATAAGCATCCCTGGAATGGTTGCTTTTCTTCCGTTCACCGCAATGTGCCCGTGAGTGATGAACTGCCGGGCCTGGAGGATGGTCCTTGAAAGGCCAAGCCTCATGACCTGGGTCTGGAGTCTCCTTTCCAGGATGTTTTCCGTCTTTAAGGAGAGGATGCCATCAATTCCGGCTTCTGACTTGATGATTCCGTAGCGAATGAGCCTTGTAAGGATTTCATCAGACTGGGTGTTCAGATGCCCTTCAAGTTTGCCGTCCTTGCTTTCCGCAACCTTTGCGAGCAGGTTCCTGGCTTCGGATCTGTACATCCTCAGCACACTGGCAGCTTTCCAGACCTCTCTTTTGTTCCTGAGCCCGTATGCTTTGATCAGATCAACTTCATTGGCCATTCTGGCTTCCTGCCAGGGGTGCCTTGGAGTTTCGTAACTTTTCTTCTTTTTACCTGGATATGCCATATTATGTCACCTCAACCGGGGATTATTTCTTCCTGCTAACACCAACGGTTGATCCGCGGCGACCCGAGGATTTAGTCCTCTGTCCTCTGACCTTGAGGCCACGTTCGTGTCTGAGACCCCTGTAAGCACGGATCTTCTTGAGGTTGTTGATATCTTCTCTGAAGGTCAGAATGATATCTGTGCCCAACAGGTGACTGTCCTTTCCTGTAAGGGGATCTTTCTGTCTGTTCAGCATCCAGGTTGGCATTATAGCCTCAAAGTTCCCGATTGCGTCGTCAATTTTTGACACCTCTTCATCGGACAGGTATCCAAGTACTGCATTGGGGTTTACGCCTGCGCTCTTTGCAACGATCTTTGCTGTGCGCCTCCCTACACCGGGAAGCCCGGTAAGGGCATATTGCACGGGTTTTGCACCCTGCAGGTCGGTATTCATGATACGAACAAGATGCCTCAGTTCTTCGTTATGTTCTTCAGCCATATACTTCCTCCTAAAGTAGCAAGTAACATCCTGTAGCCCCTGAGTGAATAACCGGAAACCATGATCTGGAAAAAACTCAGGAGCAGCTCACAAAGGAGCTTCTTGATACTCGTTGAAACAGGATCTCATAAATAGAGTATCCTTCTGTGAGTGCCAATACATGCCACTTCCAGTATATAATCTTATCTGCAAACGTCACTGGGGGCGATTTTCACATACGGGCGTGTCAAAAAATAGGCTACAAAACTAAATAGAAAAACCAGAAACCGGCCCCCTGGTTGAGGACAGAATTAAAAATTGGGTCTGAATTGAAACCGAAATTAAAAATTGAGTGGATATTAAGATTAAAAACCGAGTGAGAATGTCAAACTAACAGAAATTATTGAGAAAATGTTTGGCGCCGAGGGGGAGATTTGAACTCCCGAGGGGCTAAGCCCCACAAGCTTTCCAGGCTTGCGCCCTACCACTAGACTACCTCGGCCCATAGCGTATGGCTCGACCTATTCCATAACGGAAATCTCATATATATACCTTGCCCTACAAATAAAAAAGGGGGAAAAATATTCAAGGTAAAGTTGATGACTTTACCCCTGATTTAGTCCAGCCCCTGGGATATACCCCTGTTTCCATGAAGACTCTTATGGGGATTGCGGCTATGCCCGATGAGGCCCCCAGGATCTCTTCCGTGTCCATCTTTGCTTTTGCAAGGGCAACAGCTTCTCCTTTCATGGTAAAAACCCCTACAAGCTCTCCTTTTTTAAGGGCTGAGTCAAGACTCACAATTCCCGGTACCGCAAGAGCTGCTCCCGAACATATGGCGTCTATCGCACTGTCCCGCAGGATTATTTTAGGGAGGTGGGAGATTGCGCTTTCCATGGGCCGGACTACCCGCCGGAGTTCGGACTCGTCCCCGTCCTCCTGCCAGAACACATAAGCGTCTTTAAGGTCCTGCAGAGTGACCATACCCTCTTCCGTAAAGGGCCCGGCTTTTGTCCGCCGGAGTTCCTGCATGTGCCCCCCGCAGCCAAGAGCCAGCCCTATGTCGTGGCAGAGTTTCCGGATGTAGGTGCCAGCCTCGCAGCCTACCCTGATAAGGACGGACTTATCCTCGATTTCAATTACCTCAATGTAGTAAACCGTTCGGACCCGCAACGCCCGCTTGACCGCGGAGACGATGGGGGGCATCTGGTAGATGGGGCCTGTAAATTCCCTGCAGACCTGCCGAATTTCTTTTTCAGAAACTTTCCGGTGCAGTTTCAGGAAACAGACGTATTCTTTTCCGGAAAGCCGGAGGGCAGGGACGGCCTTTGTGGCTTTTCCAAGGAGGGTCGGCAAAAGTCCGGCAACCCCGGGGTCGAGAGACCCGGCATGTCCTGCCCGGTTCACGTTAAAGATCTGTTTGACCCAGGCCGCAACCTCGTGACTCGTGGGACCTTTGGGCTTGTCGAGGTTTACGACTCCCTTTTCGATATATTCCCTGATGGGACGCTTTTCCGGGGGACAGCCGTATGCAGGGTCGGACCAGGCTCTGGCTTTTTTGATCAGTTCCCTTTTAGCTTCGGCTGGCAGCTTGCCAGATGACTTTGACATGGTACTAAAAACTCCGATAATCAAATCTGTGTGTAGTAAATAAATCTCCCGTAATAAATTCACGGGAGTTCTGCTTCAAATTAAAATACGGATGTTGGCGTGGGGTCCGGTCAAAACCCGCCAAAGGAATCGATTGCTACTTTAAGAATGTTCAGGGTCTGGTAGGGGTTCCATTTCGAGGAGTCTATGACAATATCATATATGGAGAGGTCGTCGATGTCAATATCATAGTATTTCTTATACCTGAGGGTTTCGGATTTTTCCCTTTCCGTGGTTTTTTCAAGGACCTCATCAAAAGAGGTGACCTTTTCCCGTTTCTGTATCCTTTTTACTCTGAGAAGTCGCGGGGCCTTTATACAGACCTTGATGACATCGGGCACCCCTTCGGCCATGTGCCCCGCAAGCCGGCTTTCCAGAATAATGTCATCGTAACTGTGTGCGATTTCTTTCTGGTTTTTGTCAATTTCCAGGTCAATGGCCGGGTCGGCTTCGGCCATGGCTCCGAATTCGGAGAGGCTCAGCCCCCTTTCCCTTGCAAGCTGTCTGAATATCTCTCCCGAGGAGATAACCTCGACCCTGTAATATTCGGAAACCAGCCGAGAAATTGTGGTGGTTCCGCTCCCCGGAAGTCCGCTTATCGTTAATAGCATCAGACCCCACCGATATTCAGCGCCTTTCTCACAAGCTGACTTACCCCGAGAGAGGAGATGAAGTACCAGAAGAGCCAGTACTGGAAGGGCCCGAAAACCTGGTCCGTGAGCAACTGCTCTCCCCAGAAGGGAAAGATCATAGTTGCGGCCCCGTGCCCGCTGATATAGTGATACATCCACATGAAAAGCGGGAGGGAGAGGATACTGATGTAGGCCATGGGCTTGAACTGCTGCTTGGACATCTTCATCTGGTCGTCCATCATCTCCTTGCGCTGGTCCTCAAGCTTCTTGAGCATGTAGGTATTCTGGGAAAGCTGGGCTTCCCTGAATTCTTTCTGGAATGCCTTCATGCGCTCCTGGGTGTTTCTCATAAGATCCCAGTCGATAGCGTACTTCTGGATAAGCGAAGCATAGATTGCGGTAATTGCCGCCATCACGAGCAGGATAATATGGAAATTTTCCGGCCCCACTACTGTGGCTATAGGATCCATCAAAATCCCAACGGCCTCTCCCACAGCCGTGCGGAATTCCTGGCCGAGAATCATAATCCCTATCATCAGGGAAAAACCGACGGCTAGCAGAATACGGTCAATTTTCTGTTTTAAGTCCTCTGAAAGCAAGATGTCCTCACCATTTGAGTTTGATAAGCATTATTTTAATTTCTTTTGAGAAGAAATAAAGCCCTGATAATTGATATTGGAAAACGTAACCTTGAAACCCGGCCCGGTAAAATGGCCATATTTAAGATGATTTCACAGGGGTTTTCAGGTTAATAAGTTTCGGTGTATATATAAGTTATACTATTTGAGGAATATTAACTGCAGCTTGCTTTCAATTTCACGACCCTTCAGACAGGATGCCTCTGACTTTAGTCGTGAGGGGTTCTCGCATTAAGGGAGTTATTTTACGCTCAAAGAGCGGATGTTTTGTGAATATTTTATGAAAATATTTGCAAAAACATCCGGATGCAAGAAATTCATAAGCAAAAAATGTTTATGGGAATGAAAAAAAGTACCCCTTTAACTGCCATATGTTTATGGCATAAAGGGAATTGCCGTTCACTGTTTTAATCCATCTATAAAGTCCCCCATTCTTTCAAGAGCTATTTTGAGGTCTTCAAGAGAAGCTGCATAGGCGCAGCGCAGGAACCCTTCTCCGGCCTCTCCGAATGAGTCCCCTGGAATTGTGGCCACTTTCCTTTCGTTTAAGAGTCCCTCTGCAAACTCGGCGGAAGACAGGCCTGTGTCTCCTATGTAGGGGAAGGTGTAAAACGCACCTTTCGGAGTAAAGCAGTCAAGCCCTATTTTATCAAAACCGTTCATGACGAAATGCCGCCTGCGGTCGTATTCCCGTATCATCCGCTCCATCTCCTCCGTACCGTTTAAAAGGGCCTCGATTGCCCCTATCTGGGCTGTAACGGGGGCGCAGAGCATTGTGTACTGGTGGATAAGCATCATGGCATGAATGATTTCCGAGGGGCCCATAGCAAAGCCGAGCCTGAGCCCTGTCATTGCATAGGCTTTGGAAAAGCCGTTGAGCATGAGGGTCCTTTCTTTAAGGCCTTCCAGAGAAGACGCAGGGACGTGCTTACCCCCATAGGTCAGGCACTCATAGACCTCATCCGAGATCACCACCAGGTCGTGTTCCACAACAAGATCTGCAATTTCTTCCAGGTCCTTTCGGGTCATGATGGCTCCCGTGGGGTTGTTGGGGTAATTGAGCACAATTGCCTTTGTTTTTTCAGTGAGGGCAGGTTCAAGAGTTTCTGCGGTCAGTCTGAACTCGTCCTCCGCGGTAGTGGATACCGGGACAGGGATTCCTCCTGCCAGCATCACGGCCGGGAGATAGGCCACATAGGAGGGTTGGACAACAACAACTTCCTCTCCGGGATTGACAACGGCCCGGATGGCCAGATCCAGGGCCTCGCTGACTCCGGTGGTTACGAGGATTTCGGAGGCCGGGTTATAGTCAAGGCCGTACCTGTGGGAGTAGGTCCTGGAAAGGGCATCCCTGAGTTCCGGGAGCCCGTAGTTGGAGGTGTAGGAGGTCTGCCCCTTTTCAAGGGAATGGATGCACATCTCCCGGATATGCCAGGGGGTGGCGAAATCCGGCTCGCCGACTCCGAGTGAGATTACATCGTCAAGTTCGGTAACAAGGTCAAAAAAGCGCCTTATCCCTGAAGGAGGTAACCTTTTGACATTATCCCCTACAAATTTCGAAGGATCACATGAAGGTCTCAAAAAAACACCCCGATAAGGAAGAAAAATATTATTGTTTATTATTACTACGTATTATTACTACTGTCGCGTCAACAATCAGGTGTTGAATAATTACGAACTATTGTAATTGATTCGATACGACATTATACGCATGATATGACATGATACTACGTATTATTGCTACATACCTATGTAGTATTTTTTATCGAAGTTACGGCTTACCGACATCGTAGATAAATATTATATATTCACTTATGGTTAATTATATAAAGATTGTATATCGATTAAAACGATATCGGTAGCCGTTCGAAGGTTTCGGGTTCGTGCAGGATTACCCCATCTTCCTTGTATGTTTTCAGAACGAAATGGGTAAAAGTACCCTGAACCTGGTCAAGAGTCGCTATTTTTTCCGCTACGAAAAAGGCCACATCCTTCATAGACTTGCCACGGACGGTCAAAGATATGTCATGATCTCCTGAAAGCAAACGAACTGAGCGGACCTCGGGGAACTTGTAGATCCTTTCCGCGATTGCCTGGTAACCCAGATTGCGCTCAAGGGTGACCTTCAATCCGATCACGGCGTAAACATAGTTTTCCCCTACAAGATCCCAGTCAACGATGGCCTTGTAGTGTCGGATAACTCCCGATTCTTCAAGCTTTGAAATAGCTTGGGAAACTTCCTGAACGGACATACCAGTAAGGGTGGAGATCTCCTCCGGGCTTGCTCTGGCATCATTTTCAAGAATTTCCAGAATATGTCTTATTTTTTCATCCATACTGGTCACCCGCATCAGATATATTGTGAAAAACAGGTATATAATCTGAACTTAAAAGGAAGGTATAGCCTATTTCAGATCCAGGCTATTCCGGCTTATGCCTGAGATCAGGAAAAGCCCTGAATAAGAACGTCCTGACAGGGAACAGCCCGGGCCGGGGTAACCCGACAAAATTTGCCCCTTCCCTCGAAATTATTTATTCGGTAAGTACAGCGTTTACGACTCCTTCCTGACCCGGCCTGCTGGTTACCTTTGCAAGTCCCAGGGAGGTCTTGATGACGGAGCCCTTTGTAAGGATGTTACGTCTGATGTAGTGCTTGTTTGCGTCATTTCCAATCACGTTCTCAATGGTGGCTGGAACGGTCTTCCCGTCTTTGGGGTTGGTTACGTTTGCAACATCGCACTGGAGAAGCCTTACTTTCCTGTTGCCTCCACGAGTGGAAATGTTCTTTCTCTTTGTCTCACTGATGCGTGTATCTGCGGATTCGCGCCCGATTTCGAATTTACGCTTTCCGCGGGATGAAGTTACTTTTCCGCCGGTTACTGTTCTTCTGGAACTACCTTGCCATCTCATACAAAAGCCTCAATATTTTTATTTTCAGATAAGGGTTTCAGGCGGGGACCTGCTGTCATCCGGCCTTCATTTTTAAATAAACATCTTGATAATTTAGGTAATATATAAATGGATATATTTTAATGAAGCATCCCTGTTATTAGTAGAATACCTCAAGTACCGCGTTTATTATGGTCGTATGATTACAAATAAGATTGTATAAGAACTTTGCGATCAACCGGCCTGATAGGCCAGAATTCCATACCCGCAGTTAAGGAAAATACAGCTAATAGAGAATGAAGAGTAAAAAAGAAGACAGATATAAATAGATATGTATTGAGAGAAAAAATAGTTTTGTTTATTGGGGGGCAAAGTTTTCGCAGTCAATTACCCACCCTTTATTCTCTTGCGGACACGATAAAGACAAATATCAAATACCAAATCATATATATTATAAGAGACATAAAAATCAGACGAGATCTTCTAAATAAGTAAGAAGGAACAGAACCATGGCTACGGAAATTTCACTAAACACGATCTGCGGACACAAGACTACGATAATTGCCACCAGGGAAGGCAAGACAACCCACATCCATGTAAAGAGCACCTGTGAAAAGATAAGGAAATGGGGCACCCACTTTGACATGGGGATGGAAGACCTCATGGGCGGGCCGGACAGCATACTTGCGAAAAAGTCCCTGGAAAACCCGTTAACTCCCACCTGCTATATCCCCACAACGGTGATGAATGCTCTGTGGCTGGAAAACGAGATGATCTCAAAGAACCTGGCCCGACAGATGGGAAAAATGGAAATCATTTTTGAAAAACTTGAATAATATCCCTGAAAGGGGACCACAAAATAGGACTGAACCACCAATTCCAGGTTTCTTCTTTTGGGGAGACGGAATTTTACAGCGTGAACTGTATCGGGTTTTTGTCAATTATATATTTTTTTCCGTAATATTTATATCTTAAAGCCGTTTATTTCTACATCGGTTGTGTACAGTTACCCCACAATGAAACAACTTATTCTTATCAAATTTAATATACATGTCTAAATAGGGTGCGAATTAAAAAAATGCATGATGTGAGTGAACAAAATGGATCTAAAAACAATCAACGAATACAGCATTGAAATCATTAACATGCTTAACCTCAAGACTTCCCCTGTTGCGGTAAAGCTGGTTCCCGAAGGAAATGAAATCCCTGAAGGGATTGAGAGGGTAGACAAAGCCATGAGGCACTGCCAGATGATTGACAGGGTTCGGAGGACAAAGGAAGAGTTTTACTCGCTTGGGGAGGACCAGCAGTGCAAAGGCGGGGCCGCCTCAATGGGGCTTGGGCATATGCCGGAAAAAGTCGCAAGAGGGGAGTTTTATTACAGGGGCCTCAAACACTTCAGCAACGTTAACGCTGCAAGGAGAACCGTGGAAAATGCCCCTATGCTTCCCGCAAACTCCACCCGGGCCGTGGTCTACGGGGCCCTTGAAAACACTTCCTTTGAGCCGGACGTCGTTGTGATTATCTGCAACCCCAAACAGGTCATGCTGCTTACCCAGGCCGCCCTTTATAAGAGCGGGGGCAGGCTCAACGTCGGGTTCGCAGGTAAACAGAGCATCTGTTCCGACGGAGTGGTTCAGGCCTACAGGGACGGAGAAATCGGAATCACCGTTGGCTGCAGCGGGAGCCGGGCCTACACTGAGATTGCTGATGAGGAAATGACCGTTGGAATCCCTGCGGAACTTCTTGAAGATGTCTTCCAGGGTTTAAAAAAGATCTGTGTATAACACCCGAGATGCGCTTCCCGAATTGTGTTTCGGGAACGGATAAATCTTTGATTATTCCTTTAGTTGCATTGTATGTGCAACAGCAAGCGAACTATAAACCTTATTTCGGAGAAGCAGAATAACCAAACACCAGAGTAACCGTAAATGGCATAACTCCGGCGGTCATTTTGTAATTATACAAAAAAATATGTTATAAAGAGGGGAGGGGGGCAGAGCCTGCCCTCTTTAAAATTCATTCAAAATTTTCTGACCCGCAAAACCGCTCTTGCTTCCCGTTCCCGCAAAAGGTCCCGCCTGCAGGAAGGACATAACCCTTTCCAGGCATATTCCGAAGAGGAAATTTCAGCATCTATTGCCTCAAGGACCCGTTTCAATTCCTTTTCAGTTGCAAAAGGTCTCTTGCATTTTCTGCAGACCACAAGTTCAAAACATAACTCGAACTCCGAGCTCCCGGATATGACCCTTTCTGCCTGTTTTTCTTTATTTTTTCGAACCTCTTCATATTCTTGAGCCCGGGCAAACCGGATTGCATCCTCAGGACAGGCTGAAACACAAGCTTGGCAGTCCATACCACAGCTTTCCGGAAAAACGATGGTTCTTTGCCTCCCAGTTTCCGAAAGGCGGATAAAACCGTTCGGACAGCTCGAAGTACAGGCCCTGCATCCGATACATTTATCAAAATCAATTTCCAGGTATACGGGTTTTTTGTTCATTTTTTCAGCTCCTGTAATGTCAGAGGGGGGCCGGAGATGGCTTCAAGCATTTTTTTCCTTTTCCCCGCCTGATATTTTTCCCGAAACTCTCACAATCAGTATAGACGAGAGCCCCGGCAGGACATGTCGCCACACAGACCGGCGTCTCTTTTCCAGGGCAGAGCTCACAACGCACAACGGTTCCTGATAAGTTGAGAAAGGATGTCCCTGACCCTCCTCCCGCCTTTTTCAGCTCGATTGCTCCGAAAGGGCAGGCCAGGACACAGAGTCCGCAGTCTGAACAGAGCCCGGAATCAAATTTAAGCCCATCAACTTCCCTGCCCAGGGCATTTTCAGGACAGGCAAGCGCACAGAAAGGGGTCTCACACTGGCGGCAGGAAACAGGAACTCCAACCCCGCCCCCCGCCCCGTTCAAAACGACCTCTACCCTTACCCGTGCTTCCCCGTACTCCCGCTCACAGGCCAGCTCACAGGCCTTACAGGCAATACAGTGAGAAAGGTTTACATATACGGCTTTTGTCACCTTTACCTCCTCCATATCCGGCAGGCTGAACCCTTAAACCCGGGAATTTTGGATTCCCTGTCAAGGGCATCCGCAGTCAGCAGGTTCGTACCCGGGAAATGAAAAGGCATGAAAAGCACCCCACGGTCTACTCTTTGAGTCAACCTGGCCTTTGCCTCCGTCCGGCCCCGCCGGGTCTCAATCACAATAATAGTTCCGGCCTCAAGGGCCAGAGCTTCCGCATCGGCAGGATTAAGTTCCACGTAGAGTTCAGGCTCCCTACAAAGCAACGCCTCGCTCCGCCGGCTCATGGAACCCGCATTGTAATGCAGGCCTGTCCTGCCTGTGATCAGGAGAAATGGATAATCCGAATCAGGGGGCTCGGCAGGCTCCAGGAATTCCACAGGAACGAAGCTTGCAAGCCCATTCGGGGTCGAGAAAGATTCCGTGTGCAGAATCGGGGTTCCGGGGTGCAGGGCGTCAGGACAGGGCCAGATAAGCCCGCATCCTTCTTTTAACCTCTCTTTACTCAGGCCTCCGTAAGCCGGAACCGTGCGGGCAATTTCAGCAAGCACATCCCCTGCTTCTTTATAAGTCGCATCCAGCCCGAGCCGGTTTGCAAGCTCTATTAGAATCTCAAGATCCGGTTTTGCATCTCCGGGTGAAACAAGGGTTCTTTCCACCCACTGGATCCGTCGTTCCGTAGAGGTGAAACTTCCTTCCTTTTCAGCCCAGGCCGCGGCAGGGAGTACCAGATCTGCGTGTTTTGCGGAATCAGTCAGGAAAATATCCTGCACTACCAGAAAGTCAAGAGAATCCAGAGCTTTCTTCAACTTTGAGGCATTCGGAGTGGAGTTGACAGGGTCTCTTCCCATAATATAGGCAAATTTCAGAGAACCCCCAAAAACCGCATCCACCATTTCGGTTGCAACAAGGCCTTTTTTTTCCGGCAACTTTTCCAGCCCCCAGGCCTTTTTTAGCCATTCCTGGTTTCCGGCCCTGTCGGTTTTCACGTATCCGGGAAAAAATTCGGCAAGTACCCCCATGTCGCAGGCCCCCTGCACGTTGTTCTGGCCCCTCAGGGGAAGGATTCCGGCTCCCTTTTTTCCCAGATGCCCGCAGAGAAGGGCCAGATCGGCACAGGCGGTCACGTTGTCCGTACCCGAAACGTGCTGGGTAATTCCCATGGAATAGACAACGGAAGCCGTTTCAGCCTTTGCAAAAGTCCTGGCAGCTTTTATAATGTCTCCTGCAGGTACCCCCGTTATCCGGGAAACGGTTTTTGGGGTGTATTTTTTCAGGGCTTTTTCAAGGCCCTCAATCCCGACAGTCCGTTTCCGGATAAACACTCTGTCCTCAAGCCCCTCAGCAAGAATTACCTGCATCAGCCCGTTTATGAGGGCAATGTCAGTTCCGGGCCTGAGCCGGAGAGTCAGGTCCGAAAGCCAGGCCGACGGTGTCAGGCGGGGGTCGGCTACTATTAGCGAAGCTCCCCGATCTTTAGCCTGAAGAACCCTGCGGGCAACCGGGGGATGGTTTTCCGCAAAATTGGACCCGACAACAAAGATACACTCCGAATGAGCCAGGTCCGAGAGCGGGTTTGTCATGGCCCCCGCGCCCAGGGTTTTTCCAAGACCTGTGATGGTTGAGGCGTGACAGAGCCTTGCGCAGTTGTCCACGTTATTGGTTCCTAACATGCGGGCGATTTTCTGGAGGAGGTAGTTTTCCTCGTTGCTGCATTTGGCAGAGCCGAGGAATGCCAGGGCCTCAGGCCCGGCCTTGCCTCGCACTTCTCTGATTTTTTCAGCAAGAGTGTCCAGGGCCTCGTTCCAGCTCAGTTTTTCCCAGCCCTTTTCACTTTTCCTGAGGGGGTGAGTCAGCCTTTCAGGGTGAGTCAGGATTTCAAGGGCTGCGTTTCCTTTAGGGCAAAGAGCCCCTTCATTTACGGGGTGTTCGGGCATATATCGAATGCCCACAGGTCTTCCTTTTTCAAGCTCGATATAAAACCCACAGCCAACGCTGCAGTAAGGGCAGATGCTGGGGTGCAGGGATCTTTCTTCCATACCTTTCCTCCGCAGTATTATTCCGGTATTATTTCCGGAGCTATTCCGGAACTACTCTGAAACCGGATACTGGAATTTTCGCCATTTAGTGAGCTTTTCCGGCCCCCATCTGTACCCCTTTCGCCATTTTCAGAGCAACTTTGGCCCGCTTGATTCCTGAAAACTCTTCCACTTCGGCAAAGACCAGGGCGTTTGTCGGGCAGGCCACCACACAGGCAGGGACCTCCCGATCAGGGCAGAGGTCGCATTTCACGGCCACTCTTGCTTCCTTTTCTTTCCCGATAACTCCATAGTTACAGACCATCGAACAGGCCCAGCAACCTATGCAGAACTCGGGATCATGGATAACTTTTCGGGTAAGTTCGTCCCGACTGATTGCTCCTGTTGGGCAGATTGTCGTACAGGGTGCATCTTCGCAATGGCGGCAGGTAACCGGGACCGGAACCGCAAGTTCAGGGATGTACTCGACATAGATCCGTTTTTTTGGAGTCGGCTTTTCCCGGATTGCCGAAAAAAGTTCCTTTTTTTTCGAATGTTCAACTGCACAGGCAATTTCACAGGAACGGCAGCCCATGCAAAGTTCCGGCCGGATCATTACTTCTTTCATATGGACTCAACTCCCGGATCACTCAAGCCCCAGGGCTTTTCTTTTGGCTTCGATATGTGAAAGCATGAGCTCTGCGGCTTTGAAGGGATCGGGTTCAACTGCAAAACTGGCCCCCACAACCCCGTTCAGGCCCGAGGTCAAAAGCCCGGTAACAGTCTCACTTCCAAGAACCGGAGGAACTGTGCCCAGCACCGTGTGAACCCCTGAAGAAACCACATAAGCTCCAATGCTAACCGCTTTTTCACTCATCCATTCCGGAGCGGCCCCTGCTGCCGGCAGGTCACTAATATCCACGCCGAGAGCCTTTGCAACTACTGCCGTGAGCACCAGGATGCGGCTTATGTCCACGCAGGAGCCCATGTGCAGGACCGGCGGAATTCCTCCGAGGGCCTTGCAGACTGCTTTTAGCCCGGGGCCTGCAAGTTCGGCGGCCTCGGGGGAGAGAAGCCCGGCTTCCGCACAGGCGATGGCATTGCAGCCTGTAGTGACCACGAGCACATCGTTTTTGATCAGTTCTTTGACAAGGTTGACGTGTCCGTAGTTGTGCTTGATCTTGACGTTGTTGCAGCCCACAACGGCCCCGATACCTTTGACAGCCCCGCTTTTAATGGCATCAAGCAGGGGTTCCGGAGTTCCGCCGAGGGCGCTGAGAATGGCTTCCGCGCTGAAACCCACCATACAGGCCTGTTTTTCGGCAGGGATGATCACCTTTGAGGAGTTCCGGTTCGGGAAGTTCTCAACGGCTGCCCGGACAATTTTCTTTGCGGTCTCAAAGGCTTCCTCTTCATGGAACTCCATTCTGAGAGCCCCCGGAAACTCGGCTTTCGGAGAGGTGGAAATGAATTTCGTGTGGTAGCAGCTCGTAAGCTGACCGAGAGCCGGCATGATGCACTGGACATCCACAACCATGGCCTCGACTGCCCCCGTGATTATGGCCAGTTCCTGCTGAAGGAAATTTCCTGCAGTGGGAACTCCGTGACGCATGAGGGTTTCGTTTCCGGTGCAGCACATGCCTGCAATATTAATGCCCTTTGCTCCCATTTTCTCCGCTAGTTTCAGGATTTCAGGGGCTTCTGCGGCTTCGACAATCATTTCCGAAAGGATAGGTTCGTGCCCGTGGATGAGTATATTTACCTTACCTTCCGAAAGGACGCCGAGGTTCACGCTGGATGTAACCGGTTTTGGGGTTCCGAAAAGCACGTCCTGGACTTCGGTTGCGATCATGGACCCGCCCCAGCCGTCCGAAAGACTCGTCCGGAGTCCGTGCAGGAGGATGTGGGTTGCGTCGTTGTCAACCCCGATATGGGTCCTGTGCATGCACTCCACGATTTCCCGGTCAATTCCCCGGGGGTCGATCCCGATTTTCTGCCAGAGTTTTATCCGGGCTTCAGGGGCCCTCCGGGTAAAGCAGATCGGCCCGGCCTGTTTTCCGAATTCGGCTATCAGGGAGTCCGCAAGTTCGGAGGCCACCTCTTCTCTGGTCCGGTTATCCGTAGGGATTCCGTATTCGGTGGCAAGGGAGTACAGTTTTGCCTCGTCTTTTATGTTGTAGCTTCCGGCAGCTCCTTCGCACATGCGCTTGAAAGTCAGGACAGCGTCTCTTGCATGGTCGGAGTGGGCGGCAGCTCCTGCTGCTATCATCCTGAGAAGATTCCTCGCAACTATGATGTCGGCCGTGGCCCCACATACTCCTTTTTCGGCCCCTTCTCCAAAAGGATCTATTCTGCATGGGCCCATGTTGCAGTTGCGGCAGCAGATCCCCAGTTGCCCGAAACTGCATTGTGGAAGCTGTTTCTCATAACGGTCCCATACTGTCTCAATACCTGCACTTCTGGCTTCCCGGAGCATGGTCTGGGAAGCTCTGTCAATGCTTCTGTCTAACGAATTCGGGTTCATTTTTGATACCTCCCGGAGTATCATTTTTATTTAACATTCAAATTTCAAATACATAAATTAGGCAAACCTAAAATCATTAATTATTTACGACAGTTTTTGATGATAATAAATAGATATAAACTTATTGAAAAATTGCGCCCTATTAATATGCATATATATAATGTTGGTTAATTTTATCCTGTAAGACAGGTTATTTATCCGGGGACGCAGGAATTTTTCACCATATTTTTCATTCCTTTCTGTCCATTTTCTTAATTTTCCGACTTTACCGGCCCGTTTTCGGATAAAAACTTTAATTTAGGGGAGGGCTGTTTCCTTATCAGGTGTAGGACCATGATTAAAGCAGGAATTATAGGCGCTTCCGGATATACCGGAGGCGAACTTTTGCGTTTATTGCTCAACCACCCCGACGTTGAGCCCGTACTTGCAACGTCTCGCAGCCTTGCGGGAAAACCGGTTACAGAGACTCACCGCCACCTCCTGGATTTTCTGGACCTTGAGTATGAAAACCCTGGTATGGATGAAGTGAGGGAGCGCTGTGATGTTGTATTCCTTGCAGTCCCCCACAAAACGGCAATGAACTACGTGCCGGAGCTGCTTGACGGGAAGACGAAGGTAATTGACCTAAGTGCCGATTACAGGCTTGAGGACGGAATTTTTGAAAAAGTGTATGAGGTTGAACATACGGACCCGGGAAGACACGCGGTTTACGGGCTTCCCGAACTGCACCCCGAGGTTTCCGGAGAGTCTTTTATAGCAAACCCGGGCTGTTTTCCAACAGGTGCCTCCCTTGCGGCAGCGCCTCTTGCAAAAGCAGGCCTGGTCGAGCTTGCGGTCTTCGATTCGAAAACAGGAATTTCAGGAGCCGGGTTCAAGCCGGGAGCAACTTCCCATTACCCGAACCTGGCGGAAAACGTAATCGCTTACAAACTGACCTCCCACAGGCACAGAGCTGAGATCTTCCAGGAATTGAACCGGCTTGACGCAAACCTGAATAATATAAATTTCACCCCTCAGGTGGTCCCCTCTATTCGGGGCATCCTCACAACGGCCCACCTTTTTATGAAGGACAGGGTTTCGGCCGAAGAGGTACAGGACATTTTCCGGGACTTTTACAGAGGAAAACCGTTTGTGCGGCTCGTTGAAGGAGTTCCGTCCTTAACCGCGGTAAGGGGCACTAACTTCTGCGACATAGGCTTTGAGGTGGACCCTGTTACCGGGAGGGTGGTCGTGATTTCGGCAATCGACAACCTTGTGAAAGGGGCCTCGGGTCAGGCCGTCCAGAACATGAACCTGATGCTCGGGCTTGATGAGACCAGAGGGCTCTGGTTTGCGGCGGCGGCTCCCTGAACAGGGGGCCATTTTTTAAAAAATAATCCTTTTTTCCCCGATTTTACATCCCTGAGTTTACGGCTTATTTTTCCTATATGGGGCTGTATCAAAACTCGACTCAATTCTACCAATTGGATAATGATTATTGTGGGCTTTAAACATAGGCAGGGGGGTTATTCTATAATTCTGGAATAGTTTTACCTTATAGTTGGATATTTTGTCCCAATTGTATAATCGGATTTAGTTTTGAGACAGCTTGATATTATATTTTTATATTTAATACAACTTTTAATATTTTATTTTTATATACAAGATTTAAATAGTTTGGAAATCACAACTGGTAAAAAATATCCGGTTTGTTTTCATTTGATGAAATTACAATTATACTTTATTTAGATGAAGGTGCCCCCCATGAATATCAAACAGCTTAAGGGTAATGAAAGCGGTTTTTCTCCTGCCGTGGGGGTCTCGCTCATGCTTGTTATAGTTTTTATTATTGCAGCATGTCTTTTCTCATCATTATCCGGATTCAATGACAACACCGACTCTGCACCACTTGTAAACTTTCAGGCAAGTTCTCTCGATGAAAGCACCCTGAAAATAGAGCACCTGGGGGGAGATCCTTTTAATTTTGATCCCTCATCCAATTCCCTGATCCTTGAAGTGGGAGAAACAAGTTACCTCCTGGACCCAACAGAGCTCGGAAACATGGAAACCGGAGATACAAAAATAATACATCTAAACGAAATTGATGGGTCCCCTCTCCGGATTCCTGCAGAGGAAGCGGTGACTTTAAAAATCGTGGATCTTGAAACCCGGAAACCGGTTTTTACACAAAAACTCCGGAAAGGGGTAGAAATGGGGAGTATTGTTCCTTATAAATCCGGGCTTTTAGCTACCTATTATGATAACATAAATTTTAACGGAGTTGGGGTGGTTCAGGAAGGGGTTTCAAGGATACGTTTCGCTGATAAAGCAGGGCAAAAGGAGGGCTGCGAAAGTGATGAACCTGACTGGCCCCACAAAAATCTTCCAGATAATATTGAAAAAAATGAATTTAGCGTCGTCTACGAAGGTTATCTGTGGATTGATAAGGATGATGAATACACTTTTATTCTGACCTCGGATGATGGTTCATGGCTCACTATTGATAATTCTCTTGAAATTGATTATGGAGGATACCACAATCTTGGACATAGAAACGTTACAATATTTCTGAAGCAGGGATACCACCCAATAGAATGCAAGATGTTTGAAGGTAATGGGGAGGCAACGTTACACCTTGAGTGGGAAACCTCTGATTCGGGCCGCTGTTTTGTGACAGGTTTTTACCATTGACTGAATCCGGCAACCCCTGACCGAATCCTGGCTCCCCATAAAAGGAATCCCTGAAATTCAGGGCTTCAGGATTCCTAAATCAAAGATAAGGGACGCAATTATCGAAACTACCGATAAAACGGAGATAATAAGATAATTTGTACGTTCCTTTGAGACTGAATGGCTCCAGAGCAGGTACTCAAGCCCTTCGTAATCTTTTTCGGACATCGTTTCCCTCGTTTGTATTTTTTTAAGTAAATCCAGGTCTTTTATTACCCCAAACCTGCGTTCTGCAATGTGGTACCTGTGAGCGAAAAACCAGAGGTATCCCGCAACCCCGAGGTACCAGATTACCTTCGCGTAGAGGGGGTTGTAGTGGTCCGCTATTATTATAATCCTCAGCAAGGCTGCGGATACGAGCCCTAGCCAGAAATAGAGCTTGATTACGGAGGTGTCGTATCCGCGGGGAATCTTGAAGTTTTCCTGGGGGGGTTCTATATGT
>JAQVBP010000161.1 GCA_028690255.1 Methanosarcinaceae archaeon
TCGTGCTAAATTGTTCGTGTCAAGTTGTTCGTGTCAAGTTGTTCGTGTCAAGTTGTTCGTGTTAATTCTTTATTTCTTTGAGGTAAATGAAATGAGTGAAGCTGTTCAAGACAAGGCTCGGCCCCGGATTGAAGTTAAAAACCTGAATCTCTGGTACGGGGAAAAACATGCTCTTAAGGACATCTCTCTGGCGGTCCCGGAAAAAAGCGTCACTGCTCTTATAGGGCCTTCGGGCTGTGGGAAGTCCACTTTTATACGCTGTTTGAACCGGATGAATGACCTTATTAAAAATTGTAAAATTGAAGGTCCGGTCTCAATTGAGGGAAAGGATATCTATTCCGGGGGCCTGGACGTGGTGGAACTCAGGAAACGTGTAGGGATGGTCTTTCAGAAAGCAAACCCCTTCCCAATGTCCATCTATGACAATATCGCCTACGGCCCGCGCATCCACGGGGTCCGGAAAAAAGACCTTGACGGGCTTGTCGAGGAGGCGCTTCGCTCGGCTGCCCTCTGGGGCGAAACCTCGGATCGGTTGACTTCGTCTGCTTTATCTCTGAGTGGGGGGCAGCAACAGAGGCTCTGTATTGCCCGGACCCTTGCCGTAAAGCCGGAAATCCTTCTTTTTGACGAACCCTGCAGTGCGCTTGATCCTATTTCCACAGCCAGGATCGAAGACCTGATTCTGGAGTTGAAAAAGGATTATACTATTGTAATCGTAACTCATAATATGCAGCAGGCTGCAAGGATATCCGATAATACGGCCTTTTTCCTGATGGGGGAGCTGATTGAGTTTGGCGAGACGAGACAGATCTTTGAGAATCCGAAAGTGCAGAGTACCGAGGATTATATTACCGGAAAGTTTGGGTGATTGAAATGGTCCGAAATAAATATCAGGAGCAACTGGTTTTCCTGAAAGAGTTGATAGGCTCTTTCGGGGAAATGACAGGGCGGATTTTCCGGGATTCCATGAAGTCGGTGCTTGAGCTTGATGTCGAACTTGCTCAGAGAACCCTTGACCTGGAGCCCGAGGTGGATGAACTTGAGCGGGCAATCGAGGTTTCAACTTTCGAGCTGCTGGCCCTTCAGCAGCCCCTTGCAGGAGATCTTCGCTTTGTAATCTCCGGGCTCAAGGTCACGGCCGACCTCAGAAGAATAGCGGGCCTTTCCATTAATATAGCGAAAATCCCCGGTAAAATCGAAGGTGAACACATAAAGCCGCTTGTGGATACAAAAAAGATGGCCGATATAGCCGGGGAGATGCTTTCAAAATCCCTCCGGGCCTTTGAGGGCAGGGATTCCGAACTGGCCCGGGAAACCGCGACTCTGGATAACGGGGTCGATGAACTTTTCTATAAGGTCTGGGTGGAGCTTATCGAGATGATGGCAAAGGACCCGGGCCTTATTTCCAGGGGGACTTATGTGCTTTTCCTGATACGCTACCTGGAAAGGATTGCCGACCACTGCTGCAATGTCTGTGAGGACACTGTCTACCTTGCAACGGCTGAACGAGTTAAGCTGAACTGAGCCGTTTTCTTTTTTTCCGGCTCCGTTCCTCCCATTTTCCTTTCTCTTTTTTACCGGATTTCGTTCAGGTGCAGGTTTTAAGTATGGTTTTGAGCATATAAACGCCCATGCCTGATATTTTCATCAAAAATACCAAAATTTACCATGATAACTGTCTTCAGCCTGCTGAAATCATCATTGAGGACGGAAAGGTTGCCAGGATCGGAAAAGATCTCCGAGTCTCCAGTTCGGACCTCATAATAGATGCCGGGGGGGCCCTTACCCTGCCTGCGGGAATTGATGTGCATGTGCATTTCAGAGAACCCGGGATGACGTCCAAAGAGACCTGGTACACAGGGTCCTGTGCTGCGGCCGCGGGGGGAATTACCACAGTCATCGACCAGCCCAATTCCATACCTCCCACCACGGACAGACGTTCTTTTTTCCTGAAACACAAACTGGCCCGGAGAAAGTCCATTGTGGATTTCGGGATTAACGGGGGGGTTACCGGTAATATTGACAAACTGGGGGAACTCTGGGGGCTTGGAGCTTTTGCTTTCGGGGAGATTTTCATGGCCGAGTCCACGGGGGGGCTCAATATCAGCGAGGAGGCGTTTGAGGCCGCTCTGGGGGAAATCAAAAGGCTTGGGGCGCTCGCTACCATTCATGCCGAGGACGAAAAGCTGCGGCTTGAGTGTGAGTCCCTTTTGAAAACCTATACTTCCCCGGATTATCATTCAAAGGCCCGTCCCAATATCTGCGAGGCAATGGCTATCCAGAAGGCAGTGGGCCTTGCAGGTTCTCTCAAGACCCGGGCTCATTTCTGTCATATAAGTACCCTTGAAGCCGTGGGGATTATAAGGAAGGAAAAGTACCTTGCAAAAAAGGCGGAACAGCCTTCCCTCATAAGCTGTGAGGTCACTCCCCACCACCTTTTCCTCTCAACAAAGGATTGGGAGCGGCTCGGGACTTTTGGTAAAATGAACCCGCCTCTCAGAAACCTGCAGAGCATCAAAGCCCTTACAAACGGCCTGAATGACGGGACTGTTGACATGGTGGCCTCGGACCATGCACCCCACCGTTTGTCCGAAAAGGACACGGATGTCCGGCAGGCGCCTTCGGGAGTTCCCGGGGTCGAGACCCTGATGCCCCTTATGCTTGCCGCAGTAAAGAAGAATATCCTGCCTCTCGGACGGATGATCCGGGCTACGAGTCTGAACCCTGCAAAGGTTTTCGGGCTTGACCGGCATTCCAAAGGGAGGCTTGCGGAAGGCTTTGATGCGGATCTTATTATTGTAAACCCGCGGGATATCCGTCCGATCAAGGCTGACCTGCTGCACAGTAAGGCCGGTTGGACGCCTTTTGAGGGCATGGATGGGGTGTTTCCGGAGTATACTCTTTCGAGGGGGGAGGTGGTCTGGATGGAGGAGGCAATTACGGTAAAAGCGGGACGCGGAAAGTTCCTTGCAGGGGCCGGGTTTAAGGATGGGTCTTTGAATGAGGGGGATGATAACGAAGATGATGGTGAAGATGATTCTTATGGGGATGATTATAACAAAGGTTAAAGGGATGGGGGGTCGGAAACCTTAAAAAAAGTAAGATTTGATTATTTCAATTGATTGTTCCATAATTTAGTGGTAATGGGGCCCGCAGGGGGTTGAAATAAGTAGTCCCCTCCGGGCTTTTTACCAGGTTTTCAGTAAAGTTCGATTGAGTCAAGCTGGGACTTTATAAGCTCCTGGCGTTTCTTTTCCAGGAATTTGTAGACCACTCCGTGGGGGGTTCCGTCTATGAGCATCTGGATTGCGGTCCTTATGATCGTATTGTGGTCCGGGTATCCGATTATTGACACGGTTTTTCCGTATATGGAGATTTTTACGCCTATCAGGGTTTCTGCAAGTTCCCGGGTTCGCCCGTTTTTTCCTATTAGCCTGCCTTTGATACGCAGCAGTTCTTTGGGGGTGTGGGCAATATTGGAAAGGTCGATGACTTCCAGCATCAACAGGTCATTGTCCAGGATTTCGAGGGCCTTTTCGGGGCTGAAGCCCCGGCCTACGGCTCTGAGGGTTTCAAGTAGTCTGAATTCTCGCAGGGGGTCTTCTTCGCAGGTGATTTCAATCGTTCCGCTTTCGCTATCGATTTCAAGCTGAGCCGCGGTTTTTGTCTCAAGGAGTTTTTTCATTTCCCCTTTAGGGCCTATGATCACGCCTATTCGTTCTTTTGGGATTTTGACGTATTGGGTCATGGTTATTTCGCCTGTATTTTAGAAAGTAGCTCTTCAGGACTCATTTTTATCCCGTAGCGGCTGAAGTATCGGAGGATATTCTGCACGTCCCTGTATAAAAATTCCCGGGCGTTTGGGTGTTCCAGGGTTACGGACTGCCCCATATCTATGATTATCGGTTCCAGGGTGTTGGGGTCTATTATAATGTTGTATTCGCTCAGGTCGGCGTGGACCAGGTTTGCTTTTGTAAGGAGCAGTCGCATGTATTCCACGATTATTTCAAAAATGCGTTTCGCGTCTTCCTCTTCAAGAGTGATGTTTTTGAGTTGCGGGTACGGGACCTCATTTTCTCCGAGAAATTCCATGATAAGGATGTTTTTTTCGGTTGTTATGGGCTCAGGGGCCCGGACACCTGCGCTTATTGCACGTTTCAGGTTCTGGGATTCTTTCTGTGTCCAGGCAAATACGATATCTCTTCTTGTGTGCCGGATGTTTGTGAAACGCGGGTCCTTTGTTATGTAGGGGTCCATGGCCTTGAAGGTGCTTGTTGT
This sequence comes from Methanosarcinaceae archaeon, assembly GCA_028690255.1. Classification (GTDB taxonomy): domain Archaea; phylum Halobacteriota; class Methanosarcinia; order Methanosarcinales; family Methanosarcinaceae; genus JAQVBP01. The sequence continues at coordinate 4,279 of JAQVBP010000161.1, forward strand.
GATTCTGTATATTTTTATGGCCAGCTCTTTTTCAGGTCCCGTCGCATAAAAGACGTTTGCTTCTTTCCCTGTGCTGATCGATCCTCCCAGTTCTTTTATGAAATCCTTTCTTGAGAGCTTGTAAAGGTTTTTTAAGGTGGGTTCGTCGAATACGTTTTCTTCCAGTTTCAGGGAATTCGAGTCTTTTATCTTTATGCGCAGTTTGTCTATGTCCGTATCAATGCGCCTTACTTTTTTATCCAGCTTTTCTTTCATATTTTTATCCTTTCAGGTACCCTTTGCGCTCAAGCCAGTCAACCTGAGGCTTTGTATATTTCCAGATCACATCGGCCTTTGATTCCTGAAAGGCCCAGGGCACGGCTATTACAAGGTCTCCTTCCCTTACCCAGGCCCGTTTCTTCATTGAGCCGGGGATACGTCCCATCCGAACGACTCCGTCCATGCACCGCAATTTCAACCGGTTTGCGCCAAGTAAACTTTCCACGGTTGCCAGGATTTCGTTTTTGTCCTTGAGGGGGGTGCGGACCCTTGCTACCGGCTCTTCAGTGCCGGTTTTACTTTTTGTTGTGGGTTTTCTCAGTGCAGGCAGTTCGATTCCTCTGTTGTATTTTTTATGTGATTTTGAATTTTTGTGAAATTTTCAATTGTTTTATCCTGGTCAGCGGATGGGGTCTCCTTCCTTGACAGTTCAGGCTTTGCCTGAAATGACTGGAGGTAGTGACCAAAGTACTTTAAATTAGATTTGTGTAAAACGTCCTGATTAAATCATAAATTATTGTAAATTTGTGATGCATACAGATCGTTTTTTCGGGGATTTTACCAGGTAATAAAGTTCTCTGTATCGAATCTACAACCGGGTTATTGAATAACTCCTGATTTAGAACATTATTTGAAAAGCTGTACAGGTTCTTGGATTTGTGGTAGAATCTCCGATTTTATCTGATTGGAAATGGATTTACTCAACACGTTTGATCAACACTCAGGCTCAGCCCCTATCGTTATTCTATGGCTGATCACTCAATATATAATATAAATTGTATTCTATATTTAATTATTGGGGAAATCGTGTGTTATATATATTGTTTTTTGGCTTTAAGCTTATCCGCTTCGATTCTTATGATATACTGGTGAATGGTTTCCTTCTTTATTAGCATATCAGATCAAGGTTAGCAAGAACCACGCAACCTTCTTCAAAGAGTTTACTCTCAGGCTTAAAAGGTCTTGAATATATTTACTATACAAAGTTTGTTTTTATGTAGGGTCGTAACGGACGAATGAACAGGACTCAGTAAGGCAGGGACTGCTCGAATTAAAGCTTGGCTGAGTCTCCGATGGTAGTGTCGTGACAATCCTCGAAGATTGAACGATCCTGAATAACCGTAATTGGTTTTATACGACATTTTGCCGTTGACGCGACAGTAGTCTGTAAAACAAGAAGCCGGTTGGTCTTTAGCCAAGCGGTAGTTCACACCTGTGCCCTTTCAAAACTTTCCTTATTTCATCATTTTCTTGTGGAGGTTTTCGTTTGATCTGTTTTGGTGGGTTTGTTCTGCGCTATAGCGTAAGTTATTTATATGAGTTATAACCTTCTTAGGTTCCCTGTGAAATGCTTGCAGGGCTTGATCCGGAATTTGCTTTATTTCGTTTCGGATTAGGATTCGGCGGAAAAATTCGCTGAATACAAAGGTTTATATATCATAGGCTCTGTACTATGGATCCCTACCCTGCCTGGAAATTCCGGTGCGGGTAAAGGACAAGGTGTAAGTTGTTCTTAACTGGGCAAACAGAAACCTTTATATAGGACAAGTTCCTTTAATATAATCCCCGTGTTATGTTTGTTTCAATATATATTCTTTATATATTGAGATCACAGGTATTCATTTCTCGTCAATCCGGGTAATGTAAACCTTTATATAGCATGGATGCGTAACTATAAAATCCGGTGCATCTTTTGTGTACTGGTTTCAAATTCAAGTTATCATGTGATGGGGACAGGAGTTTTTTCTGTCCGACATTGGATCTGTAGGTTCGGTTAATTCTGGTCGGTAGGTATTCTATCTATCAATCTGGATTGTCCGAATCGGGCCATCTTAGTGCAGGAA
>JAQVBP010000162.1 GCA_028690255.1 Methanosarcinaceae archaeon
GCCCTTTTAGAAAAATATGCTTATTTATTGATGAAGAGGAAAAAGAATCGGGCAGCTATTAAAATATTCACTCGGGCTAAAGGAATACGTTCGAAAATCGAATAAGGGAAAAATAAGTAAGTTCAATACCCCTTTCCTCGTTTTTCAAATTTCCTTTCCCCTCTTCCCCCCGCTTTTCAATTCTCGTTTTTCAAATTTCCTTTCCCCTCTTCCCCCCGCTTTTCAATTCTCGTTTTTCAAATTTCCTTTCCCCTCTCCCCCCCGCACCCCCCATCACCCCTATCCTTATAAAAACACCAACTCTGTTTTTCCCCTTCCCTCCTCTCCCCCCTGCAACCCCCCTCACCACCTATCCCTAAAAAACCCACATTTTGAATACCTTCATCTCTTTATTCCTCGCCGCGTTTTATTACCTCTTCTACAATCCTAAAAATGGATTGAATGGGGCCAGAAATGGAGAAATAAACGGGAGGTCCGAATAGAAATAAAAATTCAAAAAAGAAGTCATACGTTCTCACTTTTTTATCAAACAAGCCCCGGGTTGGATGGGTGTGAGGAGTTTTCCACAGAATGGGTCATATTTTTATACCATTATGTTTATCCGAACATAACGGTTATCTCATCAAAAGTATATCAGGTATTTCTATGCGAGAAAAAATAGATCTGAAATTGGCACTCATTCTTCTGATTCTGGTTGTGTTGTCCTGTGGATGTACGGATAATGCAATCCTACAGGGTGTACAGGATGCAGACACTATACAAATAAACGATATGCTGGACAGACAGCTAACGGTGCCTGCAGAAATCTCCTCAGTAGTGGCCACTTCTCCACCGTCCACGATTCTTGTGTACATGCTTGCTCCCGATAAGGTTGCGGGCTGGAATTTCGTAAATTCCTTTAATCACACCCTCATGGATGAAGAATACCTTAAGCTGCCAGTGATCGGGGGCTGGTTCGGGACAAAAACAGGGAACTATGAAACCATAATCGACATGCACCCTGAAATTGTAATAGAAGGGTTCACCACGGATGGGGAAATCCATGAAGCCATCGAGCGCAGGCAGGAAATGTTCGGCAACATCCCGGTTGTGGGTGTAAACGGTTCCATTATCTTCGTTACGGAATCCGACCCCACCATAGAATACGTGGGGGAACTGCTCGGATGCGAAGAACAGGCAGGGGACCTGATAGAATTCCGCAGTTCAATCCTTTCCGAAATTGACAGCAAAGTAGCGGACCTTCCCGAGGACCAAAAGGTGCGGGTTTACTATGCCGAAGGCCCGAAAGGACTGATGACCGATCCCTCGGGCTCTCAACATTCCCAGGTCATTGACATCTGCGGGGGTCTCAATGTCGCCGACTGTCCACTCACTCCCGGAAACGGCATGACTCAAGTTTCAATCGAACAGATCATGAACTGGGACCCCGAAGTAATCCTTACTTCCAATAAACAGTTCTATGCTTCCGTATATTCCGACCCTCTCTGGGCAAGCGTGGAGGCCGTGCAGAACAAAAGAATCTATCTTGCTCCGCAAAACCCATTCTGCTGGATTGACAGGCCGCAGGGCCCTCATCTTATAATCGGAACGGCCTGGACCGCGAAAATGCTGTATCCGGACCTTTTCACAGATATGGACCTCCCTCAGCTGACCCGCGAGTTTTATTCGAAATTCTTCCACTACGAACTCACGGATGAAGAGCTGGACCTGCTGCTTTCTCCTGAACCCGGGTCCGGAGTATGAAGGAAATGAGCAAAATCCCTGACTTTCCCTACATTGCGGAACACATTTTCGCTCCCATCTACCCCGTAATCGCAGCCCGTATAGTCGAAGAAAGCGGAATTCGGAAAGGCATCTGCCTGGACCTGGGCTGCGGCATAGCATCTCTTGGAATCGCCCTTGCCGAGCTTACGGAGCTGCAGGTCTGCGGGGTTGACTTTTCAGGGAAGATGTGCAGGCTTTCCCGGAACAAGGCCTGCCGTCATTCTCTTTCGGCCAGAGTTGCCCCTCTTCAGGCCGACGTGCACGAACTCCCTTTCGGAGACTGTTGCGCAGACCTCATAGTAAGCCGGGGCTCGGTTTTTTTCTGGAATGACCTGCTCCTGGCTTTTTCGGAAATCGCCCGCGTCCTTTCTTCCGGCGGACAGGCCTGGGTCGGAGGAGGGTTTGGCACAGGGAAATTAAAAAACGAAATTTCTGAAAAAATGGCCTCCATAGACCCTCAGTGGAAAACGGATTCCAAAAAACGCCTCAGTTCGGAGACCCGCCAGGCCATTCAGGCAGCCGGAAGGCAGACAGGGCTTACCTGCCGCACGGTGCAGGATGATTCCGGATTCTGGGTGGTATTAAGCAAAGGAAACCCGGGCTGGACAAAGGAGCATTAAAACGAAGCAAAGGAGCCTGAAAAATGAAATGTAATATATGTGAAATAGGCTGTGAAATCAGTGAACAGAAGGGAGGAAGGTGCGGGACTTACGTCTCTGACGGGACCCTTATACACCAGAAACCCGGCCTGAGCTACCTGGGGGCCTTTCCCATCTCGATCGAATCGGTGCCTTTGCTGCATTTTTATCCCTCGGGTAAGTTCCTGCAGATCTTTGGCACGGGCTGCAATTTCAGGTGTCCGGGCTGTGTGACCCGATTGCTCTCCACCGGAAAAAATCCTTCTGCCAGGCCTGTTCTCAGCCCCTCGCAGGTAGTGGAAAAGGCTTTACAGGAGGACTGTCTGGGAATAGTTTCCACAATGAACGAGCCTGCCGCCAATTATTACCTTTTCCGGGAGCTTGCAAAACAGGCAAAAGCAAAAGGGTTACTTACGGGCTGTTCCACCAATTGCTATTTCACGGCTGAGACGCTTGAGGAGTTTGGACAGTTCGTGGATTTCGTAAATGTGGGAATCAAAGGTTCTTCCGAAGAGACCTACCGGGCCTGCGGAGTTCCGTCTCCAAATCCGGTATTCCGCAATATCGGCCGGCTTTTTGAGCTGGGGGTCCACGTTGAAACTTCCGTTGTTTATTCAAAAGGACGGGACGAAGACGTAATAAACGTTGCAAAAACCCTGGCTGAGATTTCCCCTTCCATCCCGGTCCAGGTCATGAGATTTCTGCCTTTCGGGGAAGCCCCTATTGAACTTGAACCTTCGATCGGAGCCTCGGAAAAACTGTGTGCCGAGCTTCGAAAGCACATGGATTATGTCTACCTCTTCAACTCCCCGGGTACGGAATTTTTGCACACGTACTGTCCCGAATGCGGCAGGCTTCTGGCAGAGCGGGAGTTTCACGGGCCCATGGGCGCAAGGTCTGTAAAACCCTGGATTAACCAAACATGCACCTGCGGAACCCGTGTCCCGGTTACGGGAACAAGCGCCCCCGAAAGTTTCAGTGAGGCTGGGTTTTTGGGCGGGTACAGGATAAGCAGGGCTTTCGGGATGGTCCACGCGGTGCTTACCTGCCTGGGGCTTTCGGATGATCAGACCCTGCTCAAGACCTGGAAAAAACTTTCGGACTCCGAGTCCCTTATGCAAATCCACCACCAGATCCAGACCCCCCTATCTTATCTTGAGTTTGTCAGGTTTATTGCCGAAAAAGCAAATGTGCCGGAAAAAGGGGAAGAACTCGTCTCTTTCCTTCAGGCCAGGCTGGAACTTGTCCGGGGCCTTGCCCTGGAAAACTCCGGGAATAAAGACTTCGAACACAAAGACTTCGAACACAAAGACTTCGAACACAAAGACTCCGGACACAAAGTATACTATTGCATGGGCTCCCCCCTTTTTGCCCTGAACGCAGGCAGAATGGAAAACAACCTGGTAGAGTTTGCAGGAGGCATAAGTATCAATAAACAGCTCCAACAAGAGGGCAAACCCGGAGTAAACGTTTCCCCTTCCTTTATCAATAAAGAAAATCCCGAAACTATTTTCATATCCGGATTTCTTTCCCGTCCGCTTGAGGAGTTCTATGCTTTGTGTCGGCAGTACGGCATAGATGCGGACGCAGTGAAAAATCGGCGGGTTTATGCAGTTCCCCCTTCCTGGGATTTCGGAAGCCCTCGCTGGATCCTGGGTCTTTTATATATCGCAGACAGACTGCACCCCGAAAAATCCGAAATCTTCCTTAGGCAGGAGGCAGACGAGTTCTACCTGCGCTTTTACGGTACGTCCTTTGGAGAAGCCAGGCCCAACAGGTCTTTTCACAGGCCAACATCCGGCCCCTGGTCCGGGCACATAAGGGAGCATACTCATGCCTGAATCCGGAAAGCCCGAAACCGGAAAAAACGCCCATGATATTCTCCGAATAATAAGCATGAAAAATATAAGCATGAAAAACGAAAGTATAAAACGTATTTTGATGCCAATTATCACTATTCTGGTGTATCTGTTGCCCTTTGTTTTACTCACAGTTTCCCTTTTTGTAGGGAGATACCATACATCCGTATTCGAGGTTACGGACGAGTGTCTGAAAACGTTTTCAGCTTTTATTTTAGGGGCACCTGTCCCGGTTTCCACTCAACATACGGTGCTGTTTAATGTAAGGTTGCCCAGGATACTTGCAGCCTTGCTGGTAGGCTCGGCACTTTCCACGGCCGGGGTCTCATTTCAGGGTATCTTCCGCAATCCCCTTGTGTCTCCTTATATTCTGGGAGTAGGGGCAGGGGCAGGGTTTGGCGCCTGCCTGGCAATCCTGCTGTGGGATAATTATCTGCTTATACAGCTTACAGCGTTTGCTTTCGGATTGCTTGCAATGTTTGCTGCCCTCAGCATGAGCAAGGTCGGCAAAAGCCCGGGGGTCTCCCCCTCTCCCTCCTCTCTGACTATTATCCTTTCCGGCATAATCGTGGGTTCTATTTTCACGGCTCTTATCTCGCTGGTAAAATACGTCGCAGACCCCTATGATGATCTTCCCGAGATCGTTTTCTGGCTTATGGGGAGCCTTGCGGGAATCAGGTGCGGAGACCTGCTCTGGGTAGTAGTGCCCATTTTTGTCGGAACCCTGGTATTGTTTCTCCTCAGATGGCGGATCAATGTCCTGTCTCTGGAGGATGAAGAAGCCAGAGCCCTGGGGGTGGACGTGGAAAGAATGCGCCTGATAATCATTGTTTGTGCAACCCTTCTGACTTCGGCAGCAGTCAGCATCAGCGGGGTTATCGGCTGGATCGGGCTGGTGGTCCCGCATATTTCAAGGATGCTTGTGGGACCTAATTATATCCGGCTGCTCCCCATGAGTATGGTCCTCGGGGCTTCATTTCTGTTATTTGTGGATAACCTGGCAAGGGTTGTTACCCCAACGGAAATTCCCCTGGGCATACTCACTTCCCTGGTGGGTGCTCCGCTGTTTGCATATTTTATTAAGAGGGGGCACATAGGATGGAACTGATACTGGAAGTAAAATCCCTTTCTTTTTCCTACGGAAACGGGCCTGTGTTTGAGAAGGTCTCTTTCTCGCTTGGACGGGGGGAGATTATGTGTATACTGGGTTCTAACGGGGCGGGAAAATCCACCCTGATCAAGTGTATCGCAGGGCTTCTCAGGCCAGCTTCCGGAACTGTCCGAATCCTGGGGGAGGATGCGGCTTTGCTTGGAGCAGGGGCTCTTGCCAGGTGTGTGGGCTATGTGCCTCAGCAGAATAATGTGGTGTTTCCTTTCACTGTGCTGGATTTTGTTGTGATGGGCCGCACCCCTCATCTTTCCCTGTTTGCAGCTCCGCAGGCAAAAGATATGGAGATTGCAAGAGATGCGCTTGCAATGGTTGGTATTTCCACCCTTGCGGAAAGGCCACTTGCAAGTCTCAGCGGAGGACAGCATCAGATGGTCTTGATTGCCCGGGCCCTTACCCAGCAGCCTGCTCTGCTCCTTCTGGACGAACCCACGGCTCATCTTGATTTCGGCAATCAGGTCCTTGTGCTGAAAACCATACAGAAACTGGCGGCCTCCGGAATGGTAATTGTAATGAACACTCATATGCCCGACCACGCTTTCCTGGTAGGCAGCAGCGCTGCTGCCCTGGCCGAAGGCAGACTGGTTGCGGTGGGGGACGTTGACACTGTTATAAACAGCAGGACGATGTCTTCGGTTTACGGGGTAAAAGTAGCTGTCAGGGAAATCGAAGACATGAAAAGGAAGGTGTGTTTGCCCTGCCGTCAATAACTGTCAATAATATACAAACGAATTTATGCCGAATCGGAATGTTATGTCCTCTAAACTTTATTATCATGATTCTAAAAATGTGAAGTTATTTCTCAGCATTCCTTAGTTGCAAAGAAATCACAACAGCATGAGGTCCGTTTCGCTCGCTGTGCGAGCTCAAGCGGACTAAATCATTTTTACCCCCCCCTTTTCTCCTATCCCTAAAAAA
>JAQVBP010000013.1 GCA_028690255.1 Methanosarcinaceae archaeon
TGTGGTCGTAGCTGCGGTTTTCAGCTACGTTATGCTCGGAGCAGGGTTCTATACAACCCAGAAAAGTCAGGAAGTCGTGCACACAGGTGTAATGCAGGCAAGCAGCAGTCTTGAGCCTTCCGGAGATATGATCGTAGCAGGAGCCTCAGGAAATGTGGTGAGAAATATAACTATGTATATAACAAACACCGCAGGTGGGTCGTCTGTTGACCTGGACCAAACAATTATCACATACTCAGACAAGGATGATTTCTGTACAGAAGGGTTCGGAGCGGATAAGGCTACTAGGCCCTGGAATTATACTGAAGTAATTAGTGACGGCGGACCAGTGAATTTAGTTGAAGGTGGCGAAAAATATAAATTAGAAATAGATTTAGAAAAATTAATAGGTGACCCCGCCAAGAGGCCTGGAATAAACGAAAATATTAGACTTGAGATTAAACCCCCTGAAGGTGCGGTCCTTATCATTGGAAGAACAATGCCGGCTGCAATAATCGAAAATACATGTTATGCGGTATACTGAGGTGTTCTATAATGTGGAATAAATTCCAAAATAATAATAAAGGGTTTACCGGACTTGAAGCAGCAATTGTCCTGGTGGCCTTTGTGGTCGTGGCTGCGGTTTTCAGTTACGTTATGCTCGGAGCAGGGTTCTATACAACCCAAAAAAGTCAGGAAGTTGTGCACACAGGTGTAATGCAGGCAAGTAGTAGTATTGAACTGGCCGGAGATGTAGTTGCTAATTGTACTGTTGGTAGTGACGAAATCAGCAACGTAACACTATTTTTACAGTTGACCTCGGGTGGTTCATCTGTTGATATTAATAAAACTCTTATAGTATTCACAGCCCCCGGACAGAAACCTGTCGATTTAACAAATAACACATATACAAGTGGTAAGCACTTTAATTTAGTAGAAAAGCATAATGGGAACGGAGATCACCTCATAGACAGATTTGAGAAATTTGAAGTTGCCGTTCCTGTAAAAGACTATAATATTCAAGCTAACGAGAGGTTCCAGCTTGAGATCAAACCTCCTGAGGGAGCATCCTATACAGTTCACAGACAGGCACCTCCATCAGTTTCTGGAATTATGATACTTGTTTAAGTATCATAATTTTTTATTTTTTTAAATTTTTGGTGATACAATGGATGACACGGGAGCTTTTGACCAGTCTATGATTGATAATATCGTAGCTGCAGCTGAAGGCGACACTATAGAATCCAAAGTTGCAAATCTTGAAGAAGAGGTAACCGAACTCAAGGGGGCTATAAAAAATCTTCTTATGGATATCAGGGAAACAATGGGAGTTCTTGAGAACCCGTTCCAGAATATACAGGGTATTGCTAATATGTCGGGAGCCATGTTAACTCCACAGGTTTCTGCAGATGAAATAGTAGAAAAACCTGAACCTGAACCTGAACCTGAACCTGAACCTGAACCTGAACCTGAAGATGTGGACTTGGACTTTATGGGACCGGTCCCTGGTCCCTTTGAAGATATAAAACGAGCTAGTGTAAAACGATCTGTAAGATCGGGTAATAAACTCCTTGATCCCCTGGCCTTTTACAAGACTATAGTCTGGAGCAAGGACATGGCGGAGAAATATGATCAGAAAACCATAGAGGAATTGGTTGAGATATTCTCTCTTTTAGGGTATATTCCCACGGATATAAAGGATATTGTAATAAAAATCACTGAAATACTGGATAAAAACAATAACCTTGATAGTGCCGTAATGGATCTATATAAACTGTACCACGTATTCACCCCTGAAGACCAATCTCTGGATTCCAAAGTACTGGATTACTTCCTGACCGAAGAAGATACGGTGAAAGATTTATGGCGAAGGAAGTGATCGTTTCAGCAATACTCATGATAGCGAGTGTTATAGCTGCAGTGACATTTGTTAATGCGATCATTCCTTCGGTCTATGAATTATCTCAGTCATATAACTCCGTTGCAAGAAATATGGAAGACCAGTTTAAAACAGATATCGAGATTATATTTGTTTATCCTCATGACGAAACCGGTAATGATACTGTATCACTCTGGATAAAAAATGTTGGGTCCTCCGAGATACCCTTTGAAAATCTAATATATAGTAATATTTTTCTTAGTAGTTCTTCACAATACTGTAATCCGGATTTTGAGTCAGCGTCACCTCCTTCATGGAACTATACTTCAGTGGATAAAACTGATAACATATGGGGCCGTGGGGAGACTATTGAACTGACAATAACGCCCGGGTTTGAGCTAAGTGGAAAATATCAAATTAGCTTTTACCTATATAACGGAATCTCAGTATCCGATACCTTTTCAAAGTGATAATATGGGCCTTGATACAGTAATCGTAGCGTTTTTCGTAATCGAGATGATCCTGGTAGCGGGAGGGGCTATAACAATGGGGACCAGTGAAGTATTAGAATCTTCTTATGAGGGATACGTTGCGATTCATGAAACAACTATGAATAGGCTCCATACTGATATTGAAATAGTGAGCATATGGAAAAGTGACGTAGCAAATCACACAACCTTCAAAGTTCAAAATACGGGTGAAACCAAATTAAGCAATTTTGAGCTATGGGATGTTATTCTAATTGAAGAAAGTCAAGCATCATATTTGACTTATAATACTGATTATAAAATTGTAGACCGTTATGAAATTATAAATCCCGGAATTCTGGACCCACATGAAAATATTGAAATTGAATTATTGAAGTTCGATCCTAATAACGACGGGATTATCAAAATAATCACTGAAAACGGTATCTCTTCTTCTGTAGAATATAATGGTTCCGAATGAAAGAAAGCCATAGAAGAATTAATTGAATTTGATATTAAAATCGCTTTATGATGGTATCGTCTTTTTTGCAGAATACCTAAGAGGTGATTAAAATGGGATATATTAATGAGGATGAGGATAAAAAAAACATTATTTCAAGTGGCAATGATGAAATTGATAATAAGTTAGGAGAAGGTATTCCAGTAGGGTCTCTTGTGCTCATTGAAGGTGAAAACGATACAGGAAAAAGTGTGCTGTGCCAACAAATGATGTATGGTGGATTGAATCAACTTCATAGAATTGCATACTTTTCAACAGAGAATACCATAAAAAGCATGCTGGCTCAAATGGAGAGTTTGAGTCTTGATATCTCGGATTTTTATAGTTGGGGTTATTGCAGAATTTTTCCGGTTCACCTTGAAGGGGTCGAATGGACTTCCGAACAAATGAAAGGAACACTGCACCTCGTTATAAATCATATTAAAAGTATGAAGGAAAAGGTCATTATTATTGATTCTCTCACGATGTTCACCACTTATTCTGATGAAGATAACATACTTGAATTTCTTACCAGCTTGAAAAACCTTTGTGACAAAGGTTATTCGATATTCCTTACCCTGCACCAGCATGCTTTCAAAGAAGATACACTTGTAAGGATACGGTCTTCATGTGATTGTCACCTCGTTCTTAAAAAGGAGCAGCTCACTGATCGCTATGTTAGCGTTATGGAAGTATCAAAAATAAGAGGTGCTAAGAAAAGCACAGGTAATATAGTGAGCTTTGAAGTTCAACCTGGATTTGGATTAAAGATAATTCCGATAGCACAGGCCAAGGTGTAACGAGATTTAAGCTAAAGCAATTTAAAACTGATTTATATTAAATGTTCACATTTTAGAAGTCATATGCTTAAACTTATATTCATATACAGGCCAGGTTAGAATCTCTAAATCGTTATCATCTGCCCTCACAGATTTGTGGACAAACAGATATGCGCCTTAAAATACGGAAGTCAGGATATTATTACTTAAATGATCAATATACAGGAATTATTGTCCCCTATTGGAGGGGGTCAAAATGTGGATTTGTTACGAATTAAGAATTAATCATACATGAGATATAGACATGGATAGCATCGAGGATAAGCTCAGTCTTGAGAATGGTCATACATTTAGTACGGGAGTGTATGCAAATTTTCCGTTCAAACCAAAAAAGTATGACGGACACGACCATTCAAATCTAAAAACGTGTAATCTTTACAAGCTTCTTCCCCCCGAAATGAAAAAAGAAGTTGAAAAGAATCTTCATCTTCTGGAGTATCTGCATATCCTGCCTATAGATACAACGGGAATACCAAGATATATCCCTACCCTTGAATCAAAACATGGGGACCTGGAAAGTCCCAATTTGATATACAAGACCAGCGACCAGACTTATGTACACATTTATCCAAACAAAAATGACGTAAGGAATTTCTATATCCCTATAGAACCGATACTTCTAACCGGAGTTGGAAGTCTCATAAAACAGCTGGAAATAAAACTTGTAGATTATCTTACCGGGATTGAATTTGATCCTGAAGATGTAGCAGAGAAAGAGAGGATCTTAAGGGAATCTTTAGCCGATATTTGTGTAATTGGAGCTCAAACTAAAATAAATAATGCCAGTTCCGGAACCAAAAAAATTTTTGATAAATTGTTGAAATCTGCCTCTTTTTTAGATAAAAGTGAAAAAGGTGATAATCATATCTATTTATCAAAAGAGCATTATGATGCGCTGAGATATTCAATAATAAGAGATAAAATCGGGCTGGGTTTTCTGGATCCTTATATAAAGGACAGTAATATTGAAGATATAACCTGCAATGGATTGGGGCCTATATTCATAGAACACAAGGTGTTCAAGGGGTTGAGGAGTATTATTGAATTTAATGAAAACGATGCACTCAACCGATATATCATAAGGCTTGCAGAAAGAATTGGTAAACCCATTACTTTTAGAGATCCCATTGTTGACTCCACACTTCCGGACGGGTCAAGGATTAATATTGTTTTTGGTAATGACATAAGTAAAAATGGAAGTAATTTCACCATACGAAAATTCAATGAAATTCCGTTCAGTATTCTTCAGATTATAAAAGGCGGAACTCTGGATTATAGGATTGCAGCTTACCTCTGGATTCTTATCTCGGAAGGCATGAGTGGTTTTATCTGTGGGGAAACGGCGAGTGGTAAAACAACTACATTGAATGGAATTACAGCATTTGTAAACCCTGAAGCAAAAATTGTTTCAATTGAAGATACTCCTGAACTACAGATTCCTCATAAAAATTGGACCCGGGAAATGACACGAGGGAGTACAAGGGGGGGTGGGGCAACCGGGGAAGGAAGCGGTTCAGACGTTACAATGTTCGATCTTCTCAAAGCGGGATTAAGGCAGAGGCCAAATTACATCATGGTGGGAGAAATCAGAGGTGTTGAAGGAAACGTAGCCTTTCAGGCAATGCAAACAGGGCACCCTGTAATGTCAACCTTTCACGCTGCAACTGTCGAAAAGTTGATTCAGAGAGTTACCGCCGACCCTATAAACATTCCTAAAACGTATATGGATAACCTCAATTTTGTTATAATACAATCTGCTGTCAGAAGGCCGAATGGCAAAATAGTAAGAAGAGTACTTAGTGTAAATGAGCTGATTGGATATAATCCGGATAAAGGCGGAATTTCATTCATAGAGGCCTTTTCCTGGGACCCGGTTACTGATACGCATATATTCAATGCTATGGGAAGTTCGTATCTGCTTGAGTCGAAAATAGCTACACGGCTTGGAATACCGGGAAAGAAAAAGAAAGCAATTTATGATGAAATTGAAAAAAGAGCAAAAATATTGGAAAGATTGGCCAACGAAGGAATTCTAAATTATTATGATGTTTTTGATACGATTGCGAAGGTTACAAAACACGGCATGTTGAGAATTCAGTTTTAATGGTGATTTAGATGAAAATCCCTGATCTCAAAAATATTCTTCGCAAAAGGACTACTACTCCAGATACTTCACAATCGATAATAGATCAGATTTCTCATAAAGTAAGGAGCTACAAGAATGAGCTCTATATGAGTAATGATATGCTTTTTTCCCTCACCTATATGGCATCAATTTCAACGGCCAACCTTACAAGGGATAAAATATTTGGAAGTATCTCTGCAAAGAAGGAATATTGTCCAAGTTTTTATTTTAATAAAATTCGTGAGCTGTCCCAGAACTGGAACTATGATTACGCCAGCTCATGTGAAATTATATCCACACGAGTAAAAAACGAGAAATTACGGGAACTATTCAATAGATTATCAAATGCCATCTCTGTAGGAGAACCTGATTCCGAATTTCTCACCAAAGAGTGGAAATTATTTAAGACAAAAAGAAAGGATGAATTTGAAAGAAATCTTGAAACCACAAAAGAGTGGGCAAATGCTTATTCCGCATTGCTTGTTTCTACTGCCCTTATAGCCATAATCGTATTACTTTCTGTAATATTATATAATATAGGGGATACAGCACGTACATTAAATTCTACAATAATTATTGTATTTTTTATGGCATTTTCTGGAGTGGGCTTAATATTCAGTGCTTCTCCTAAGGATGCCAGAGTCCACGATTTGGATATAAAATCAAAAGAACAGGTATATATCTATAAGTGGATTCCTTTTACACTTGCTATATCTGCACTTATTGTTATATTATTCACGATTATACCGACTTTTATCAATCCGATTGAATTTTACGTTGATATCAAAGGACTTGGTATGCTTGTTGCGGGGATAGTCCTGCTGCCGGTTGGAATCGTTGCAAACCGGGATATTCAAAAAATAAATAAAAGAGATGAATGTTATACAACATTTATAAGAAGCCTTGGCTCTATTATGAGCGGTTCCGGGTTGACAGTTTCAAAAGCTCTATTAAAGATTGACCCAAAAAACCTTGGGGAACTGGAGGGAATGAGTAGAGACCTTTATAAAGTACTGGCATCCGGCCTGGAACCCAATCTCTGCTGGAAAAAGTTTGTTGGAGAAACGGGCAGTTATTTGATATACAAATTAACAAATGTTTATGTAGATGCTATAAACCTGGGGGGAAATGCGGATACCGTAGGAGAGCTTGTGAGTTCATCCAATCTTGAAATAGTTCTTTTAAGAATGAATAGGGATCGCATAGCTAAAGGATTTACAAATCTTGTCATACCCCTTCACGTATCAATGATTGCTCTTCTTCTATTTATAGGCGAGATTTTGACAATATTTTCGACTATCATATCAACCCTTTTTGTTAAATTTAACGTCACTGATGATAAACTTGAAGGATTACCCTCCAGTTTAGGCGGTCTGAATTTAGGCATATTTGGTGGGGTTCCCGTTGAATTATTGGGACAATTTGTTGTAATAGTAATTATTATTATAACCATAGCAAATGTATTGGCAATTATTGCTGTCAAAGGTGGACCAATGTACCTGGCAACATATTATGGCGGAATTATGTTTATCCTGTCGGGTATATTAATGATTGTGATTCCTCCAATAGTGGGGTCCGTGTTCTCATTTGATGGATTATTAACCAGCCTTGAATGAGGTGTATAAAAATGGATATAAATATTCTAAAGGAAAATATTACAATATTCATTGGTATTTTTGTATCTATAGCGATAATGGGAATTGCAACATTATATGATAAATACCAGAATGAAGGAAAAATTTCATTTAATTTCAGTGCATTGAAACCTTCGCCGGATTTGAATAACAAAATAAAAAGTTTCAGCATTAAAGGTTTTAATGGGTTTCCGAAATTTAAAAATAAGTTCAATAGTTATTTCCGGAGAAAAACCCCTGAAAATAAACCTGATAAAATAAAAATACCCTTCCTTAAACAAAAAAAGAGCATTCAGGAACTAATTGGTAATTTAAAATCCAAAATTTCTTCTATTTCGTCCACCTTATCCGGAAAGGGAAATAACCCGGGTGCTGGAAAATTAGATATATCATCTAAAAATGCAAAAGCCTCAAAATCTGACAAAGTCAATGATTTTGATAATATCGTAGAATCCAAAAAGGATGAGTTAGATTTTGATGATGACCTTTTAATTGAAATGTCTACTGCAAGCAGTTTTAATGATTACAATCCTACAGTATCAGAACCTGAAGAGTCCTTATCCGCCGGAGAGGTGGTTTCAGAGATTGATGCATCACTGAACAGTGATTTAATGTTCGATGACAGTGAATTTGATGTTGGATTTGGGGAAATTGACAGCGAATCTTCCGAAGACGACCTCTCGTTTAATTCCGACTTTGAAGACATTAATTTTGAGGACGATAGTGACAGTTTATTAGCTTCATTAAAGAAGGATATTGTAATTCGTAAAGAAGAAAAAATCGATTTCATGGCTGAGATGCGAGGGGAAAATCTGGATTTGAAATTATTGAAGTCTGAACTTGAAAATGTTCTTGGGGAGCTGAAAAGATACAAACGATATTCAAATAACTGAAAAACAAAAAAAAGAGTGATGAAAAATGGTAGATGCAAAATATATAGGACTTATAGTTTTAGCAGTATTTTCAGGATCGATGCTTGTATACACATGGTTATCCATGTACAATAGATTTGATTATGGTGTAATGTTCTATGCAGCACTTCTTATATTCTCTTTTTCTCTGATGCTGCTCAAAAAATGAAACTATTATATGTTTGAAAAAAGGGTCCGGGGTCTGAAGGCCCCGGAAACACTCAGTCTATGTGGAATAAACCTTCTTTGGCTTTATTCAATAAGTCGTTTGCCTCTTCAACTGTTTTTGCAGCTTCAAAGATGTTCTCGGAAGCTTCCAGAAAACCGTCTTTTTTTGCTCTTTCTGCCCATTCCCTAAAACTGTTAATATGGCTTTCGTTATGTTCTACCCAGTGGTCAATCAGGTGTGAAAGTTTTTTATTGTCCAGTTCTTCAGTCATAAACATTTCCTCTTGATTATATATGGAACTCATTGTATAAATTTCCTATGCGTGACCAGACTTATTGTATAAATGCACCTTGTTTGGGGAGACTCATTGCATTAATTTTACCTATCTGGCGGGGATCATTGATAAATTTCCTATACGTGAAAATTCCCAGGCTCGACTGTAAAATTCGAGAACCGGTTCCCAGCTATTTTGAAGAAATTGAATGGATGAAAGTTACTTAAAAAACGTATATGATATTCTGCAAATAACAGGCACAAAAAAGAAAGTATTCACGACACTTTCATTCTAAAGTTAAGGTAGAGAAAAAGTGGAAAAGGAGGTGGATGGCCCTCCAATTAAAACAAGCCTGTCTAATTAATTCAGACCGTTCTCGGGTCCGTAATTTCTCCGGTCAGGGCCGAGGCTGCGGCCGTTGCGGGAGAGCCCAGGTAAATGAAACCTCCTTTTCCCATCCTGCCCCGGAAGTTCCGATTAGCGGTGGAGAGGCAGACTTCGCCTTCCCCGATCACTCCCTGGTGAGCCCCGAGGCAGGGCCCGCAGCCCGGAGTTGAGGGAGTTACGCCGGCTTTCAGGAGGGTCTGCATGGTCCCATTCTCGATTGCAGCCAGGAGAATAGAACGGGAAGCCGGGATTACAATGGTGCGGACCGCGACCTTTTTCCCTTTCAGGACCTCGGCTGCCACCTCCAGGTCTTCAAGCCTTCCGTTCGTACAGGTCCCTATAAAGACCTGGTCAAGGTGCGTGCCTTCGAGCTCGCTCACGGGTTTGACGTTGTCCACCTGGTGGGGGCAGGCTACCTGGGGCTCGATATCCGCGGCGTCATAGCTGACTTCCTGCACGTAAGAGGCATCGGAATCGGCATAAACCGCTTCATAGGAATTTGCAGCCCTTCCCTTCAGGAAATCGAAAGTCTTTTCGTCCGGGGGCACGATCCCGGTCTTTGCCCCCATCTCGATTGCCATATTGCAGAGCGTCATCCGGCCCGACATGGAAAGTTCTTCGATAGCGTTTCCGTAAAACTCGACGGCCTTATAGGTAGCTCCCGCAATCCCGGTCTTTCCGATCAGGTAAAGGGTCAGGTCTTTTGCATGGACTCCTTTTGCAAGGCTTCCTTCCACAGTCATCCTGATACTTTCCGGCACCCTGAACCAGAGTTTTCCAGAAGCAAAAATCTCGGCCATGTCCGTGGCCCCGACGCCTGTCGCAAAAGCCCCGAAGGCCCCGTAAGTGCAGGAATGGGAGTCGGCCCCAACGATAAGTTTCCCGGGCATTGCAAACCCTTTTTCCGGCAGGACCTGGTGGCAGATGCCTTCTCCCACCTCGTAGAAATTGGGGATTTGCTGCTCCTTAATCCAGTCCCGGATCTCGTGCTGCAAGCCTGCCGAGGTCTCGGTGTTTGCAGGAGCGATGTGGTCAAAGGGAATTACGATCCTTTCAGGGTCCCAGACCTTTTCGACCTCCATTTCCTTAAAAGACTTTACCGCAAGGACGGACGTCCCGTCATGCGCCATTGCGTAGTCCACGTTTGCAAGCACGAAATCGTTTGCTTTCGCCTCCTTTCCGACGGCCCTGGCAAATATTTTCTCACTGATAGTTCCCAAAAGTAAGTCTCCTCTGTGATGGATGGATGATAGTGAATGAGGGTTTGAAAGTGAATGAAAGTAAAAGTGAATTTAAGGTTTACTGAACCAGAAATTAAGATTTCTGAATTCACAGTACTGAGATATAAATAATTAACTTCTTCATCTTTAAACTTTTTTTGAACACGGGTTGAATAGTTTTATGTGTTTGTTGACATATAATACTAAACAATATTCGGATATCACAAAGTGTCATCAGATTGCCTAAAAAATGGTAAAACGAGGGCCAATTCATTTTCGGTGGGTTTTAGCTCAACCAATAACAAAAAAGCAACAGATCTGCCAGTTCTTTTTCAGGCAACTTTTCAAATAAACTGTGAAAACCGGGGGAGGAATTCATGAAAGGTTTAATTTTTCACAAAAGGATCTGTAAGGCTCTCTGATCAGGTAATGAATATTTTCTGTATTTTTGATCTTTTGAAGATGGGGGTGTATATTTGATGAAAATAAATCGAAAAATAATTTGTTTCCCTTTTCTTATTGTTTTTCTGGCGGTGAGTACAGGGGCGGCAATAGCTGATGATGTCAATGTGGAATTCGTCAGTCACTTCGGAGGGGATGTTTGCGATGTTGCTGTAGCCGGGAATTGTGCATATATCGGGGAGGGGCAGGACCTTATAATACTGGATATCAGTGATACTACTAACCCTGCGGAAATTGGGAGGTTAGTTACTCCATCAGTTATAGCAAATATTGCTGTATCGGGTAATTATGTATACATAACTGATGCCCACACTGGGCTGTTTATTGCGGATATCAGCGAACCCACAAAACCAATACTTTCAGGCAGTTATAATACAACTGGTGATGTACTGGATGTTGCTGTAGAAGGCAATTATGCTTACATAGCCAGTGACAGCGGTCTTTTGATTGTTGATATTAGCAGTTCCTCATCACCAGCCCTTGCAGGCATTTTTAATACTTCTGGTTATGCAAATAGTGTTTTTGTGGAAGGCAATTATGCTTACATAGCCAGTGACAGCGGTCTTTTGATTGTTGATATTAGCAGTTCCTCATCACCAGCCCTTGCAGGCATTTTTGAGACTTCTGATTCTGCAAATAGTGTTGTTGTGGAAGGCAATTATGCTTACATAGTCAGTGACATTGGCCTTGTGCTTGTGGATATAAGCATACCCTCGGCGCCAATACGTGCAGGCATCTTTGATACTTTAGGGGCATATAGTGTTGCTGTGGAAGGCAATTATGCTTATATGGTCTCTGGTAACTATGGTCTTGCGATTGTGGATATAAGCAAATCCTCAGCGCCAACCCTTGCTGGTATCTATGACGTTGTTTGGGGAAACAGGGTTGTTGTGGAAGGCAATTATGCCTATGCAATCAGTGAAGGAGGGCTTGATATTGTGGATATAAGCAGGCCCTTTGCACTAACATTTGCAGGCAGTTATGATACTTCTGGTTCTGCAAACAGTGTTGCGGTGGAAGGCAATTATGTCTATGTGGGCTATTTTGGCAACGGTCTTGTGATTGAGGATATAAGTTACCCATCGGCACCAGCAATTGCAGGCAGCTTTGACATTTATTGGTTTGCAGAGAGTATTGCTGTGAAAGATAATTATGCCTATGTAGCCAATGGAGGGAATGATCTTATGATCATGGATATAAGCAAGCCCTCAGATCCAGCAATTGCAGGAATCATTGATATTTCTGGTTGGGCAAATAGTGTCACTGTAAAAGACAATTATGCCTATGTAGCCGGTGGTGGCAATGGTCTTGTGATTGTGAATGTAAGCAGGCCCTCAGCGCCAACACTTGCAGGCCGCTTTAATACTTCTGGTAGGGCAGAGGGTCTTGCTGTGAAAGGCAATTATGCCTATGTAATCGAGGATCATGATTGTCTTGTGATTGTGGATATAAGCAAGCCCTCAGCGCCAACACTTGCAGGTCACTTAAATATTTCTGATTGGGCAGGGGGCCTTGCTGTGGAAGACAATTATGCCTATGTTACCGATGGTGACAATGGTCTCCTGATTGTGGACGTCAGCAAGCCCTCGGCACCAACACTTGCAGGCCGCTTTAATACTTCTGGTTGGGCAGAGGGTCTTGCTGTGAAAGGCAATTATGCCTATGTAGCCGATGGCTATAATGGTCTTTTGATTGTGGATATCAGCAGGCCCTCGGCACCAACACTTGCAGGCAGTTTTGATACTGCCGGTTGGGCAGAGGATGTTGTTGTGAAGGGCAACTATGCCTATGTAATCGATAGTGGTAATGGTATTGTGATTTTGCACACAGATGTGCAGTTGGGATCAAACAATCTGCCAGAAGCTACAATCTCGTTAGTTTCTCCTAAGCTTGCTATTGTTGGTGATTCAGTATCTTTCTCAGGAATAGGTACTGACACCGATGGGACTATCACTGCTTACAACTGGAGGTCCAGTATTGACGGATCGTTAAACATTGGTGCCAGTTTCACAACCACCACCCTGTCCCCGGGAACACATACCATCTACTTCAAGGTTCAGGACGATGATGGGGCCTGGTCCGGGGAAGTTTCATCCGAACTTACCATAAAAAACCAGACTTCGGACTGGAATCCCTGGGATGACCCGCAATCAGAAGCAGGAAATACGGTATCAACATCCGAACTTCAGGAAGCCATAAACTGCTGGTTAAGAGGCATATGCGCCCCCGTAACCGGTTCAGATATTTCAATGGAGAGGCTGCATGAAGTGATCTATTTATGGAAAAATGGGCCGTAAAGAAATCTTAACCAGCTTTCAAAACAAATTTTTACCTGTGTATATTTATGATGTGAGCATGTCATTTCCGGTTTTCCGGAAATGCTTCCCTTTTTTGGTATGAAAGTACCTGCGTACTTTCATTATTTGTACCTGTAATTCGGGAATTTCATGTACGTTTTTTCCGGAAAAAACCCGGGGCCCCTAAAAAAGATATTCAGATTTTCCGAAAATTTCAAATTATCCCGTACTTTTCAAGAAAATTTTCAAGTGGTACGGAATGGGTCTGGAGTCCGCAGACTTTGTAGGGGTCCGCCCCGAGGGCCAGGGCCGCAAACTGGGCGATGTTCATGTGCACGAAATCGTATTCGCTCCCGAATTCCTTTTCGATAACGGGCTGGCAGCGGTCGTACTGGATATGACAGTTCGGGCACATATGGAGCAGGAGTTCGACCCCCGCTTTTCTCAGGCTTTCGAGTTTCGTTTGCGTGACCTTGAGGGAAGTGTCCTTATGAATATGGAGCTGGGCAAAACCCATACCACAGGTCAGGGACCGGTCCTCGTACCAGCGCAGCATGTCCGCCCCGCAGGCCCCGGCCACCCCGTCGATGAGCCGGGGGTTTTCAGGGTTGCCTATCATGTCCTCGGGCCTGAACTTGTAATAATGACAGGCATGGTGGGCTGCAGCTTTCAGGCCGGAGAAGTCAACCTCGGTCATTTCGGTGAGCAGTTCTTTTTTGCTGAAAATGACCTCAAGCACGTGGAAAATGTTAGTTCTTTCATCCAGGTCTCCTTTTGCATAGACCAGGTCCTCAAGGCCCTTTTCCCGGAAAACCGAATTGACCTGGGCTCTGACCTCCTCGTTTCCGTTGAGCAGTTCACAGGCTTCTTTGTTAATAGCGTAACAGGTCGAGCACATACAGGCAATATTTGGGTAGCCGCATTTCCTGGCAACGGCAAAGTTCCGGGCGGCTATTGCCGTTGTCGTGAGCTGCCCGTAAAGGTCCACGTAATGCCCGATACCGGTGCAGCAGGACTGCTCCTCACTTACGAAATAATCTATGCCCAGCCGGTCGAATAAGTACTTTGTGGCCTTTTCTATGCCAGGGTACTCCTGAGACACCATGCAGCTCTTAAACAATAAGAGCTTCCGGTCCGGAATATCTTCCATTTTTTTCAAGGTTTATATCCTCACTTTTGTTTTTTCCAGGGATAGCATTAAGGAATTTATTTTCTTCAATCCCCTCCGAAGCTCCGGATTCTTTCAGCCGGGCTCTCAGGCTTTCAGCCCTTTCGAAATGCCCGGTCCCTTCAAGAATACTCCGGATTTCTTTTCGCTCGTCCCTTATATCGAGTGAGCCGAGTCCGAGTTCTGCCCGGATAGCCGGAAGGTCCCTTTTGAATTCGACCCAGCTGCTTCCGAGAGCCTCTGCCATTTTTCCCAGGTAGTGTTCCGGGACCTGGCTTATCCCGTGGGCTGCAAAGAACTCTCCGAGCCCCAGGAAATGCTCCATGTTCTCAAGCCCTATTCCTTCGTTCAGGGCCAGCTGCCTGAGCACCTGGACAAGCTTTGCAGGGCTGTTGTTTCTCGGACAGCGGAGCTGGCAGGTATAACAGTAAAAACAGTTCCAGAGGGTTTCGTCCTCAAGCACACCCCGGTCGTTTTCAAGCACCCTTTTTACAAGCAGGCGCGGGTTGTAGGCCGTAAAACGGGCCGCGGGACAGGAGGCGGTGCAGGCTCCGCACTGGATGCAGCGGTCAAGCCCGAGAGAATCTGGAGTCCGGATGCTGGCCTTTATGGTCTCTGCAAGGCTTTTGCCCGCCGGGGTGTCGTATTCGTCAATCTGGATCAGTGTCATTTCCTCATATCTCCCGGTTTTATTCCGATTATTCCGTGATATCTTTCGGAATTTCAGATTATTCCATGATATCTTCCGTTACTCCGGTTATTCCTTCAGCTTTCCCCGGCAAGGAGAGTAAAAGTTTCGGCAAGACCTTTTGTATTGGGGACGTAGGCTTTTTTGAAATACAGGCGTTTTCCGTTTTCTCCGAGCCTGGTTTTTAATTTTTCAAAATGCTCGACCGCAAACGGGTGTATGGTCTCGGCTTTCGGGTTGTCCGGAGCGTCCTCCAGCATCAGAACGGCAGTTGCGCCTTTCTTAAATGCGTGTTCGAGCATTTCCAGGCTCACCACCAGGTTTGTAGGGACCTTTACGGTTTTGACGTTTGCAGGATAGCTGAGCACGCTGTTTCCTATGTTGTCGCAGGTCAGGTAGGCAATCCCGCTGTTTACGAAGGTCAGGAGGTCTCCTTCCTCAAGCACCCCGTCGATTTCGGCAAGGAGCTCCTGGGCAGTAAAGCCCGTCACCCGGACAGCTTCTCTTTCACAGAGTTCCACACAGTAGCCGCAGCCGGTGCAGAGCAGGGGGTCCACGACAATTCTTCCGTTTTCGTTTAAGGAAAGGGCCTCAAAGGGGCAGGCCTGGCATTTTCCGCAGCCGTTGCAAAGGAGGGGGTTTACGCTTGCGAGTTCGTGTTCGAGTGTTCTCGGGCTGTTCGTGATATACGCTCTCGCCCTTGCGGCCGCAAGCCCGGCCTGGGAGATGGTGTCCGTGATGTCTTTGGGGGACTGGGCGGTCCCGCATACGAAAATCCCTTCCGTGGAGCTGTCCACGGGTTTGAGTTTGGAGTGTTTTTCCTTGATAAACCCGCTCTCGTCCTGGCTCAGGTTCAGGGTCCTTGCAATTTCCTGCGTGCCCTCTGAGGGCACCATGGCTGCGGAGAGCACGACAAGATCGGCCGGAAGTTCCAGCAGTTCCTGCTTGAGGGTGTCCTCGACCCGCACAACAAGGCTTTTGTCACCTTTTTCGATAACTTCGGCAGGTCTGCCCCTCAGGAATTTCACGCCCATGTCCTGGACGGCCCGGTAATAGTTTTCATAGAGCCCGAAGGCCCGCATATCAATATAACAGATTGTGACTTCGGTTTCCGGATATTTTTTTCTTATGAGGTTTGCGTGCTTTAGGGCTGCCATGCAGCAGTATCTGGAACAGTAAGGGTTTCCCCCGGCCTTTTCGTCTCTTGAACCGACACACTGGATCATGACGATCCTTTTCGGGACTTCAGGGGTTGAAACGTGATTTTCCTGAAGATTATTTTCCTGAATCTTGTTTTCCTGAATCTTGTTTTCCTGAATCTTGTTTTCCTGAATATTATTGGCCGGAAAGCCCTCTTTATTGTCCGAGGGCCTCATAAGCTTGCCTCTGGTGGGCCCGTTAAGGCCAAGGATGCGGGCAAGTTCCGTCTGGGTGACCACGTTTTCGAAAATTCCGTACCCGTACTGGGGTTTTAGAGAGCAGTCGTATTCCTCAAAGCCGGTAGCGACAACGATTGCCCCAACTTCGAGTTCCAGAACTTCGGGCTGTTGCCCCAGGTCTATTGCCCCGACCCTGCAGGCGTCCACACATTTTCCGCAGGATTCCCCTTCCTTTTTGCCTCCGAGTTCAAGGCAGTGCCCGGGGTCGATTGCATAGGTCTTCGGGACCGACTGGGAAAAACGCAAAGAGATAGCTTTCCTGTCTTTATGCCCGCAGTTAAACTCGTTTTCCATAAGGACCGGACAGACATTGCTGCACCTGCTGCAGGCAACGCAGGAGTCTAGGACGTAACGGGGGTTTTTCCGCACTTTTACCGTAAAGTTGCCCGAACTCCCGCTCAGGTTTTCGATCTCGGCGGAGGTGATCAGAGTGATTGCAGGGTGGGAGGCCACCTCGTTCATGAGGGGACTGAGGGAACACATGGCACATTCCTCGGCTAGTTTGTCCGGGGAAAAGATTTTGCCTATCTTTGCCATCTGTCCGCCTATGCTTGTGTTCTTTTCAATAAGATAGACCGGGATACCATTATCGGCCAGGGAAAGGGCGGCGGCAATTCCCGCAATTCCCCCTCCGATAACAAGCGCCTTTTGCCTGATATTTATCACCACTGCATCCATGGGTTCGGCCTTTTCCAGACGCCTGATTTTTCCCTTCAGAACGGAGAGGGCTTTTTCCGTTGCCTCTGAGACCTCGGGGTGGACCCAGGCACATTGCTCACGCAGGTTTGCAATTTCGAGCATTGCGGGGTTTAATCCGGCATCCCGGACACATTTTTTAAACAGTTGTCCGTGCTTGGAGGGTGTACAGGAGCCTATCACGACCTTTTCGAAGGAGTGGCGAGAAATCCTGTCTTTGATAAGGGCCTGCCCCTGGCTGGAGCAGAGGTACTCAAAATCAAAAACGGATATACCCCCGGCTTTCAGGGCATTTTTTAAGGACCGGATATCGATATGATCGGAAATGTTTCCGCTACAATGGCAGATAAAAGCGGCAGTTTTTTCGGGTGATGCCTTCATCTAATATCTACAATTTAAGGTCTTTTATTTAAAATTTGCCAATTATTGATGTAATATACCACATATCGGATAATCCTTCCTGAAAAATGGCCTCTTTAGGGCATATAACTTTCCTGAGCAATCTCAATGGCCGACCCTCTTTCTGAAAACGAGTATTTTTATGGGGTTTACACGAGGTGGAAATGCACTGTCCTGAATGGGTTGCTGAAGGATTTTGGCCCCTGATTTTTCCAAAGTTTTTTATATTATTATTTTTATATATTAAAAGAAAGTGGTTTTCTTGAAATTAAATTGTCAACTACCCCTGAGCTAAAGACTCAGGGCCCCCGCCTGCTGAGGATTTATGAAAAATCCTGCAAGCCAGTTATTGGAAGACCTTTCCAGAGGATTGTATTTGGTCAACTACTACCTCCCTAAAATCTCTGATTTAGTATAGGAGTTTGTCTGACAGGTTCTGGTTGACCGGATCGACTATTTATTCGGAAACTCTGGATAATTGAACTCTGAGCAAGAGAGGACGGATTCCGGGATTGATTCTGTTGCAGCTTCACTGCAACACTTCCGCTTTATAAAATAGACGTCAACAATTTCGGATACATATTATCCTGCCAGTTTCATGCCAACCATATCGTGTTGCATAGAATCGATTAAGTTCATAATAATCCAACGCCTGGTTGTTGACGCGACACAGGGCAGGAGCGAAGTTTATTATTGGCTTCTATTATAGAGGCCCAGCCCCATTAAATTTCATTCAAAAAAGCAGGTGCTGATTTACGCATTTCTCCCAGGCATGTCGTTTCCGGTAAATCGGAAAATATTGGGGAGGGAAGCTCCTGCAAAAGGAGATGAATACGTGACAGAAGACGACGGTTTTAAAATGGGAAAAACCGAATATGAAATGGTGGAGTTACTGAGAAGGCTCAATATCAACAGGCCGGTAGCCCTCACTCTTACATGCCTCTCAAAAGGAGAGGAAATTTCTTCCCAGTGCATCGAAATGGTCTCCGGGCTCAGGCAGCCTGAGGTTAGCATTGCAATGCGCTATCTGCGAGAGAACAGCTGGGTTGAGATGAGGGACGAAAAGAAAAACCAGGGAAAAGGAAGGCCAATTAAGCTTTACAGGCTTGTTGTCCCCATGGAAACGATTATTAATGGAATTGAAGAAAATGTTATTGCTGAGAGCAGGGTAATCTTTCAGAGCCTTGAACGTCTAAAAAACCTTTCCTGAAACTCCCGGGCTGATTTTCTGGAAGCAGAGAACTTCTTCCTCCGCGGCCGACGGATGACAGGGGTAGGTCACCCCACCGAATCGAAATTTTTTTTTGAAGGGAAGAAGCCCTCAAACTTCCCTCAATTTTTATCTAATCTCGTTTTTTGAATAATTGTGGCTGCTTGCTCATAATTCGTTTTTAATATATTTATATACGCAAGGTAGCACATATATCGACAAATTTTTGAATAAATCCATCATTAAATATATATATCAATAAATTATATAATAGTAACTTCGGGTGATTAAATTGGTAGATGAAAATGGATTAAGACTCAAACAGAATATAAATATTGGAGAGGATACTCTACTTAAAATTGGCGAATGCGAGTACGAAATGATTCAATTACTTAGAAAAATTAATGTCAGCAGGCCTGTCGCCCTGACCCTCGCATGCCTGTCAAAAGGCAAAGAGATCTCCTCGCAGAACATTGAGGTGGTGTCTGGCTTAAGGCAGCCTGAAGTAAGTGTTGCGATGCGTTACCTGCGCGAGAACGATTGGGTTGATATCAGAGAAGAAAAAAGAACAGAAGGCAAAGGAAGGCCAATTAAGCTGTACCGTCTCACGGTATCCATGGACCGGATTTTCAGCAAGATCGAAGAAAAAATTATAGCCGAAAGCAGGCTTGCGCTTCATAACATCCAGCGCCTGAAGAGTCTTGCCTGAAAGCCTTAAAGTAAGCAAGAGATATACGGTATCCAAAGCATCGGTTTACATTAACTGCCCTTCCCTATAAACCTGGGTTTTAGAAAAAGGTTTTAGAGAAAGGTTTTAGAGAAAGGGAACTTCTGTTAAAGGAGGACAAACCATGTTTTGGCCTTTTAACTTTTTTTAACCTATAGTCACGCCTGCATTTGATGCGACATAAATTGCTTGATTACACATCGCTTTTTGTCTCATTAATTACGTTCGTGATTATAGGTCTCGCCATCTCTCTGAACAATTGTATTTTTTTCCGGCAAATTGGGTTTCAAATTATCCTCTCTTCCTTTATTATTTAAGTCGTTTTATGCCTCAGAACCTTTCAGTATTTTTATCTCAGACAGCAGAAGACTTCTTCCTCGATGTTTCTAATTGTGAATTAGAAACTCCTGTTAAACCTATGGTTTAACACGACAGCCGGAGGCTGACAGGTGGGGGTAGTTGATACTCTTTAATCTGATCTGCAGTTTTTGCCCTGGTATCAGAATTAACAATTTTGAATAACCGTGTATTTGAAAAACAATATCATAAGAACGCAGCAGGAATCCCCTGAGTCTTTAGCTCAGGGGTAGTTAACGGCTCGCTTAATTCTTTTTAAGGCAAGATCCACGGCGGCTTCCCGGGGGAGGATGTCCCTGTTTTTTGCATCTTCAAGTACGGTCTTCGTGTTATTCCTTACTTTCTCCTCGATTGCCTCTAAAGCCGCGCAGCGGGTGGAGCCCCGGTACTCGGAAGCCGCGCATATAACGCCTCCCGCGTTTGCGATAAAGTCGGGAACGTAGAGCACTCCTTTTTCATAAAGGGCCTTTTCCGCTCCTGCCGTGATCGGGATGTTTGCTCCTTCCACAATTAACTTTGTGTTCAGGCGGCCCATGTTTTCCTCGTTGATCACGTCCGGCCGGGCCGCGGGAATCCAGATTTCACAGGGGATATCGATGACGGCGTTCCTATCGAGTTTTTCCCCGTCCGGGTAGTCAATTACGGATTTTCCTGCCTTTTTAAGGGAAAGCAGGGCCTTAACGTCAAGTCCCTCCGGGCTTCGAACCGTACCTCGGGAGTCTGACACACCCACAATTATGGCCCCTCTTTCAGCCAGGAAACGGGCTGTGTTTTTCCCGACAGCTCCGAAGCCCTGGATCACCACCCTGGCCCCTTCAAGTTCGAAGTCGCAGTACTGAAGCGCAACTTCCGTTGCGTGGAGCACACCCCAACCCGTGGCCCCGATTTCGTCCAGGGGAATTCCTCCGAGCTCGCAGGGCAGACCCACTACTCTTGTAATCTCGTCCCTGATGCAGGCCATGCAGGCCTCGTCTGTGCCCATGTCCGGGGCAAAGATGTATTCCTCGTCGTTCCTGAGGGCACAGGCGAGAGTTCGCAGGAGCTGGTTTTTCTTTTCCTGCGGCATTTTGGGGTCCCCGTATATAACCATTTTTCCACCCCCGTGGGGCAGGTCGGCTGCTGCGTTTTTCAGGGTCATGGATCGCGCAAGCCTGAAACATTCTTCAACACTCACGTCCGGAGCTATTCTGATCCCGCCAAGCGCAGGCCCCCGTGCCACATTGTCCACAACAAGCACCGCTTTTAAGCTCACAGACGGTTCGTAAACATGAATAATTTTAAAAGGTCCGAGCTCATCCGCAAATCTGAACATGTCCTCCATAAACTGATCCCCTTCACTAAATTTCCGTATCCGGTAAAATTAATCAAATTTATTAAATTATAAGGGGTTGTTTATTAAAATGCCTTCCTGTGAGCCGGGCGGATAGATGGGAGTTCTCTCCAATTATTACTTTGGGAGCGCGGAGGGTCACGAATACCCTGTCCTCCAGGTCGGGGATGAAGTGAACCCTCGCAGGTTTATTTGTGCTCCTCCCTGAGAAATCTGAAATCCGAGTTTCAATCGCATAGATTAAGGTAATCTGAGCAATTGAAACTCGACGATTTCAGAGTATCCGGGGAACTGAGCGGGTGGCCAGAAGCATACCCCATCCTTTAGGGCGGGGTGGCAGCACGCAATTTGATCTGGAAGGTGTTTTGCATGTTCAGCGTATTTTTCAGGCAGGAAGTAGTTTAAAGTATGTCAGTTGCCAATACAGACAAGTGGACCACCCAAAGTCAAAAAATCTCGAATGGCAACTTAAAGAGGAAATTGAAATGGAAAAGCCTGAAACAATAGGCAAAGTAATTTCATACATTTACAGATACCAGCGGATTTTTCTCGACAGGGAACTGGAACCCCACGGTATAGGTAGCGGGCAGTTTAGCTTTATGATGTTGCTTTACTTAAAGGACGGAGTCAAGCAGGAGGCTCTTGCCAGAATATACAAAATGGATAAGGCCACGGCTGCCCGGACAATAAAAAAGCTGGAAGATGCTGGTTATGTATACAGGAAGCAGGATGCAGAGGACAAAAGGGCATACAATGTCTTTGTAAGTAAAAAAGGAAGGGACATAGAAGCAAAAATGAATAAAATAGCTTTAAAGTGGAACAATATGGTGTTATCAGGTTTCAGTGAGGAGGAAAAACAGCTCAACGCTGCGTTTCTTGAAAAAATGTTTATTGACAAAGATATTGATATTCGTGAACTACCGCTCGGCTGAAGACCGACCGGCTTCCTGCTTCATACCCCGGAGCAAACTCCACGAGTCCACAGGCTCTTCCCGCCGTCCCGGCGGTGCATCTTTAAATAGTTCTCTTTCGCTTGGCTATTTTCCAGTTACACTGGAAATCCCACAAATTTCCAATTTGTGCGATCGCAAAAGTGAGTGGTACTAAATCAGTACGTTAATATATTAATTTTTTGGCACTAAGCCAATATTGAAAAGTGGACGCTTATATCCCCGAAGCTAAAGACTTCGGGGTTTTACGCTGCATTCTATAAAAATATATTATAAGGATCTTATATATTTTTGTACATGTCATTATGGGGGGACTGGATGAAGAGTGACTATAATAAAAACTATAATGGAGACCGTAAAATAACCTGCTTTTTGGTAATTTTCACAGTTTTGCTTTTAACGGTTTGCAGCACAGGTTCAGCCGCAGTTCTTAACGTTGATGATGATCCGGGTGCAGATTACACGTCAATTAAGGAAGCTGTTAATAATTCATCTCCCGAAGATACGATTCTTGTTTCCCCTGGATTGTATATTGAAAATGTATATGTGGACCTGCCCGGTTTGACCATCAAATCAAAATCCGGAACTCCTGATGACACCGTTGTCCAGGCTCTGGACCGGAACCACTCAGTGTTTTATATAAATAAAAGTAATGTGACGATCAGCGGGTTCCGTATAGAAGATGCCGGCGCTGTCTATTTTAATCCTTCCGAAATTTCTGTCCCCGGCAGGCCGGAGAACTTTAGCAATGAAAGCAATAAATCCCCAAGCTATGATTATTATCTCTTTAATTCCTCCGGAAAATTTGCCGGAGAGGAGGAAAGCCATCCTTCCGGAGTATTCCTTTATATTGTAGATAATTGCAGAATCGACAGTAACAAATTCACTAATAACTTAAATGGGATTTCTCTTTTATACTCGGTTCATAACAACCTTAGCAATAACAGCTTTTCGGACGGCGGCATCTCGATGAAATTTTCCACATACAACTCGCTGACCGATAACTTCCTTGATGATACGAGATTTGGCATTTCGCTAACTGCACATAGTTATTACAATACGGTAAGCAATAATAAGGTTTCAAATAGTTACGAAGGAATCGGAATTGGTAGCAGTAGCTGGGGCAATAGTATATCAAATAATACAATTTCAAACACCGGGTATGGAATCTCCATATATGATGCCGGAGGCAATACGGTAATGGATAATGTGCTGTCAAACAGCAGCAGGGGTATTCAGGTAATCGATTCTTATTGGGAAACTCTGATAGGCAATAAAGTAACGGAAAGCAGGGAATGCGGAATCTGCCTGTCTTCTTCCGTCCATACCTTCATTTATAACAATTATTTGAATAACACGGAAAATGTGAAATTTGAATCTGTTTATGGGGAAAACCTCTGGAACACAACAAAAACACCGGGTAATAATATTGCAGGAGGGCCATACCTCGGTGGGAATTACTGGGCAGACCCGAACGGGACAGGTTTCAGTGAAACAGTGGGGGATTCGGATGGCGATGGGTTTTGCGATTCACCCTATAATCCGTATGGGAATGATTTTGATTATCACCCGCTTGTTAAAATGCCCTCCGGGTCTGGCATGAACTCGAGAATAAATATTATAGACCCCGGGGTTTCCATAGCTGCTAACAGAAGCAGGTTTGATTTGGGAACTTTTTTTCCCGGGCGGAAAATACTTCGGAAAGCTGTAGAAAAAAAGGAGACCTGATTTTTTGGGCTAAAAATAATTTTAGCTGAAATTTTTACCCGTGAATCAGGGTAGGAATGCAGCGTGTACATACCCAGAGACTTTCCATTTTATGACGGATCGGGATAAGGTAATGTGTGTCTTCTCCGGCTCCACATTTGAAGCAGTGGATGGCAAGGTCGGGTTTCTTTGGCTGGGCTTCGGCTTTTTCCTTATTGAAGGCGACAGTGTGGCGTTCTTCAATTGAGATTGCGCCTTCGGGGCAGATTCCTATGCAGTAGCCCATTCCGTCGCAGAGTTCTTCGGATACGACTTTTGCTTTGCCGTTTATGATCTTAATTGCGCCTTCGGCACAGGGGGAGACACATTTTCCGCAGCCGGTGCATTTTTCTTCGTCAATTTTTACAATCAAGCGTTTTTCCATTATTATTACCTTTTTTGTCCCTCTTTTCCCGGGCCCTGGTGGGCTGTTCAAATAGTTGAAGACCCGGGAAAGGAGGTGGATGGGGGTGTAGGAGTTATGCGTTTATCGGGAATTTTGCCCCTCTGTCCCCGGGGCCCTTGTGGTCTGTTCAATAACTTAGGGCCGGGAAAGAGGGGGATGGTGTGTTGGGGTTATACGTTTATCTGAATAATGTATGGTTGTCTTATCAATGGTGGGTGCCTTCAACGATTTTGATTCCTGCGTCCATGATTGTTTTTCTGATGGTGTCCAGATTCGGACATTTCGGGTAGCTGTCTTCCATCAACATGCAGGAACTGAGGTGGACTACATCGGGGCCGTGTTTTTTAAGGGCTTTTAGCAGGCGGAAGACTCTTCTGCCCGAGCAGCCTCCACAGGTGAAAAAGGCGATCATTTCCGTGTTTTCGTCGTAGTCTGAGAAATGTACCTTCCTTTCGTTAAAAGCCTTGAAACAGCCCACGCCGGGGCAGGCTTCCGAGACAATCTCACAGCGTATGACCGCAATTTTTGTGGGTTTTAAGGGTTTTGCAGTCTCTGGTACCTCTTTCATATTTTCCATTTTTTCAGCCTTCTCGGAAGGTTTTTCGTCGAACATATTCCCCGGGCTTTCCTTTTTTTCCGTTTTACGGAGGTTACGGAGGTTACGAAGCAGGAAGCTCTTTGCTTAGAGCATACGTGTCTGTTCAGTGGGCCTGGGGGTTTTTACCACTAGCACCCTGAAGGTCCCTTCTCCGGGGTTCAGGAGGCGGTGCGGAATTTTTGCGGGGCTTTCGATTAACATGTCCCGGCTGACTTTTACCTGCTCGTCACCTATCTCAACAATACCCTCTCCTTCGAGTATATAGAAAAACACGTCTACGGGAGTGATGTGTTTTTTAAGGGCTTCCCCGGGTTTGAGTTCAATGTGCATTACCCGGGCATTTTCCGTGTCATAGAGCTTGCGGACACTTACTTTATGGGGGTTGGGTTTTTCAGGGGCTGTTTTTACATCGATAGTTTTCATACTATGATACCTCCCTTTTCAGGGGCTTCGGACCTACGGGAAAGTTCGAATATTTGGGGAAGTTCGGTTAAGCCTTCGGAGGAGGGTAAGTGGAGATGAATGAAAGTGATAATTCCCGGTGGAAAAGGATGGGAGGTTAGAGTCCCACCTGTTTTTTAAATTCCTCAAGACCGGTTTCTTCAATGAATTTGCCAAGTCTCTTTTTTGTGCCGGATTCTTTGTAGAATGTAAGAACTCTGTCCACAACTTCCAGGACCTCTGCTTCGGAAAGGCCTTTTGCAACAACATCGGCAAGTCTGGGCTTTGCGGCCGCGTTTCCGCCGAGCATGAGGGTATAACCTGCTGCGGTGCCCATGATCCCTATGTCCTTGATCGCGGGCTCGGAGCAGGAGTTAGGGCAGCCGGAGACTCCCATCTTTAACTTGGAAGGCATGGTCATCCCGTGGTAAAGCTCGTCAAGTTTCAGGCCGAGGCCTAACGAGTCCTGTTTACCCTGTTTGCAGAAGGTCGTGCCGGGGCAGATCTTGACGCTTCTCACACACATTCCGAAGGCTGCTCCGGGAGAAATACCCAGGTCTTCCCAGGCCGAATCAAGGTCTTCTTCCTGCAGGCCCACAATTGCTATCCGCTGGGCCGAGGTCACTTTCAGGGCGGCAGCCCCGTATTTTTCCGCAACCTCTGCTATTTTCTTAAGAGTCTCCGGGGTTGTGACCCCTCCGGGAAGATGGGGAGCTATTGCGTAGGTTTCTCTGTCTCTCTGAACAATTGCAGCTTTTTCCGGTAAATTATTTTTCAAATTATTATCCTCCTTTTTTGTATCCTTCTTTTTTAAATACTGATTTAGCATGAAAGTGCTGTGTACTTTCATTTTTTGTGTCTGTTATTCAAAGAATAACATGTACGGTTTTTTTATAGTTTTTCTTATACTCCTTCTTATATCCGACTTTTCTGAAAATGAATATTTCTCATTTTCCGAGAATGTGCGTTCCCTCTGAATTTTAGTACCTTTTGTGTACTAATATTATAAAGATACTTCTTTATATAAGAGGCAGTTTCTATAGATATACTATGAAAGATTGTACTGTTTATAAGACAATGAACATTATCGGAAAAAGATGGACAATCCACATCCTTCTGGAATTATACAAGGGAGAAAAGAAAGAAAAGCGCTTTAATGAACTGAAAAGAAAGCTCGGGGACGTAACTCCGAAAGTCCTTTCTGAAAGATTGGAAGAACTCGAAAAAGACGGGTTAATTGAAAAAAGAGTGGACAGTTCAATCTTACCCCTAAAATCCGAATATTTCCTGACGGAAAGCGGAAAGGATTTCATAAAGATCATCCAGGAAATAAAAAAATGGGGTTTGAAATGGAAATTCCAGAAAAAGGAATGTGAAAAAGCCCTCTGCATGTATTGTGATATCTGAGTGACTACTCCCCCCACTTAAGTGGGGGGCATCTTAGCGTTTGCTACAGACTGTAGCCCCAGTCTGAGAATATTAATAGCAGCATTATGATCCCTATCGAGAGTGAGGCCACAGAAAGGGCAACTGTGTATTCTCTCAGATAGACCTTTTTTAACTATTTGTCCACAACCTGAGCACATTTGAGATGTATTTTTTGGATTGACAAGTTCCACACGTTTACCGGCCCATTCTGCCTTGTAAGACCTAAAACCTTTGCCTCTCTAAGTTCAGGTTTTTGAGGAGGGCGCTAATTTCCGCCTGTCTGCTAAATCGAAAAGAGATGGAAAGAAGTAAAAAGGAGCAGAAGGAAGAAAGCGAGGCTTCTGAGGGATATTTGATTTCAACAGGTCCTTTGAAGGGTGTTGAAATTCATAAGCTTATGATTAACTGGTTTTCCTCGCGGTACTCAAGGAAAAGCTCTGCTATGTCTTTGGAATGGATAAACCCGATTCCCGGGATCAGTTCATCCTCTTTCAAACCGATCATATCCGATGCCAGTTGACAGCATTTAAACTCCACCCCCATATCAATACATTCCTGCATCATGATATCGTATTTTGGCGAACCCCTGCTTTTGTCCTTTTTCGCCAGTAACACACCCATAGGCCCCCAGAGGATAACCAGCACGTCAAGCCCCTTACTTTTATAATATTTTGCAAATTTAAGGGTCTCCTGCGGACTGGTGCTTTCATAAACCATGTTTTTGAGCAGCAGTAATACTTTTTTGACCTTTGTCATAAAAACCCCATAGTGAAATAGTACTTTTCTGAAACAGATTACCTTGATGTATATAAATGTTCACATTCCTAAACACATTCTCTTTTTCGGAAAATACCTTTCAGAAAATCATACTCGACAGGAGTTGTTTAAAACAGAGAGTAGTTAAAAGTAAATAAATTAGTGATAATCTATAAAAATGTCCGGTGTGATACTCAAAAAACGGATCGGTTATTTTCTGGATGACAGGCATAATAAATGAAATAACTTGCAGTACATTCATACTAAATAAAAGAGGGCTTATAAAAATATAAAGCTTTAAAGGGAAGAGGGGCCGAAAGCCCTGGAAAAGGTTTAATATTACTCAACAATTTCCAGCTCCCTACCTTTTGCTTCCGGCTTTTTATTTTATCGGGCCACCTGTTTAATCGGACCGTTTACCTGACGATCACGACAATCGCGCCGTTGATATCCAGCACATCAACTTCCCGACCACCCGATATGACTTCTTTCCTTATCTCGACTGCATCGGCTTCGATTTCGACGAGTTCTCCGGAAACACTTACTGAAATCATTCCTGTGATCGCCTGAGCCTCGATTGCTGCGGGGGCTTCTGCCTTGAGGGCCTTTACAACAGCTCCGGCTTCTTTTCTGAACCTGGGGCCAAGGATGCCCATGTTGGGCTTGACCTCAACGGGCACGTATTCGAAAGAGGGAGCTCCTTCCATGGCTTCGATTTCGGCGTTCGTGGCTCCTGCAATGTCTCCAGTATCGATATCCGTATTGTAGATCTCGATCTTTTTCAGGGGAGCATTAAGGGCCAGGCCATGGTCGGCCTTGTAGCGGCGGACATTGCCGGTTATATCTTTGATAAGTTCTCCCGCGGCCTCGGCCTCCTCACTGATAAAGCTTTCCTCGACCTCTGGCCAGGCCTGGGTATGCACGCTTCCGCTCCCTATCCTGGAGTACATCTCTTCGGAAAAGAAGGGCAGGAAAGGGGCAAGCAGTCGGGTGAGCGTATCAACAGTCCGGAAGAGCACATAGCGAGCGGCCTGCTTTCCTTCGGGTTCGTCTCCGTAGAGCCTGTTTTTCACAAGTTCCAGGTAGTTGTCCGCAAGGACCTCCCAGGCAAAGCCGCGGATGGCCTTAAAGGTGGAATCGAACTGGCAGTTATCCATATCTTCGGTTGCGGATAGGACCAGCCGGTTAAGTTTACTCAGGAGCCACCTGTCGATTGTCAGCAGGGAGTCGGGGGAGACTTTCTCGGCGGCTTCAGGTCCGAAATCTCTGAGGTGGGACATTGAGAAGCGGTAGATGCTCCACATCTTCTGGAGGAACCTGGAAGCTGCGACAACTTCCTTCCATCTGAACATAATGTCCGAGCCCGTGGACCCTCCGACTGCCCCCCACTGCCTGAAAGCGTCGGCACTGTACTGGACGGTCACTTCCTCGGGGGAAATTACGTTTCCGAGGGACTTGCTCATCTTGTGTCCGTCGGGCCCGAGCACCATCCCGTTGATCATGATGGAGTCCCAGGGTCTTTTTCCTTCAAGTGCGAGGGTCCTGAGAATCGTGTAGAATGCCCAGGTCCTTATGATGTCGTGTCCCTGAGGACGGAGCTGGGCAGGCAGGCGAAGCTCGTGTTCGCTCTCCCAGCCTGTGACATGCAGGGCTGTAAGGGAGGAGTCCATCCAGGTGTCCAGAACGTCAGTCTCGGGCTCAAACTCGGTGGAGCCGCATGTGCAGGCCTTCTTCGGAGGCTCCTCGTTCGGGTCTATGGGAAGCCAGGCTTCTTCTGCGATCATAACTTCCCCGCAGTGCTTGCAGTACCAGATGGGAATCGGGGTCGCAAAGATCCTTTGTCTGGAGATGCACCAGTCCCATTCCATGGTCCCGGTCCAGTTTTCAAGCCTGACTTTCATGTATTCGGGAAGCCATTTTATCTCATCGGCCTTTTGCAGAATGCCTTCGGGATCGATCTTGACAAACCACTGGGGCTCGGAAAGGATTTCGATCGGGGTGGAACAGCGCCAGCAGAGCCCGACGTTCTGGTCCAGGGGTTTCTGCTCGTAGAGGAAGTTTCCTGCCCGAAGGTCGGAAATGACGGCATCCCTGCACTCTTTGAGACTCATGCCCTCGTATTTTCCGGCCGCCTTTGTCATTTTTCCTTCCCTGTCGATGGCCTTTATGAGGGGCAGCCCGTATTTGCTCCACCAGCGCACGTCCTGTTTGTCCCCGAAGGTACAGATCATAACGGCTCCGGTCCCGAATTCGGTTTCAACGGCATCGTCTGCTATTAAGGGGACTTCCTGCCCGAAGAGAGGGACTTTGATGGTTTTTCCGATATATTCCTTATAACGTTCGTCTTCAGGGCTTACGGCAACAGCCACACAGGCTGCCATTAGTTCGGGTCTGGTGGTTGCGATGTCTACTTTGTCGAAGTGGACGAAATTCAGCTTTGTCTGCCGGCCCTCGTACTCGACTTCCGCAAAGGCGATTGCGGTTTCACAGCGGGGGCACCAGTTTACAGGGTGTTCTTCGTGATAGACCCGGTCTTTTTCGTACATTTTTACGAAAGACTTCTGGGTCTTTACAAAGTACTCGGGTTCCATGGTCACGAATTCGTTGCTCCAGTCCACGGAAAAGCCCAGGTGGAGCATGGTCTTGCGCATCTTGTCGATGTTGCCTGTGGTCATCTCCCGGCACAGCTTCCGGAACTCGGCCCTCGGAATCTGGTTTTTCGTAATCCCGTGAGTTTCTTCTACCTTTACTTCCGTAGGCAGTCCGTGGCAGTCCCAGCCCTGGGGGAACATCACGTTGTAGCCGCGCATCCTCCTGTAGCGGGCCACAAAGTCAATGTAGCACCAGTTCAGGGCGTTTCCGATGTGGAAGTTCCCTGTAGGGTATGGTGGAGGGGTATCTATTATATACTGGGGGCGGGAGTCTTCTCCCCAGTTGAAGTGGTACATGGAAAGGTCCCAGGAGGACATCCATTTTTCCTCAACTTCAGTTGCATTATATTCCTTTGGAATTTCCATTTCGGTCATAAAAAAACACTCCGATGATAGGGAAATAGTGTCAGAATTTCGTGGGGTTTTAGAGTGCTTGCGATTATTTAAATATATCTGGTTTGGGCCTGAGAAGAGTTTTTCCCGGAATTTTCCCGGAATTTTCCCGGAATTTTCCCGGAATAACTTCCTGAAATAAAATAGAGCGGAACGGGCCCGAAAGGAAAAGTATCAGGCCTGCAAAAAAAGGAATTTTTGAAGGGAAAGTAAAACGAGG
>JAQVBP010000163.1 GCA_028690255.1 Methanosarcinaceae archaeon
TGACACCTGCGGAACGCGGGGAAGAGCTTGGGGACTTGCCCTCAATAGAGGGAGGAATGAACCAAGAAGCCACTCAGTCTTTAGCTGAGTGGTAGTTCACGCAGATTTTCATAGATTATTGTCAATTTTTTAGTGATGATATTTACGAGTGATGGGCCTTGAAAGAGATCGAAAATCTGATTAAGCTTGCGAAAAATGTGGCAGAAACAATCCGGAGCTACAGCTTTGTGCGCCTTATATCCCATAACGACGCCGATGGGTTGACCTCGGCCGGGATCATGGCCCAGGCCCTGTTCCGGGAAAATATCCGTTTTCAGCTTACCATCTCCGGAAGGCTTGACGAGGGTTTGATAGAGCAGGTCAATGAAAGCACGTCTGCGGGAGAACTCGTGGTTTTCTGTGATATGGGCAGCGGGCAATCCGAACTGCTTACCCGGCTTCGGGCCGATGTGGTGGTAATCGACCATCACAAACCCGTTGGAAAGTCGCCCGCAACGGTGGTAAACGCTCATGATGTGGGCATCGACGGGGCCACGGATATCTCGGCTTCAGGCACAAGTTACCTGGTGGCGAGGGAACTCGGAGGCCCTAAAAATCTGGACCTGGCAGGGCTTGCTATTGCGGGAGCTGTCGGGGATAAACAGCTTTTCAGATCAGCCAATGCTTTTATCCTGGCCGAAGCCCTGAAAACGGGAGTCGTATCAATCCGGAAGGGTTTGAAAGTCGGGGGCGGGGACCTGGCCGAGGTTCTTACCTACAGCATGGAACCCTTTCTGGATATCACGGGAGATTCTGAAAAGGTAGCAAAGTTCCTGGAAATTCTCGGACTTTCCGGAGAGATTGAAGCCCTTCCCGATGAAGATGTCAAGAAATTGTCAAGCGCAGTCGCCCTGAAACTGGCAAAACGGGCAAGCCCGGAAGCTATCGATGCCGTCATAGGGGACGTATTCGTACTTGAAAAGGAACTCGTGTCAAACGTCTACGATTTTGTTTCTATCATGAACACCTGCGGGAAACTGAAAGTGCCCGGACTCGCCCTGGCCCTCTGCCTGAAAGATAGGAAAGCCGTAGAAGAAGGCCTGGCCCTTTCAAAAGAACACCAGAAGGAACTGGTTCTTGATATAAGGGCCAATCTTGAAAAAATCCGGAAAGGGGAAAATATCTGGTACATAAGCACCGCAGAAGCCCTTTCCACCGGGACCCTTGCAAGCACGGTCGTCCGCTATGTGCACCCGGAACTGCCCTTCATCTGCGTAAACGAGTCCGAAGGAATTTTAAAAATTTCGGGCAGGGGCACCCGCGAACTGGTCGCCAGGGGCCTTGACCTTTCCTTTGCCCTGCGGGAAGCCGCAAGCGCCGTAGGAGGAAGGGGAGGCGGGCACAGTGTCGCGTCCGGAGCCTCGATTCCCCTCGGAACCGTAGATGAATTTTTAAGTATCGCAGACAGGATTGTAGGGGAACAGCTCCGAAAGCCTTCCGAAGGAAAAAAGGCCTGAGTGACCTGAATAAAATTCGAAGTATGATCAAAAACGGAACAAAATAAAGAACCAGGAGAAAACGGATATGAAAATCAGAGGCAGCATTGAGTTTCCTGACC
The DNA here is from genome assembly GCA_028690255.1 of Methanosarcinaceae archaeon. GTDB lineage: Archaea > Halobacteriota > Methanosarcinia > Methanosarcinales > Methanosarcinaceae > JAQVBP01. The sequence goes on from JAQVBP010000163.1 coordinate 1,598, forward strand.
CTGAATCCAGAGAAAGGGCGGCAAAGGTCCTGCAGGCCCTTGCACCGGACAACCTCCGCAATATGCAGACCGAAATTACCGACGAAAAAGTTTCTGTTCAGTTTCGCTCGGAAAAAATAGGGTCACTTATCGCAACAGTGGATGATTTCCTTATGAACGTAAAAATCGGAGAAGGTGTGGGAAAGGCCCTCGGAAGCGAATCCGAAATAAATAAAGGAACAGAATAAAGGAACATAGCAAAATCCTTTATCCATATTCTTTTTTAACCTGATATATGTACTTTTACCTTTTTTATCTCAATTTACAGTTCACTCCTCAAGCCAGGCCTTAAACAACTCTTCCAGCCTTTCGTCAGTGACTTCCGCTCCGGTTTCCGGGGCCGTTTCATTATTCAGCCAGCAGTGAATGGCTTTCTGGACCTCTGTGGTCGTAACCGTTTCGTTCTCCTCTGACTCCGGCTCGTCCCAGGGGTTCCAGTCAAAGACAAACCAGGTCCAGGCATAGTGAACAGTTTCGTATCCGCTGTCAGCCACCACACTCACGTTGTACTTACCCGGCAAGGCCGTGCTATTCGAATACACTGAGGTCGTGGAGGCCCTTTTTGTAAGGGCGGGCTTTTCGTCAATGCTCCAGCTAAAGTTGCAATACTCGTCAGTCTCAAGGCTGAAGTTTACGGCTTTTCCTTCGAGGGTGGAGGGATTTTCTGCAGGGAAGTGTTGCACGATTTCGAGACTCCCCAGGACATTGATGTACCCGTATTTTGTTTCCGTATCCGATCCGGCTGGGTTTGATACGGTCAGGGAAACGTTGTAGACGCCCGGATAGTTGTAGGTGTGGGACAAGTTCTGCGTGTCGTAGTCAGGCTTTTCGTCTCCGTCCACGTCCCAGGCCCAGGTTCTGGCGTGGGCTGAACTGTCGGTAAACTCAACGGTCAGGGGCCGGACTCCGGAGGTCGTGTTTGCGCTGAAAGCGGCTTCAGGCAGGAGGTCCTTAGATATGAAAGCCTTTATGCAGAAATTGGACTCCCTGTGATCTATTGAGTTAGCCGGGTCATACAGGGTGGTCAGGTCTTCCCATGAGATTCCATCACTGCTAATGTAGCTTTCCCCGGAGCTGGCTTCAGCCTGGCTGCTATATCCGTCCAGCAATTTTTCAACTACAAGAGGGGTTGTCTCTCCGGGTGTGCTCAGTTTAACAACAACTGAAAAACTCTGTCCGGAACTGAGGTTTACCCCGTTTTCCAGAGAAAGAGTGTGATATCCTGAAAAGGTAAACGACCCGTTTTGGGAAAATACGTAGTCTCCTTCCCGGTTAAGAGGGCCGGAATCAGGGTTCAGGTAAATCCTGACAAGATATTCGGTATTGGAATTTACGGTATAGAAACTAACAGCTCTGAGGGTTTCGGCAGATTCCGCCGTAAAGACGTTTGCCTGCCAGGCGGTTTCAGTACCCCCATAGCCCATCTTGGAAGTCCAGCCCAGGGGGTCGTACTGGTATATGCGGTCATAATTCCGGGAATCCTCAGCGAGGAATACCGAGTTTTCGGCTTTCTTTCCGAGTACGGCATCATAGTAAGAGACGTAGCAGTAACCGTTTTCTCCCCAGTCGTCTCCCCAGCTGTTTTTAACGATAAAGGCCCCGTCTCCCCCGGGATTTTTGGAAAAATATTCTGCGGGATAAGAATCGTTCCAGCCGACAATGCTGACCGCGTGGTCGGGGGTTCTGCTATAAGGATAATAACTGTTGTTGTGTGTTGAATCATAGTATGAACCGGAAAGGCCGTAGGAATGTATTGTCGTGTAGACTACTCCGTATTCCATGATCGCCCGTTTGATATTTTCATTGTCCAGAGAGTTGCTTCTCAGAGGCATAAAAAAGATATTCTGAACATGTTTCTGCACCGAAAGCCCCCCCGGGGACGCCCCGGACACGTCATTGTAGGGGTCATCGGCTTCATCCACGGGCCCGCTCCATCTTGTCAGGTAGGCGGCTGCCATCAGGTCGTTTCCCCCGTCATCGTGCTCCCGGTCAAACCCCCCCGAATACTGAGAAGAAAGCAGGTTTTTCATGTTGTTTTCGGAAAAATCCCGGATTTCGGAGGGAGTTAGGCCGGACTCAAGGGAAGCCAGGGTTGCAAAGGCCCAGCAGGCCCCTGAGCCTCCCTGGTCTTTCGCAGGAGTTACCCTGCCTTCAGCCCGCAGGTCATAGGCAGAAGGAATTTCAGGTTCTGTTGAGAAAACAAGCGAGTTCAGCCTGCTAAAGTCCACAGGGGAAGGGATAAGGCCGGAAGCTCCGGCCTCTGCCTCCGCAAAAACAATGTTTCTTGAAATCCTTTCCCTATATTCCAGGAAATCAGGGTTCAGAGGAGCATCCACCGGTATGGCTGTGAAATTGGGGACAGGATCGGAATTCACAGTTTCGATGTCAACCGATAGATTAGAAGCTTGCTCTGTCCCCTCAGCCAGGGTCAAGCTGGTTGATAAACACATAAAGACGATTGCAAGAAGTGCGAATTTTCTTATTTTCAAGCTATATTCCCTCAGAAGAGCTGGGTTTGACGGTAATGAAAAATAGTAAATCAAGTTTCAATAATGTTTCTAAAAATATTTAAATATTGTTGAAAGAAGTCAATCGGAAAAATACATTAGCTTTACCTTCATATATCCCGATAAGGGGGGTAAGGATTTGCTTTCAAAAGTGCCTGTAAATCTTGAAAAAATCAGACCTGAAAATCTTAACAAAGAAATCCTCCGGACCGCCATGATCGCCGAACTGGATGCAATAAATATGTATGAGGAAATGGCAGCCCTTTCAAATAGTGAGGACCTGAGGAAGGTACTTCTTGACATCGCCAGGGAAGAAAAAATCCATGTGGCCATGTTCGAGACCGTGCTGCTGGCGGCCGATGAAGAGTTTTTGCAGATATACATTGACTACGCCCTTGCAAAAAGAGGCGGAGGGGCCTGAACAGGTTCCGGGTCGATAAGGGGAATCAAAGGACCGGGCTGCGGAAACTTCCGGGAAGCCGGAGCCCCGGATTTTCCTGATTTACTTTTGAAACCCAGGGAAGTCTCTTTCCTCAGTTCCCGAAAACCCGGCAGGACATAAGTACGGGCAAAACCGCAGTTAAAGACACGTATAAATAAAACAGACACCTATTTTTAAGCATGGGAAAGAATAAGCATTTAATCTGGTTCAGCTTCGCATTTCTGGGGATGTTCGCATTTCTGGGATTGATAGCTGTATTTTCAGTGGGTTTCATTCTGGACCCCACCGAAACCCGGGCTATGGATGAGGTCCACCTTGAAACAAATGGGCTCGAATCAAACGGGATCGAGTCCCATTCAAGTATGGTGGCAAGCGCCCAGCCTGCAAATCCGATTGATATCTTTACATCGGATCTTGGCGAACTCGGGAGGGCCACCGAGGTAACTGTCTATAATAATAACCTGGCCCTGGTAAAGGAACAGAGGGAACTTGATCTGAAATCCGGAGTAAACCATATCGAGTACACGGATGTGGCCTCCCGGATTGATCCGACTTCCGTCATGTTCGAGGATACCAAAAACAAAAACACGGTCGTGCTCGAACAGAACTACGAATACGACCTTGTAAGCACCTACAAGCTCCTTGAAAAGTACCTTGGAAAAGAGATTACGGTAACCGACGAGCAGGGCGAGGCCTATACCGGGACCCTGCTCAGCTCCTCCGGAGGGGCCGTGCTCCGGAGAGAAGACGGGACCGTGGTAAGCCTGAAGGACGTCTCAAAGGTCGAGTACCCGGATGCGGCTGGCCTTCTTACAAAACCCACCCTGGTCTGGGAGATCCATTCCCCGGTTGCCGGTAAAAGGGATGTTCTTACCTCCTACCTGACCGGAGGTCTGGACTGGGAGGCAGACTACATCTTCAAGACGAACGCCGATGACACGAAAGCCGATATCACAGGCTGGGTCAGTATCGACAACCGGGCAGGAACAACTTACGAAAACGCGAAACTGAAACTGGTGGCAGGCGAAGTCCACAGGGTCTATGAAGCTCCCAGGGTGATGTACGACTACGCGGTTGAAGAAGTGGCCATGGATTCCGCTCCTCAGGAAAAGGGTTTTTCGGAAGAGGGGCTCTTTGAGTACCACCTCTACACGCTGGACCGGCCCGCAACCCTCAGGAATAACCAGGTAAAGCAGCTCGCTCTCCTCTCCGCAGACTCTGTTCCAGTGGAAAAAGAGCTGGTCTTCGATGCTCAGAAGAGTGATAAGGTACAGGTCGTCCTGAACCTGGAAAATTCGGAAGCAAAGGGCCTGGGGATGCCTTTGCCCGCAGGGACTATCAGGGTCTACAAGGCTGATTCCGAAGGGCAGCTTCAGTTCCTCGGAGAAGACAGTATTGACCATACCCCGAAAGACGAGGATCTCGAGGTAGTTGTCGGAAACGCCTTTGACGTCACCGGAGAAAGGGTCCAGACCAACTATGACCGGGTCAGTGACAACGTAAGAAGGGAGAGTTACGAGATAAAACTCAAGAACCACAAAACCGAGGCTCAGAACGTTACGGTCGTTGAGCATTTCTACGGAGGCTGGGAAGTTCTCAAGAGTTCCGACGAATACGAGAAAACAGACGCCTTCACGGTTGAATGGGAGGTAAAGATCCCTGCGGATGGAGAAAAGACCGTTTCCTATACCGTTGAAAACCGGTACTGAAACGGGCCGCAAGGGCTGAATACGAAGTTTGAAACC
>JAQVBP010000164.1:0-1328 GCA_028690255.1 Methanosarcinaceae archaeon
TTTGCTTCTACTATCGGAAATGTTAGTAAAGAAGCTGTCGAATATTACATACGGAATCAGGGTTGAAGTTGACGCTTATATCCCCTGAGCTAAAGACTCAGGGGTTTTACGCTTCTTCATATAAAAAGATAGGTACCTGGCGTGAACTACCCCCACCTGCTGCCAGCCTTCGGCTGTCGTGTTAAACCATAGGTTTAACAGGAGTTTCTAATTTTCAATTCGAACCATCGAGGAAGGGGCTTCTGCTGCCGGGGATAAATAACTCTCCGAAATCCCATTATCTTTATAGTGATCAACATGAAGAAAATGAATTTAACATTTAAGTATCTGCCCGGATAGAAAATTTACCGATTATTTTGAAGAGGATACTAATTGAGCCTACCCGAAATAGAAGTCAAAAATAGACTCAGCCGAGATGGCCACATTAAAATAAACTTAACTCAGTATCCAATTCTCAATACCCAATTATAATTTTTGGACTCACTTTTTAACCACATACCTCCTAACTGAGCCCATATCTTCCCGCAGTTAGCGGAAGATATATATATGATGAATACTAACTATAGGATAGTAACTGAAGGCCACTACCCGAATAGCAATAACTTTCAGTCACTAACTGCGATACAGTATACATGTCTAAAAAGGCATCCATGAATTAGCCTGGAAAACAACATGCAGGCCTGAAAGGCGGGATGACAGCCCCGTCTCTCAAAAAAACCCACGTAAACTGTTAAAAATATAAAAAATATAAAAAATATAAAAAATATAAAAAATATAAAAAATGAGACATATTAGGAGAAATTTAAATGAGACTGCCAGCAAGAAGATCATCTCGTGACGTGTGCAACTGGGACCCGTTTGAGGAATTCAGGAGGACCCATGATTTTATGGAGCAACTCTTCAGGGCCTTTCCCCTGATGGGAATTTCAGGCGAACTTTCGGGAAATCAGGCCGGCGTTCCGGCTAACACTTTCTCCCCCTTAACAGATGTGATGGAAGAAGAGGACAGGGTAGTCGTTACAACGGAACTTCCGGGAATCGACAAAAAGGACGTTGAATTGAGCGTCAGGGACAATGTACTTGTAATCAGTGCTTCTCGCGGTACCGAAGAGAAGCAGGAAAAGGAAGGCTATCTCAGCAAAGAGCGCACCTTTACCCGCTATCACAGGGAAATTGCCCTGCCTGATACCGTAACGGAAGACGGGGGCAGCGCAAAACTCCTCAATGGCGTCCTGACAGTGACCCTGCCAAGGGTGAAGGTCGAAGCGGGAAAAAGAATCCGGATTGAGTAATCCCAGAATTTCCCGAATTTCCCGAATTTCCCGAAT
>JAQVBP010000164.1:1428-3054 GCA_028690255.1 Methanosarcinaceae archaeon
GAATTTCCCGAATTTCCCGAATTTCCCGAATAAGTCCCTGACCGTGTGGATTACCTACAAGAATTCAAGATCAACATTCTGTAAAAACTCCCCTGTAGATAGTGCCTTTAAAAAAGGCACAACCTCCTACTTTTCGTTCGTCCCCTTTCTAATTCCTTCTTTCTTTTTATCCATTCCTTCTTTCTTTTTATCCATTCCTTCTTTCTTTTTATCCATTCCTTCTTTCTTTTTATCCATTCCTTCTTTCTTTTTAATTTTTCATCCCTGCCTTGTTTACTTTCTCAATTTTCGCAGTCAGAGGTTGGGAGTCCTCCCCCTCTCTTCGGCTCCTTTACTTTTTTCATCACGACAAGCCCGGCCAGGCCCATCAGGCCCGCACAGGCGTAAAATGGGGTAGTGAAAGTGACGTAGCCTGCCAGGAGCCCCCCGAAAATAGGCCCGAAGGCCATCCCTGCGGCCTGGGCCGTGGTGATGATGCTGAGCTTTGAGCTGAGGGAGGAACCTTCCGAGAGGTCGGCCGCAAGGGCCATGGCCGGAGTGTCGATTGCAGCCACGAACAGGCCCTGAAGGGCCCTTGCAAAGATCAACTGGCCAATGCTCGTAACATAGCCCATCCCGATGACTATGGGCCCGCTCAGGAAAAGCCCACCGATTATCAATTTCTTTCTCCCTATCCTGTCCGAGAGGCTGCCAAGGGGGGCCTGGAACAGAAGCCTTGCAAAAATATAAGCCGACACGGCCACCCCCAGGGAAAACTCGGAAGCTTCCAGACGGGCCTCGTATTCGGGGAGGAGGGCCACGACCATCATAATCCCGACCATCATCATGAGCAGGGCCCCCGCAAGGGCGTAGATGGACCCGGACTCATCGTTTTCGTATTCCGACCCCACTTTATCCCCGGGCTCCTCGCTCGTCTCTCTGACAAAAGTACTGACCAGGAGGAAGCTCACGACTCCAAGGAGGGCACAGCAGTAAAACCCTGCGTCAAAACCATAGCGTCCGGCAATAGCTCCCCCGACAACAGGGCCCAGCCCGAAAGCTACCCCGCGGATAGTTGTGTAGATTCCAACCGATTTTCCCCGGGTATCCGGAGTCGAGATCCGGGTCACCATTGCAATAACCGCAGGGATTGTAGCTCCTACAGTGATACCCTGCAGGAGGCGGATAAAGAGCAGGGCCTCGTAACTCCCAACCCTGGCGTAAAGGAAGGAAAAAAGCGTGTACCCTATCAGCCCGAAGATTATAAAGGGCCTCCTCATGTTGAGCCGGTCGGAGAGCCGGCCCATTAGAGGTTGGGAAAGGGCGCTGAAAAGCCCGAAAACAGTCATTGCAAGCCCGGCTTTCGCCACCAGGGGGAGCCCTGAAAAAAAAGAAGACCCGAGGTCTGCGATATAGAGGGGGACCAGGGCCACCAACATACCGGAGCCCAGGTCCTCACAGAACCTGGAAAAGGATAGCATATAGAGCTCCGGGTTTATATCTTCAAAAGGGTTTTGAGAGAGCAGGGGGGAGGGGTGAGAGGTTTTAATGGTTTGCCCACCTTTAATTGTAAAGTCTTTTTTACCAGGCCATATATAAGAATGTTGAAATGTTCTGAAAAGGAGTTACAGGATCTGTTCAAATATA
>JAQVBP010000164.1:3154-6254 GCA_028690255.1 Methanosarcinaceae archaeon
TACTCAAAAAGTACTCTAAAACTCTAAAAGTACTCTAAAAATACTCAAAAAATAAATAGAAAGTAAGATTATATACGGTTATGGATGATAATTTTGATAAAATAAAAAAGCTGAATATCCGAAAAATGAACCTGGAAGATATCGAATTCGCAATTGAGATGGCAGCTGCCGAAGGCTGGAACCCGGGTATCCATGACGGAGAAATATTTTACGAAACTGACCAGGAAGGCTTTTTTATCGCGGAAATTGGAAGTGAACCTGTAGGCTGTGCTTCTGCTGTTGCTTACGATAATTCATATGGTTTTTTTGGACTCTATGTCGTGAAACCAGAATTTCGGGGAAAAGGTATAGGGATGAGGCTGACTGAAAAGTGCCTTGAATATCTGGGAGAAAGGAATATCGGGCTCGATGGCGTTGTGGAAAACGAAAAAAAGTACCAGCAGGTTATGAAGTTCAGGTCCTTTTACAGCAACCTGCGCTTCGAAGGCACGGCAGGAGAAGATATTACAGAAAAGGAGATTGCGGAAGGGCTTACAAAAATATCGGAAGTCCCGTTTGAAAACCTCCTCAAATACGAAAGCCAGATGTTTCCGGCACCAAGGCCAGGTTTTTTGGAAAAATGGATCAAACAGCCGGATTCATTTGCATTTGCATCCTTTGAAGCAGGTGTCCTGAAAGGATACGGGGTTATAAGGAAATGCAGAACAGGATACAAGATCGGCCCCCTTTTCGCTGATGATGAAAACACTGCGGAAAAATTGTTCCGGGCCCTGAATGCCTCCATCCCTGGGGAAACCCTCTATTTTGACGTCCCCGAACCGAACAAAAAAGCAATGGAACTTGCGGAAAAGTACGGTATGAAGGTAATGTTCAAGACTATCCGTATGTACAGCAAAGAAGACCCCCCTATAAAGCTCGATAGGGTTTACGGAGTAACAACCTTCGAACTGGGATAAACTGCCCCTATCTACCTACCTACCTCTACCTACCTACCTCTACCTACCTGCCAGGCCCTCCAAAGTCGGAACTGTCGAGAAAGGGGCCTTCTGTTGTCTGAGATAAAAAATACGGTCGTATGTGAACTACCACACATTACTTTATTCAGACAATTGTAAGCTGAATTTTGAAAAGGCCTGTTCCATTACGGGAAATCCGGTCAAACAGAAAAAACAGGTTTCGTAAATAAGCAATAAATTGAAACTAAATATATAAACAGAAGTTATATATGCCGAAACATCATAATTGAAAACGATACATCAGTGTGTCACTGGTTGTCGAAATCAACAAAATGCTTAAAGATTGGGGGACAAAATTATGGACACATATCTTATTGAGTCACCACACACTGCAGAGGAGTGTCTGGGAGCGCTGGATGATTTACTTGCGATGGGGGGGCCCGCTGTATTGGAACAGTATCATTTCGGCTGCATGGTCGGTGTGCATACAGGCTGGGCTATAGTAAATGCTGAGAGTGAAGCGAAAGCTCTGGAAATTGTTCCGGACTCTCTGCGCAGTAAAGCACGTGCAATAAAGGTAAGTAAATTCACCGCCGATCAAATCAAAGAAGCCCACAGGGAAATGGAAGAAGTTCCGGCAAAACCATAACAGTATTCTTGATTATTTTTTAGTATGAAAGTGCTGTGTACTTTCATTTTTAGTGCCTGTTATTCACAGAATAACATGTGCGTTTTTTCAGAAACCTGCGACCTTACCGTTCACAGAGCGAAGCGGATGGTTTTTCCCTGAATACTGCCAAAGGGGGTATTTCGCCCCTTCTTTTTCATGATTTTTAAGTGAAGGCCGGCCCCAGTACGGAAAATCGGGCTAAACAGGAAAAGGGGCCCGGAATCAAAAAAGTTCGAGTTCCTGAAAGGCATTCAGCCCGCCTTTTCTGAAATCTGTTTTTACTGTTAGGGACCTGACCTTCATCTGCAGACCTCCAAATTCGAGAAAGAACCAGCACTACCGGAACCGGCTGTATTGCCCATGATGTATGTCGCATCTCCCTCTGCAATTGGACCGGAAGAACTGACAGCCTATGTCAGATTGCACCACTCAGAAGAAGAAAAAAAGATTCGAGCCCGGATAAAGGCTTATCACCGAGAGATCCGCAAACGCCGCTGGGCCAGGATTCATGAAAGTATTGAAGCAAGAAAAATCTGATACCGGTTTCCGGACCACAGGCCCCTGTATCTGCTCAGAATTCCACGACTCTGACCCCAGAACTATTTCATTTTTTTAAAATATAGTTCGGATGCAGCGTATTAATTTATTTATAATGTATACCGTTATATAATCTTAAACTCACTTTCCACCATGAATGCAGGTACTACCAGATCAAACATCAAACCCGGCCTAAAAGTAGGGATCGTTTTAAAACAGGATCAAAGAACAGGAAAAATAACCCGGGGTACCGTAAAGAGAATTTTGACCAAATCCCCCACTCATCCGCATGGAATAAAAGTCCAGTTAGAAGACGGCCAGGTCGGAAGAGTTAAGGAAATTCATTCCTGAGCCGGGAAATAAGCTCATTTTCAGCCTTTATTCCAAATCCTTTTCAGGCTTGGGCCACATTCTCTTTTTATCCCCCCTCGTTTATTCACTCATTTCCTCATACCATTCATCCCGGCCCTTCACAAGCGCCCTGAGATTTGCAAGCGGGGTCCTCGGAGCAATCCCGCAGCCCGGAGCCAGGATGTCCACGCCGTCCGATAGACACTGTTTTGCCTCCCCTATTACCTCGGCAGGAGTCCCGAAAAGCAGGGTATCCGAAGGGGAAACGTTTCCGATTAGCACGGCCCGGTCTTCGATTGCAGCTTTCGCGGTTTTTATGCTTACCCTTTCCTCAACACTGATTCCGGCAAAGCCGCATTCCGAAAAGGATTTCAGGCTCCTTTCGACGTTTCCGCAGCTGTGCAGGATTACCGGGCCCGTTACTTCCCGGCAGAGGCGGACGTAAGAGGGTTTTACAAAATCTTCAAAGCATGACGGGGGCATCAGGTCCGAGCCCACAAGCCCGCCGTCCGGCATACAGAGAACATCCGCACCGTGCTCGAAAAGAGCGTTTGCGTACTCAATGCAGATATCCGTGCAGACCTCC
>JAQVBP010000165.1:0-1554 GCA_028690255.1 Methanosarcinaceae archaeon
GTGGGGACTTCAAAGGCCGAAAAAATCCTCTACCTGGAAGGACTGGCCCACCTCCGCCTGGGAAATTCTGAAAAAGCCCTTGAAAAGCTTACTGAACTGATAGAGAAGGAAGCTTCAGGGGCGGAGGTCTGGTACCACAGAGGCCTTGCCCTTTCAGAACTCGGGAGAATGGAGGAAGCGGCTGTAAACTTTGAAAAAACGCTGGAAATCCACCCCGCTTTTCCGGACGCTTCCTACCGGCTCGGGCTTGTTAGCTTTAAGCTTGGAAACTGGGATACTGCGGTCAGGGCTTTTGATCTGGCCCTTGAAGAGGGGGAAGGGGGAGAAGGAGCCCCCACGGAAGGAGATGGAAGAGGAGAAGGGGAAGGGGAAGGAGAAAAGGCCTTTCCTGCTGTTTCTGAAATTCTCCGAAAACGGAGCCTTGCCCTCCTAAAACTGGAAAGATACGAAGAAGCGGCCCCGGGTTTCAGAGAAGGCCTGGTCCTGGACCCGGCCTGGGTGGAAGGGCTTGCAGGCCTCAGCACTGCTCTTTTCGAACCTGGGAAATACGAAGAAGCCTTCCCGGTCCTTGAGGAACTTCTCAGGCAGGACCCGGACCGGGAAGAGGCCTGGTTCAAAAAAGGGGTCGCTTTAAAGGAAATGGGGAAGGATCGGGAAGCTGTGGCTGCCTTTGGGACCTTCCTGCGGTTAAAACCCGGTTCAGTAAAGGCTCTTGAGCTTAAAGGGGATTGCCTGTTCAGACTCGGGCAGTACGAGGATGCAATTGAGGTTTATGAGTTCTTCCTGATAAACGAATCCCGAAACGTCCGGGTTCAGTGCAGGACGGGCCTTGCCTATTTCCGGTCGGGTAATTTTGAAAAAGCCCTGCAGGCCTTTGAAAAAGTCCGGGGAATGGAACCCGAAAAACCCGGCCTTTCCCGCTATACGGGCTTTGCCCATTTTGAACTCGGACAGTATGAAAAAGCCCTGAAAGCGTTTGAGGCCGTAAAGGCTGACGGCGAGAGGGAGCCAGAAGTCCTCAGGAAAAAGGCCTTTGCCCTTTTTGAACTCGGAAAGATTGAAGAAGCGGCCAGAGTACTGGATAAATTTGCAGAAGAAGCCGCAAAAGCAGAAGAAATTGCTGAGACGGAAGGGGGGGCGGTAGAAAGAGATGGAGAAAAAGATCTTCGTTTGTCCGAATACGCCGGAACCCTGGAAAAGTTTGCCGATGCCCTGCTTGAACGCGGAAAGTATGAAAACGCCCTTTTCCTGCTTGACAAACTCATAAGGGAAAGGCCGGATTCAGGAAAAGCTCTTTTTAATAAAGCTTGTACTCTTGCCCGGCTCGAAAAGCCTGAAGCTGCGCTTGAGACTTTTACCTGGCTTCTGGATAGGGACCCTGGCTTCGAAAAAGCCTGGTACCGAAAAGGGCTTGTCCTCTTCTCCCTTGAAAGGTATGAAGAAGCTCTGGACGCTTTCGAAAGGGAAATTTCAAAGTTTTCTTTCTGGGGAGCAGGCGAAGGGAAAGAAAAGCTGGAAAGTGAAAGCGAAGGGAAAGAAAAGCTGGAAAGTGAA
>JAQVBP010000165.1:1654-6187 GCA_028690255.1 Methanosarcinaceae archaeon
AAAGAAAAGCTGGAAAGTGAAAGCGAAGGGAAAGAAAAGCTGGAAAGTGAAGGCGAAGAGAATGAAGGGACAGTAAGAGTTACGGAAACGGGAATTTCCCTATTCGGGACCGAAAATTCAGAAAGTGAGCCCTCACCGGCCCGGGCTCCTGTCGGTTCGGGAGATCGGGAAATGGAAGATGCCTGGGTTAAGAGCGGACTCTGCCAGCTCCAGCTTGAACGTTACGGGGCCGCCCTTGAAACCTTTGGCACAATCCTCGCGCAAAAACCAAAAGACCCGGAGGTCTGGTACAGCAAGGGGCTTGCACTCCGGGGACTCAGGCGAGATTCAAAAGCTGTTGAAGCTTTTGAGAGTTGTCTGGAACTCAGGCCTGATTTCGGGGCTGCCTGTCTGCAAAAGGGGCTTTCCCTGCTGGGGCTGGGGAGGTATGAAGAGGCAGTAGAGGCTTTTGATTCCGTGTCTTCCTCGGACCCTGGGAAAGCAGACGCACTTTACAGCAGGGCTTTTGCCCTTTCCAGGCTCAGGAGGTTTGAAGAAACTTTCCAGGACCTTAAAAGGCTGCTTATGCGTTTTCCGGAGTTTCCGGACCGGACCGAGGCCTGTTGCAGGCTAGGTGTTGCCCTGACGGAACTCGAACAGTATGAAAAAGCCCTGACGACTTTTGAAAAGGTCCTGGAGGCCGAACCCGGGCACAGGAAAGCTCTTTACAACAGGGCTGTCGTGCAATTTTCCCTTGAAAGGTATGAAGAAGCTGCGGCAGCTTTTGAAGGTTATCTCAATAATTTCCCCGAAACGGCCGAAGTTTGGAACTACCTTGGCCTGTGCCAGCTTGAACTTGAGGGGGGGGCTCCGGAGGAGGCCCTTGAGAGTTTCGAAAAGGCTGCGACTCTGGACCCGGAAGATGAGGATGTCCTTTACAACAGGGCCACGACCTTCTTCAAACTGGGCAAAACGAAAGAAGCCCTGGGAGCCTTTTCCCGGCTCCTGAACCTTTATCCCGAAAACACGGACGCCCTTAATTACAGGGGGGTGGTGTGCTGCAGGCTTGAAAATTACACTGAAGCCCTCAGGACCTTTGAACAGGTGCTTGAAAAGGACCCTGAAAACATAAAAGCGATCTATAATGTCGGAGTTGTCTGTTTCAAGCAAAATAATTATGAGACTGCCGTAAAAGCCTTTGAAGAGACTCTTTCTCTTAACCCCTGGCACGCTCAGTCTCTTAAGTACCTGGGAATCTCCCTTGCAAAACTTGAGGAATACGAGCTAGCGCTGAAAGCGTTTGACAGGCTGCTCAGGCTCAACCCCACCGACCCCTCGGCCCTTAACTACAGGGGTGTGATCCTTGGAAAAACAGGAAAATTCAGAGAAGCCATCCGGGTCTTTGATGAAATCCTGCGCATGTACCCGGAATTTGCCGGAGCAAAGGAAAAGCTCGATGTTCTGAAGAGCCTGGAAAGGGAAGAGGTCCACTGATGAAGAAATCCTGAGGCCGGGAAAAGTCCGTAAAGAAGAATCCAGGACTCTTACCAGGGCCATAAATAAGAAGCTGAGGATTGTTTCTAAAACATTCTCAGTATCTATTTTTCCTATTAATATATGTGGTTGGAATACTATATAATTATCAAAATTATAAAAATGTATATATTAAAAGGGCATATATTATATAAACACTATTTTTCAATCCGGGGGGTAAGGAAAATGATATTTCTTGACATTGTGTCCTGGGAGCCGAAAGACACCGAAGCGGTTGGTAAGTGTTATGAGGATTATGAATTTCCTGAGGGCGTCAAGGTTATTGACGAATGGATCGACCTCATGGGATGCCGCACTTTTGTAATTTACGAGCCTGAGGATGAGGAAGCATACATAGCCTCAAACCTTCCCTTCATGGGGTTGTGCAGGTTCGAAACCATCCCCGTCATGCGGGCTGATCGATATATGGAGGTCTTCCAGAAAATTGCCGAAAAAGCAGGAGCGAAGTCTGAGAGCCTTTGAACACATGGTTTTTGAGTCCGTCTGTTAATCAGTGTCTGTTAATCAGTCTAACTTTTTTGGTATGAAAGTACTGTGTGTACTTTCATTTTTTATGTATGTTATTCAAAAATTTCATGTGCGTTTTTTCAGTAATCTATATCCTGCTTTGCAAATACGGCCATTCCGAAGCAAAGGAGGAGCACTGCAACCCCTATCTGAATTAGTATATACATTGCAAACAGCTTCTCTTCGTAAAGGGCAAGGAGATCGAGAGTAAAGGGGGAGAGCAGGGTCACACATTCAAGAATTTTCAGAGTACTTTCTTCCATATTGGGTAGCCCCGGAAGGAGAAGCCAGAGTACTGTCAGGGAACCCATGGCCTTCAGGATCTGAGTTCCATGGTTCACTGCGTTTTCCTCGTTTGAGGTCAGTGTGGAAATAAGCATTGCAATTGTGGCAAAGAGAAAGGAGGTGACCGCACAGACCATAAGCACCCGGAGGCTCAGGAGGTTTGCGTTTCCCCCGTTAATATACGGCAGGAAGGTCTTGTTCAGCAACCAGAAGGACCCGCCGTAAACCAGGAGCATGATGGGAAAAACCGCGGAAAAAGCCCCGAAGAATTTGCCGAGGTATATGAACCCTCTGGGCTGGGGGCTTGCCGTCAGCTGGTAAAGGGTCCTGGACTCCCGTTCCCGGGCAAGACTGGAGGCACAGAGGCGGACTGCCAGCGCGGAGGAGGTTTTTATGCCCTGAAAGACGGGGAACAGAATGAAAAGCGTCAGTCCGATGTTCACAGGCATCACGACCCTGGGTAGCCCTCCCGTGTCAAAGGCCTCAAGCCCTGAGACAACAAAGCTGGCCAGAAAGACAAAAATGTCGATAAGAGGGCCTTCTTTTGCCTCCAGTCCGAACCCAAGCTCCCCCAGAGATATTCGAGGTTGCATGCTCCCGTATTCCTGGGCGCTGATACCGTAAAGGGTTAATACAAAAAAAAAGGTGAAAATGATATAGGTTGACAGGGTTTTTTTCTGGAACGTAAAATTCAATTCACTGCAAAAGACCGTCCGGAACCCTTTCAAAAAATCAAACATTTTTCATCTCTTCCGTAATATTCAGGAAAATCTCCTCGAGGGATTGTTTTACGGGGCGGACTCCCAGAAGTTCCGCGTTTGCAGAAGCCGTGCGAATAAGAGAGGGAAAATCCGATTCCGGTTTGCGGACCCGGACGAGGAGGCCTTTACTGCGTTTTGAGATGTTGGTTACATAGTTGAGGGCGGAGAGGACTTCCATCAACTGGCCTGCTGCGGCAGGTTCGCGCATTTCAAGTTCGAGGCAGGCGTTCCCCGAGAGGCCGTTAAGTGCCTTAATACTGTCTTCAGCAACCGTTATTCCATTCTCGATAATCGTCACTCGGTCGCATATCTCTTCCACGGTAAAGAGGTCATGATCCGAGACCAGGATGGTCTTTCCTTTTTCCTTCAGTTTCAGGATGATGTCTCGGAACTGTTTTCTGATAGCAGGGTCCAGTCCGGACATGGGTTCGTCCAGCAAAATAATTTCAGGGTCGTGTAGCAGGGCGAGGGCCATCCCGGTACGTTTTTTCATGCCAGTGGAATATCCTGCGGTTGGACGGTCTGCGACGTCTTCAAGGCCCAGGTCCCGAAGGAGAATTCTGATCCTTGCCCCGGCTTCCTTCAACCCGTAAAGTTTTGCATGAAACTCCAGTTCCTCTCTTGCGGATCTGGTCTTTTCAAGGCCCGGAAATTCAGGCACAACCCCTATGATGTCCCGGATTCTGGCCCCTTCTTTGAGGGGGATGCCGTTTAAGGAAACCAGACCCGAATCAGGTCTGACAAGTGTGGAAAGGATTTTGATCGTGGTGCTTTTGCCTGCTCCGTTTGGGCCTATCAGCCCGTGAATTGAAGCTTTTTCCACATGCAGGGAAAGGCCCCTGAGGGCATGTACTTTCCCATATCTTTTTTCCAGATTGTCAACTGTAATCAATGTATCACCATTGAAACTTCTGTTTTTTACATCCTGCTCAGGTGGAGTTTCAATCCGTGTCCGGCATTCGTATCCGGTACGACCCAGAATTACAATGAAGCTTAATGTTGTTGAGCAAAGTCCATAATTATACAACAGTTTGTATTTATAATAGGGATTTATTTTATTAAGTTTATGTCTTTAAAAGTCCTGTAAACTGCAATGTATGGACTTTTGATATGCAGATAACATATTGCAATGTATTTTAATGTTTTGATAAAAATAATTTATTGAGTATTGTTTATTCGCTTAATTTTGGTTATTTTTTGTAATTTTTGTTATTATTATGCAATAATTGGATAATAAATAACATTTTTGAAAAAATATTTATGGTGTAGTGGGGAAATTGTCTCAAAAGAGTCTCCATCCTCTTTCCACCTGTCTGTTTTATTTTTATATGAAGAAGCGTAAAACCCCTGAGTCTTTAGCTCAGGGGATATAAGCGTCAACTTCAACCCTGATTCCGTATGTAATATTCGACAGCTTCTTTACTAACATTTCCGATAGTAGAAGCAA
>JAQVBP010000166.1 GCA_028690255.1 Methanosarcinaceae archaeon
GAAGAGTACGGCCTGTTCAAAGGGGCAGTATCCTTCCGATACTTTTTGGTAGTATTCGTCGATGATCCCCTGGATGCTTTCTTCTATTATCTCTGCAGGGGGGAGGAGACCGTCATACCCGTTAATGCCAATGGCGTTGGATCGGCGGAACACACCGGCCATTTCGATGTCGATGTTGGTCATGACGAACTGGTGGGTTTTGAGGATGAATTCAATGGTGACGGGTTTTTTGTAGGAGTCACGGTAATTTTTGACGAGTTTGAAGTTCTGGACTTCGTTGATCTCGCGCAGAAGTTTGTTGTCGGGAGCGATGTTGTCGTTGAGGAGTTGTTTTGTCTCGCGAAGGTCGAGGGTGTTTCCTTCGATGGAGGTGGTTCCGTGGACATACTGGTATTCGCAGTTCTTCTCGTATTCTTCAAGTTCGTAAGAGGTGAGAGTATCCTGTAATATTTTGTGAAGATAGCGGATCTTTTCAATTTCACGACCAATAGACGGCAAGATATATTCATATTTGAGGGTTTGGGATCTGAGTTCTCCAAATTTAACTGCAGCCTGGATGAATATGTCGGCCCCGTGTTCTTCTATGGCTGCATGTTCTTCTTCAGGTGTTGGAGGTGAACCTGTTTTGATGAGACGGGAGACTTTTGTTCCCTTTTTCCCGACACGGATATCTCTGACGAGATAATATTTGTCTCCCGATGCCGAGGGGCGTTTTTCTATTCGTAGGTTTATATCCATGAGTGCTGTACTGTAGTGGGTATGTAACTTTGTGGTGATTATGGTTTTGATTACATACCTATTTTTGAGGTATGCAGTTTTGCGTGTTTTATGATTTGTGTTACATACCCTTGTGAAAAAGAGAGATTTGGATGTTTTTTCGAAATTGAAATGGTTATTGGAGTTTGTCTAACTTTTCAGCCCGGGTTTGCGAGGGGAGGAGGGGCGCAGATCTGCATACCTGAGAAGCGTCACGTATGAGAATTAGGATGGATTTCACTCACGCTGCAACTTCCCTCTTTCCGGTGACGCACTCGTAGATAAGGCTCTGTTTATATGCGGTCAGCTTTTCGATAGCAAGCTCCCGTTTTTGGATGGTCGCATCAATGCCAGAGCATTTCTTGTCGAGGAAATCAGCGATTTCCTGCTGCTCGGAGAGGGGGGGAACTATTACTGGAATTATTGATAATTTATATTGTGTTAATTTTGGTTGGGTAGAACCGGTGATAAATGAAAATAAATCTACAGATTCCAATTGGTATGCCATGTAATACAAATTGTTTTTCTCTTTTGGCTTCAAAACATGGGCATGGTTGTTTACCCAATATTTTCCTTTGGCAATATATATTAGCGGAAGATTTCGCATAACCAAATTTGCTCCATCCTCACCAATCAACAATAAGGTTTCATCAAAGAGGTAATCGTTGATTTTATCTATTATTCCCGAAGCACCATAATAGTCATAAAATCCCTCAATATCACCACGGAATTCGGAACTAATTGGTTGTCTCTTGTCATCTAAAATTATGAATTCATATTTCACTCGACTAAAATTCCACCCCTCCGGTATCTCCCCGATCCACTCGACCCCGCTTTCCTTCATGGGAACGCCGGGACGGATCCCTTTGGTCACCGCTTCGGTGATGACCGCCTGCCGGTATTCTTTCAGCTTGTCGATGACCTCACGTTCTTTTTGGATGGTGGAATCGATCAGGGAGCATTTTGTGTCGAGGAAAGAGGCGAGGCGTGTTTGAGTTTGAAGTGGGGGTACAATATTTGGTAATGATATGAGCTTCTCACTGTTTATGGCAGGATAACTAATCCCAACGGAATTACTTTCAATTAAAGATATGAACCAGTCAACCCTCAATGCATAATAGAAATAACGTGAGTCATATTGTTTTTGAGGGGTTAATACTGCAAATCCTGTTGATACTATGAAATTATTATATGACTTTGAAATAAATGCAATTGCTTTTAAATACGTTCTCACGGTAGAGATTATTGTATCATTTTCATATACTACTCTTCGTGCCCTGCTCGGGGCCTCTTCAAAAGATAAAGTCTGCACTTCTAATATGTTACCATCCGAACTAACAGATCCAATATCAATATAAAATATTTGTGTATCCCCATCTGTTTGCTCACTTAACACCTGATTATTACACTTAGCAGTGTACTTAAGAGGGATAACAGTCCATTCATCGGGAATCTCCCCGATCCACTCAACCCCGCTATCCTTCATTCACTCACGACCCTTGGAACAATAGTTTCATCAATACAATACTCCTGTTTTGACTGTTCAATACAGACTGAATTATGATAACGAACATGCCAAAGACGTTTTTGTCGGACAGACTCATCTTTGACAGGTTCACTGAACATTTTTCTGAAATGTTCTTTATATTCTTCTTCATTGAATGGAAACTTTATGAAGACCGTGGAATCGAGATAATTCAGGAAATAACACCCGTCAGCATCCTGCTTGATAGCTATAATCTTAGCCCCCTTTTGGGAAGAATATACATTCTGAATATCCTTAACGAGCTCATCGTCAATAATAACTCTTGGATAAATAGCAATTTTTTCTTCCATCCAGTGAGCTTTGACCAGAGCTTTCCCCCACACCAGCATATCGTCAAAATAAAGCTGACCTTTGGTCATAGCCCCGCGCAAAAGCCAGCCATTTTCTAAAGCATGCTCCTGAAAACGGGTTACCACAGTGCACATATTCTCCAGCTCCGTTCTCATATCTCTCTTTGCCCCGTCTTCATCAATCAACTTATTGACAATAATAATATTGTCGGAAAATATTCTCATATTCATATGATAGAGTGACGACCCTGGATTTATCTCACCAGGAATTTGAAGGGCATATTCATAGATTCTCTTGAGAGTGTTGAGATATTGTTCCCTCTCAGTATCCTTTAGAATCTTATCAGTAGATCCAAGCATATCCAGATAGGCTATGAGATATGGTTCGGTATGAATCCCCGCCTTCTCCTCCATAAATTCAGATTCCGGATTGTCTGTCATCACACAAACACCTTCTTTCCAAGGGCACACTTGTACATCAGGCTTTTTTTAGATTCGATCCGCAAAAAATTACCCATATTATGCCTCCGGCATCTTCAGATTGGGACACTTATCGAGAAACGCAGGATTAAGGGTAACACAGTATTTCATTCTATTTTTAGTCCACCCTGCTGGAAGAGAATTCATTCTGATATACCCTCCTCATCAGACAAAATTAACCCGGGATCGACACAATATTCCTCAAAACCAGTCTCTTTGCATGCCCCATTATAATAATTAATTTGCCACCTGTATTTCGCACGAATACTTTTTGATTCTGATTTTGCATCTTTTGGTACTTTTGAAAGCATATCTAGGATAGTACTTTGTATTTTTGGGAACTCTATAGTCAAAATTGGAGTCATATGATATGGGTTTTGTCCATCTATAAACATGTAATTGAAATAATCAACATAAGAATAACCATCAGAATCAGTCTTTAACCTGAGAGATGCCTTATTGGGAGATGGGGATTTTATTATTAGCTGATGTAATCGCTCATCAATAATTATCCTTGGAAATATTGCAAGTTTATCTTCCAAATAATGCGAGTTTACAAGAGCCTTACCCCAAACGATATCATCATCCAAATAGAGTGGACCCTGAACAATACCTCCACGTAACAACCAACCGTGTTTGACAAATGCATAATACTGGAAATCAACAACAACTCCAAATATTCGGAATAATCCCTCAATAGTTTCTATTCGACCATGGGGATCATTGGATAGTTCCTGTATAAACACGATATTGTCTGAGAATATTTTGAATTTGCATGTCTGAAATATCTTGAGAGTCGGGTTTTTTTCGTTTTGGAGAGCGATAACCTCATCATACAAGTTTCTTATTATTGCAAGATTTGTTTCACTATCATCATCATTGAGAATTTTTTCTTTGACGCCGAGCAAATCTAAATATGCCACAATACATTCTTTTGAGCGGGGCGGTTCATTTTCGCTCATATCTCACTCGCCCCCCTCATCGAAAAATCTCCTCCAGACTCCCGTCAAGCTCCTTCTCCAGCGCTAAAATCTCCGCTTTGATCTCCTCACTCGACCGCGGAGCCTCATACGTATAGAAATACCGCGTAAACGGGATCTCATACCCCACCTTCGTCTTCGACTCATCCACCCAGGCACCCGGTGCAAACGGCAAAACCTCCCGCCTCATATACTCGTCAACATCCTCCGTCAGCGGGACAGACTCCGTATCCCGCAGCGAAGCATCAGCCTGCATCTTCCCCTTCTTCAAAACCGGCTTCCCCGCCTCATCCAGAAGCGGCCGTTCCACCGTCACCTTCCGGTACCCGAACTCCTCATTCCTGAAAATCTTCGAAACATCCGACTCGGCAAAATCCCCGTACATCTTCGTGATCTCATCGATCGCCGTCTTCGGGATATCATTCCTCTTACTCCCAAGCGACTTCCTCCTCTTCTCAAACATCTGGTTCGCATTAATCAGCTGCACCTTCCCTTTGCGGTGCTCCGCCTTCTTATTCGACAAAACCCAGATGTAAGTCGCAATCCCCGTATTATAGAAAATATCATTCGGCAGCGCGATGATCGCATCCAGAAGATCATGCTCCAGAACATACCGGCGGATCTCCGACGGACCGCTCCCCGCATCCCCCGTAAACAGCGGAGACCCGTTATGAATAATCGCGATCCTTGATCCCTCCGGTTTCATCTTCGAAACTGCCGTCAGCAAAAACAACAACTGCGAATCACCGATCGCCGGAAGACCCGGCCCGAACCTGCCCGCAAACCCAAGCTTCGCTTCCTTATCCACCGCCGTCTTCTCATTCTTCCACTCCCGCCCAAACGGCGGATTCGACAGAACATAATCAAACTGCATCTTGGGAAACTCATCCCCCGAAAGCGTATTCCCGCACCTGATCTGATCCGCATCCCCGCCCTTAATCAAAATATCCGCCTTACAGATCGCAAACGTCTGATCATTCAGTTCCTGCCCGAAACACATCAGCTGAAGATCGGTATTCATCTTCTGCAGATACTCAGACGCCACCGAAAGCATACCGCCCGTCCCGCACGCCGGATCATACAACGTCTTCGTCACCTTCGAACCAGTCAAAGCCTCGCCGTCATCAGTGAACAAAATATTTACCATCAGCTCGATCACTTCACGCGGCGTATAATGCTGACCGGCATCCTCGTTATGGGCTTCGGAAAACTTCCGGATCAGCTCCTCGAAAATATATCCCATCTCCAGATTCGAGATATAATCCGGATGAAGATTCGCCTTATCCGTCGTAAACTCCTTCAGCACATTATACAAAATCCCCTTCGTCGCCATCATCGAGATATGCCCGCCAAACCGGAACTTCTCGATAATCTCCAGCACGTTTTTTGAAAAACCGTTCAGATAATTCCGGAAATTCGCCTCGATATTATCCGGATCATCCAGCAGGGTCTTCATCGTATATTTACTTGTATTGTAAAAGGCATACCCGGAAACTTTGCGAAGGATCGGATCCGGGTCAGGAAGATCCTTCTGCTTCTCATATGCGGCAAGCACCTCGGCTTTTTTATCCACGAGAATACAGTCGAACCGCCGGATAACCGTCAGAGGAAGGATAACCTCCCCGTATTCATGCGGCTTGTATGTCCCGGTCAGTTTATCGGCAATTGCCCAGATAAGATTGGCTTTTTCGCTTATATTCGACGCTAAACTCATGCATCCACTCCAAAAAGATATTGTTTCTCAAAAAAATGGGAAACACAATGACAATACTTGCATTTATACTTACATAAAGGATGCGAAAAAAATCAGAGCAGCCTTCTGCACAGCTCCTTCTGGATCTGTGGATCCTGCAGCATCATAAGCATCTTCGCCTTCTCCGCATCGATCCCCATATCTCTCCGTGCAAGATCCGTCAGAATCGTCGCCGTCAGATAATCACTGATCGACTCAAACTGCGGCTTCTCCCCCTTCGTCAAAGCAACCACCCGGTCATAAACCTCCCAGCTCACCCGTGTGCTCAGCAAAGGCTTCTTACTTTTCACT
>JAQVBP010000014.1:0-3626 GCA_028690255.1 Methanosarcinaceae archaeon
CGAAGGCCTGCTGGACCGATTTCTGCTCCCTTATCTCCGGCACCAGTTCGTGCTCCGAAAGCGCCTTTTCAACTGCCAGGGTAACGGCTTCACAAACCTCCTTTTCCCGGCTGAACCGGACCTCGGTCTTTCGTGGGTGCACGTTTACATCCACATCCCGCGGGTCCAGTATAAGCGAGAGCACCGCAACCGGATAGCGTTCTTTCGGAATCCTTGTATAATAGCTCTGCTTTATTGCGGCATTCAAAGCCCTCGAGGTAACAGGCCTCGAATTTACGAAAAGAAAGAGCTGATCAGGCCCTCCCCGGGTCAGTTCGGGTTTTGAGACGTAGCCTCTGACCCCGGAGCCGTGCCCCCCATCCCTGAAAAGGGGGAGCATGGCCCGGGCGGTTTCAGGCCCCAGCAGGTTCACGACCGTATTGAAAAGTTCTTTTGATCCGGGATTCCGGAGCAGGGTCTTTCCTTCGCTCAGGAGCGTAAAGGAAATTTCCGGATTTGCCAGGGCCAGGTTCATGACGATGTCCGTTATATGGGCAAGTTCGGTCCGGTCTCCTTTCAGATACTTGCGCCGGGCAGGAATATTGTAGAAAAGCTCTCTTACCTGTACGGAGGTCCCCGGAGCAGCCCCCGTATCCGAAATCTCCCCGACTTTCCCCCCTTCGATAACAACCTTCGTCCCCTCGAGTTCTTCCCGGGGCCGGGTTACAAGTTCCACTCTGGCAACGGATGCGATGGAGGAAAGGGCCTCGCCCCGAAAACCCATCGTGCTGACGCTTTCCAGGTCCTCGACCTTTTTGAGTTTGCTTGTTGCGTGTTTCTCAAAAGAAAGAACCGCATCCTTCCGGCTCATCCCACAGCCGTTGTCCCGGACGAGGACAAGCTCTTTTCCGCCTTTCTCAACCTCGACCCTTATGTCCGTGGCCCCGGAGTCAAGCGCGTTGTCCACAAGTTCTTTTACAACCGAGGCCGGGCGTTCGATAACCTCGCCTGCGGCAATCTTGTTTATGGTGTCCTTATCAAGAACCCGGATGCAGTCTCCCTGAGTTTCCATTTTTTCTTCCCTCTCTTTTTTCACTAATTTCCCTCTCTCCGTTATATCCTTCATTTTTCTCCTTTCATCTGTTTCCTGCCCCCACTCATTTCCCTCACTCTCCTTCTTCGCCGGCCAGTTTTTTCAGCTCATATAGTTTGTTCAGGGCATCCAGAGGGGTAAGCCCGTTCACGTCCAGGGCCCTCAGAGCCTCTTCCACAGGATTCGCTTTTCTGCTCCCGGCCGGTTCCGCTCCGTTTCCGGGATCAAAAAGCAACATCTGGGTATACCTGGGAGCGGTTTTCCCTCTCTTTTTCTTTCCGCCCCGGTTTCCGGTCCCATTATCATTTCCGTCCCCGGTTCCGGCCTCTTCGAGCAGGTTCTCCCGTTCCAGGTCCTTAAGGATCTCGTTCGCCCTTCCAATAACCTTTTCCGGCACCCCGGCCAGGCGGGCCACCTGAATTCCGTAACTTTTATCCGTTGCTCCGGGCACGATTTTTCTGAGAAAGACAAGCTCGTGGCCCTCTTCCTTTACCGCGATATGGCAGTTTTTGACCCTCTTTAAACTCTCCTCAAGAGCCGTTAACTGGTGGTAGTGGGTCGCAAAAAGGGTCCTGACCCCCACCCGGCCCTTGTTGTGCAGGAACTCGACGACTGCCTTTGCGATGCTGTACCCATCGTAGGTGCTTGTTCCCCTCCCGATTTCGTCCAGGAGGACCAGGCTTTTGGGGCTTGCATTGTTCAGGATATTGGCAAGCTCCACCATCTCCACCATAAAGGTACTCTGTCCGCTTGCCAGGTCGTCAAAGGCCCCTATTCTTGTAAAGATCTTATCCACGGCCCCGATGCTTGCATGGGAGGCAGGCACAAAACAACCTGCCTGGGCCATGATGGCGATCAGGGCGGTCTGACGCATGTAAGTGGACTTTCCGGCCATGTTCGGGCCTGTGACCAGCAGGAACTGTTTTTCCTTACAGTCCATTTCCGTATCGTTCGGGACAAAGCCTCCCGGAACGGAGTTTTCCACAACCGGGTGCCTTCCGTCCCTTATAAGGACCGTGCAGTCCTGCGTTACCTTCGGGCGGGTATAGTTTTTGTCCTCGGCAACTTCCGAGAGGCAGGCCAGGACGTCGAGAGTTCCGAGTTCTCCGGCCGTTTGCTGCAGTTTTCTTGAATGCTCCGAGAGAACCTGCACAATATCGGAAAAAAGTTCGTATTCCAGAGCCACGGCCTTTTCGTTAGCCGAGAGGATCAGGACTTCCTTTTCCTTCAGTTCCGGAGTAAAGAAACGCTCGGCGTTGGTCGTTGTCTGTTTTCTTATGTAGTCTGCCGACACCTGGCCGATGTTGGCTTTCGTGACTTCGATATAGTAGCCAAACACCTTGTTGTACCCGATTTTCAGAGACCTGATCCCGGTCTTATCCCGCTCCTTTTGCTGGAAAGCCGCAATCCACTGCTTGTTATTGCTTGCAAGTCCCCGGAGTTCGTCCAGTTCCGCATTGTACCCGGGCCTGATCATCCCCCCGTCCCTGACAGTCAGGGGAGGCTCCTCAACGATTGCCTTTTCGAGCAGTTCGGTCAGGCTTTCGAGTTCGGGAAAAGCCGCAAGTTTTTCTGCGATCCCCCGGAGAAGCCCGATTTCCGGGTTAGCTTCAGCTTCAGACTCCGATTTCGCGTCCGTTTCAGCTTTTGTTTCGGCGTTCGTTTTTTCCAGAAGGCGGTCCCTTATGGGAGCCACGGCCTCAAGAGACTTTTTCAGGGCCAGGAGGTCCCGGGCGTTGGAGTTTCCGTAAACGATTCTTCCAACCAGCCGCTCGATATCCTTTACCCCGGAAAGCCAGGCTCGAAGGTCGTAGCGGAGCAGGGCGTCTCCTGCGAGTTCTTCGACCGCGTCCAGGCGTTCATTTATTTTTTCCACGGAGAGGAGGGGTTTTAAGAGCCATTTTTTAAGGCTCCGGCTTCCCATAGGGGTTTTTGTTTTATCGAGTATACGGAAAAGGGAGTTCTGGTCTCCTCCGTCCCGCACGTTTTTCACTATCTCCAGGTTTTTGAGGGTGATCGAGTCGAGTACCATAAAGTCCGTACTGGAGTAGGGCCGAAGGGTGTTGATGTGCGCAAGGTCCCGGAGCTGGGTCGCTTTTGCGTATTCGAGTGCCGTCCAGGCCGAGGAAAGAGCAAGAGGGAGATTTTCGCAGCCCATACCTTCCAGGGTCATGACTCCGAAGTGCTTCCTTAGTTTTTCCCCTGCATCCCCCCCTGAGAATTCCGGGGAAAACTCCTGTACGATTGTATGTTCCTTTAAGAGCTCCAGAACTTTCCGGTTTTCATAAAGGGAGGGCGGGAGAATACATTCGGCAGGCCTCATGCGGGCAAGTTCGCTTTTAAGTTTTTCAAAACCCTCCGGGTCCCTGAACTGAGTTGTCAGGAATTCCCCTGTGGAGATGTCAAGGAACGAGATGCCGAATTCCATTTCCCCGGGCCTTTCCGGGGTTTCCTCTGTTTCCCTGCCCTCGTTTCCATTTCCAGATTCGTTTTTACAATTGCCATTGCCATTGCCATTGCCATTGCCATTGCCATTGCCATTGCCATTGCCATT
>JAQVBP010000014.1:3726-15520 GCA_028690255.1 Methanosarcinaceae archaeon
CGCCCGCATTCCCGGCCTGCAACCGCCATTAGATAGTTGTTCGAGGAATCGGAAAACATGGCCGAATCTATGGCTGTCCCCGGAGTGACCACCCGTACAACTCCTCGCTTCACGACCCCTCTGGCCTTTTTAGGGTCTTCGAGCTGCTCACAGATGGCCACCCTGTAGCCTTTGTTTATGAGCCTCGGCAGGTAAGTGTCAATGGCATGATGGGGAATTCCCGCAAGCGGCATCCTCTCCCCGGATTTGTCTTTCCCCCGGCCGGTCAGGGTGATTTCAAGTTCCTTTGCAATCGTTCTGGCGTCTTCCCCGAAGGACTCGTAAAAGTCCCCCATCCGGAAGAAGATAAGGGTATCGGGGTAGGCTTCCTTGGCTTCGTAGTACTGGCGCATCGCAGGGGTCAGGTCATTCATTTTTTTACTCACTTATTTTGAATTTGTTTATTGATTTATAAGGGCCCGATAGTCAATATGATTTATCTGTGATAATGATAGATGATATGAGGATAGTGTAAATTAAACAGAATGAAAGCTTTGTTGTTTGAGAACTTATATTGAGATATTACTCTTTCCTTTCGAATCATGCTATTTATATTTATCAATAGTTAGATATTTTATACTGTGTACCAGGAGGGGGAATTGTTCTGACAGATGGTAAATTGGTCAGGGTCTGCCCGGTCTGTGGAAGTTCTGATCTCTATTATGAGGCCGGAGGCTATACCGGCAAGGTCTATCACTGTAAGGGATGCGGGTATATGGGGGCTTTCATTGTCGAAGGCAATGAGGAAATGGTTGAGGAAATCCGGGCGAAGTATAAGCGGGAAAAATAGAAGGAAAAGGAAAAATAAGGAAGTACAATAATTTGCAGGCCTTCGATTTAAAAATCCAATTTAAGAGTCTCCTTCGAAACTACAGAGGAGATATAATAATTGCTCATACGTCTTCGGTTAAGGAATGGTCGAACTATAACTTAAATTTTTCAGTTTAGGGTTATTTCTATAAAAGCACGTTGAGAACAAACCTGGATTTTTGAGATCAACCTGCAGGTCAACGAGTTTCTCATTAAAGAACCACGGATGGACACGGATAGACACGGATTAAAAATATCCGTTTTCAGTCGAATAAGTCAGGGGATATTTTCAAAATTTATGCCTCGTTCGGCGGAATGGCCCGGGGGGAGAGTTTCAGGTACACGGCCCTGTAAATAACTTTTTCTTTAAGGAAAGGACAGACACAGCGGACTTCTTTGGAGCGCATGGAAAGGACCTGCTTTTTTCCTGTATGGGCCCTGTAACGGACGGTTGCCCCGATTCTTATTAACACATTCCAGTTTTTATTAATTGGACCTGTATATAATTTAGCATGAAAGTGTAATATGCACTTTCATTTTTTGTTCCTGTTATTCAAAGAATAACATGTACGTTTTTTGTTTTATTCCAAGGCCGGTTATTATTGGAAAGTAGGCACAATTAATGAAAATGATAAATAAGATGCCTGTTTTCATATATTAAAAATCAAAGCTTTTTATGCTCCCTAAACGAAACTGAGGATTTTAAAGACCCGGTTATCCACAGAGCGGAAGACCAATTCCCGTATCTTTTAGTAATTTTTAGTAATTAGAACTGAGGGGAGTAATTAAAAACATTGCCTTCTTGAGTATAAAAACCAAAATACCAGCCTGTTCTTTTCACAGGCCACATTCAACAATTTGCCTCAAACCAAAAATTAATCTGGTAAAACAGAGTAAATGAATGAAGTATTTACAAAAGTTTAAGAGTGATGAGAATGAAAACCTCAATAATTGATCTGGCATTTCTTTCGGAAAAGAGAACAAATGTTCTTCTCCTCCTGACGGAAGAGCCCAGGACCAGTGATGAAATCAAAACAGCTCTTAACGTTAGCTCAACCTCAATAATGCCCCAGATTAAAAAACTTAAGGAAGGCCACTTAATTATACAGGACGGGGATACTTACAAACTCACGGACATGGGGGAAATCGTGGTAGAAAAAATGGAGCCCTTGCTCAATACCATCAGGATCTTCGAAGAAAACTACGATTACTGGACAAACCACGATCTGGATGCCATCCCTGAAAAACTTATTAACAGAATCGAAGAACTGGGCAACTATTTTCTGCTTGAACCGGATCTCAACAGGCTTTTTGAAGTCCCGGAGGATTTCAAGGAAAATCTGCTTAAATCCAGCCGGATCATGACCTTTTTTTCATATTTTCATCCCCTTTACATATCCCTTTACATCGAAATTGCCAGAAAAAAAGCCGAAGTGGAAATTATCCTTACAGAGCCGGTTTTTAAAAGGATCGAGGAGGATTACAGCGAGCAGCTGGAAGAACTCCTTAAAGCAAAGAACGTGCAGGTCTATGTTTCAGATAAAAACATAACCCTTACAAACGTTGTAACTGACCGCTTCTGTTCTCTCGTCCTCTTCGATAAAAAAGGGAAATTC
This sequence comes from Methanosarcinaceae archaeon, assembly GCA_028690255.1. Taxonomy (GTDB): domain Archaea; phylum Halobacteriota; class Methanosarcinia; order Methanosarcinales; family Methanosarcinaceae; genus JAQVBP01. Next base: position 6,192 of record JAQVBP010000014.1, read on the forward strand.
GACCATCAGCACCTCATGAGTTTCGATGAAAGTGCCTTAAAATGGTGTGAAGACCTCTTTACGCACTACAAAAACATGTCCAGACCATTAAAGGAAAAGTAAACTAACGGGATAATTTTCAAGAACATTTTCAAGAATGTTTTCCCGGGCACTACATTCCGAATCCGCAATTTTCATCCTGCTCAGCAGGGTGAAGACCCCACCCCCCTCCTCAAAAACCTGAGACCAGAGGAAAAGACTGTCGGGAGAAATAACTGACGCCGATTAACTCAGTCTTCCGGATACGGAAACTCAATTTCCCAGATACTTTTCAATAAGGCTCCGGAACCTGTGGATATCGATAGGTTTTGAGATATAATCCACGCATCCCTTTTCTATGAAATGTTCTTCACTTCCCTTCATCGCATGAGCCGTGACCGCAATCACCGGGATGTCTGCGGTAACCTTATTGGCTTTAATTCTTTCAAGCACCACAAGACCGTCCATTTTAGGGAGCTGCATATCCAGAAGGATGAGGTCGAACTTCTTATCCTCAAGGCGTTCAAGGGCCTGTATTCCGTCTTCTGCTCCGGTTACGTTGTGCCCATAGAATTCCAGCAAATCAAGAATAAGTTCCATGTTCATGGGATTGTCTTCAACTATCAGAATCTCTTTCATTGTTATGACCTCTTTTAAGTGTAAATTCATTGACCCTTTTAATGAGTTCGGTTCTCCCGAAAGTGCCTTTCTTCATAATAGATATCGAATGCCCATGTAACTCATTATTAAGAGTTTCTATATTTTCTTCGTCAAACTCTCCGGTCGTACACACAATTAAAGGAATATCTTTTGTCCTCGGGTCCTCGTGCATCCTTGAAATCACGTCAATCCCACTTACATCCGACATCATAAGGTCAAGGATGAGGATGTCGGGCAACTCGGAAAAGAGCTTATCCAGACCTTCCTGCCCTCCACATGCCTTCAGCACATCAAAACCTTCGGAGTCAAGCATTGATTCAATAAGATCTACAGCCTTATCATTACCATAATCGTCCATTATAAGAATTTTGGGAGTATTTAACTCGAAAGTACGGGACACCTCATTCAGGGCCTGCAGGAAATCAGGCCTTTTGATGGGCTTTGTAAACGAGTGCATTGCCCCAAGAGCAATTCCCACTTCGATATTATCAGTCATCGTAATGATAAGCACCGGGATGTCCCTGGTCTCGGGGTCGTTTTTTAACTGTTTAAGTACCAGCCAGCCGTTAATGTCGGGCAAAAACACGTCCAGGGTGATTGCAACCGGCCGGAGTTTCTTTGTGACTTCAAGGACCGACCCTCCGGCATAGAGAGGGGCTACCCTGTACCCGGCATCCCGGAGGACAAGAGAGAGCAGTTCATTCGAGTTTCGGTCATCGTCCACAACAAGAACCAGCGGGCAGGAGGAGGGAGCGCACTCCCTCCTCTGTTTTAGCTCAACTCCCACCGGGACTTCTGTGGCCTCACCAGCTCCCTCCGTGAGCTGGTTGTGGGCCCCCCCTTTCCCTTCATTATTCATTTCAAACCTAAGAAGTGAGTCCTTGAGGTCCGCCTCTCCCGGTGTCTTAAAACCCTTCGGTTTCCGGAGGGGAAGGGTAAAGGTGAAGGTGCTCCCTTTCGAGAGTTCACTCGCTACCCGGATGTCCCCCCCATGCAGGTTTACGATTTTCTTAACAAGGACCAGCCCCAGGCCGGTTCCGCCGAATTTCCTGGAAGTCGAAGAATCAAGCTGGGAGAAGGGCTGGAAAAGTTTTTCTCGACCCTTACTGGCGATTCCGATTCCCGTATCACTCACCGAAATCTGGGCCATGTCCCCGACTTTTTTTCCGTAAAAGGACACTTTTCCACCCTCGGGCGTGAACTTAATGGCATTGCTGCCCAGATTGTACAGGATCTGGGCCAGAAGGCTCCTGTCAGCCTCAAGGTCTGTAAACCCCGGGCCCAGAGAAAAAGTCATTTCAATAGACCCGGAGCTGGCAAGAGGAAACAGGACCGTTTCTACTTCCTCAAATACCTCCTTAATGGAGAAGTTACTGTGCCTGAGTTCCATCTTACCGGCCTCGACTTTTGAGAGGTCAAGGATATCATTGATTATCCCGAGCAGGTTTTTACCGCTTGTCGACACGTTTGTTATATATTTAAACTGTGTCTCGTTGAGATCCCCGAACACTTTCTCTAGCAGAACATCCGAAAAACCTATTATGGAGTTCAGGGGAGTCCGGAGTTCATGGCTCATATTGGCAAGAAACTCACTCTTAGCTTGATTTGCAGCTTCAGCTTCCTGTTTTGCCTGAACCAGCCTCTGTTCCGAACTTTTACTCTCGGTGATGTCAAGCCCGGTTTGCAGGACTCCGGTAATTTTCCCACTGTCGTCCTTTACCGGGATTGCCCGGACACTCCATATACGTCCGTCATGGAGCTCGATTTCCCCTGTTTCAACCTTTCCCGTTATAAAAGCCCTTCCTGCAGGAGATTTTTCGAGATCTTTTTCACAGAGGAGGCATACCTCATCATGTTTATGCCCGACAATATCACACAGTTCTTTATGAAGAAACTCAAGGGAAGCCCTGTTAGCCCAGCGGACCCGGAACTCGGGATCTATGAATATCAGGAGTTCACTGAGAGAATTAAGAATGAGCTTTCGTTCGGATTCCTGGGATTTAACCTCCTCCTGGACCCTCTCCAACCTGTTCAGCATGTTGTTGATTCCATCTGTGAGGCTGGATAACTCATCATCTCCTTCCAGCTCAAGCCGGTCCGAAAGCTTGCTGTCCTTTCCCACCTTTTCCACGAAATTATCTATAGTTACCAGGCGGGACACTACCTCCTTATCAAGCAAAAATTTGCAACCGGCCCCAAGGACAAGTCCTGCAAAAAGGAGGATGAACACGAGATAACGGAGAGCTTTCCTTTCTTCCGCATAAATGTACCTTTCCAGGTCGGTCCGGAGGATGAGCACGGGGTCCCCTGATAAGTCATTCAGCACGTAATAAGCTGCTACCCTGTCCTCCATCACCATATGCATAAAAGGCTGGTGCTGATCCTCAAAAAAAGTATCCTGGAAACTGGCAGGCACTCTGTCAAGCCTGTACATCATGAGTGGAGCTCCACTTATATTTTGCAGGGACTCAACAAAGGACGCATCAATATACCGGCCCATGATAACTGTTCCAAGCACCTTTTCTCCTGAGCTATCAAGGACCGGCCGGCTTGAAACAATCACAGGATCCGTGTCAAGCAAAACCATTCCCAGGGTATTGTCTCCGGCAGCCCTGCAAAGGAGGATGTCTTCCCTTATATTCGACAGGATTTTCGGAGGTACGGAACAATTGTCCTCAGGACCGGGATCAATTGACCGGGAATGAAGAACATTCCCGGAGGAATTGACAAAAAAGATTAAGTCACATCCTCTTACGGAAAGGAGGGCGTTTGAAAGGTAAGAATCCATATATTCGGGGTTTGGACTCTGCATGAAAGTTCTTGTTTCGTTCCGGGAAGCCAGAGCAAGATTATTTGTATCAAGTTCCACTACCTGAGAGTCAACTATATTTTTTACTTTTTTAACGTTGCCAATTGCTTCCTGCTCCTCAAGATTTGAAAAACTTGAATACAGTACGCTCTGAGAAGCAAAAATAACAATTGAAATCAGAAGGGCAAAGATAATATAGATTATTACCAGCACTTTTTTACTGACATTCATGTTTTAGACCTATTCTGGGTTGGATTCAAGGAATTGAAACAAAAACATACATATTATTTTTTGAATAACAGCACGAAAAATGAAAGTACACATTACACTTTCAGGGTAAATAAGAAAGATACATAAGGATCTTACTTTGCAATATATATATAAATAGTATTAGTTGAAAAAAATACATAAAAAGAATTTGGATAAAAGTAAGGATGCTTATAAAAAATTTAGAATGATTATTCATGCAACTATACATGCAGACAGTAAACATTTAATAAATATATACATAACATATAAGAATATTTCTTAGATTGCGCGCAAAAAGAATTTAGCCATAAAGATGCGTACCCCCCAATCTCGACCTGACTTTTGCGAACTGTCGCATGACTAAATACCACAGGTTTTCTCTATCCCCCATAAATCGTAAAAATGATTTATCCGTTTTTGTAAAAAGGATAGCTATCTATTCGAAAGTCTGACCCATTTGCTTTTGGAAACAGGACCTGCAAATTCCGGAAGAGGAATCGAATTTTAAAGCCATGAAGTCAATTACCCCCACCTGCCAGCCTTCGGCTGTCGTGTTAAACCATAGGTTTAAACAGGAGTTTCGAATTTTCAATTAGAACCATCGAGGAAGGGGCCTTCTGCTTCCGGAGGGAAAAACCTGAAAGCCGATTTTTGCTTCAAAAATTTTGATTCAATTTATCTGATACAGAGCAAAAAAAAATTCCCGTCAATTAGGTTTTATATATTGCTAACAAAGATTACAATTATAACAATGAGGATGCTGCACCTGAAAATCGCGTTCATTGCGATATATCTCAGCTTTGGTGAAAAACCCTGAAGCAAGGGATTTAAGGCACCCCCATTCCTGATAGAAAATCAGAAAATTTAAGAAATGCTTAGATTTCCTGCCTTGAAACCTTTTGCGGCAAAACTCAGGGTTCCCAACTACTCCCCTAAAATCTCCGATTTTAGTAAGGGATTTGCTTTGATAAGCTATGGTTGAATAGCCTTTAGTTACGCCTGCTATGGTATTCGTGGATACCCCACATGTTCACGGAAATTTCAACCGGGATTAAAAATTTCTGGGAGAGAAGAAAAAGGTTCAGGCCATTGACAATCCAGCATAAAAACTTGCAATGTGGGTCCACTCCATAAAGGGATAAAAAAGTTGAAAAGGAATTTGCCAAAAAAGAATTGAAAAAAACGGCAGGTGTCTTGACGCATCCTTACCCTTTCAGGCAAAGCCGGACCTTTCGAAGAAGGGAGCTTCTACTAACTCAGATAAAATTATACAGATACTTGTTACAAAATAAATTATAAAAAAGGAAGACCGATTATGAGCGATTTTACGATGAAAACGAGGCTATTAGCCGCACTTAAAGGCGAAACAGTTGACAAAATTCCTGTTTGCTCCGTTACTCAGACAGGAATTGTGGAACTCATGGACAAAGTGGATGCCGCCTGGCCCGAGGCCCACAGCGACGCCGAACTTATGGCTAAGCTTGCAATCGCTAACTATGAGCTCAGCGGACTTGAAGCCGTCAGAGTTCCCTACTGTCTGACCGTGCTTGCCGAAGCCATGGGCTGTGAAATCAACATGGGAACAAAGAACAGGCAGCCTTCCGTCACCGAGCACCCCTACCCTAAGAGCCTGGATGATCTCGCAATGCCCGAAAACCTGCTTGAAACAGGCAGGCTTCCCGTAGTGCTTGAAGCAATAAGGATCGTAAGGGAAAAAGTCGGCCAGGACGTTCCCATCATAGGCGGAATGGAAGGCCCGATAACCCTTGCCTCCGACCTTTGTAGCGTAAAGTCCTTCATGAAATGGTCCATCAAAAAGCCCGATATGTTCGAGCAGATCCTTGACTTTGCAACCGAAGCTGCAATCGTTTACGCAAACGCAATGGTCAAAGCAGGTGCAGATGTCATTTCCGTTGCCGACCCTGTGGCCTCCCCTGACCTCATGAGCCCGGCCTCTTTCAAGGAATATCTCCAGCCAAGGCTCCAGAAGTTCTCCGAAAACGTAAACTCCGTGACCATTCTTCACATCTGTGGAAACGTTAACTCGATCCTGAACTACATGGCAGAATGCGGGTTCGAAGGGCTCAGCGTTGAAGAGAAGATAGGCAACGCAAAAGCAGCAAAGGAAATTCTCGGAGACAGGGCAAGACTCGTCGGAAACGTATCCAGTCCTTTCACCCTTCTCCCCGGCCCTGTTGACAAGATCAAGGCAGAGGCAAAAGAAGCCCTTGAGGCTGGCATTGATGTACTCGCTCCGGGCTGTGGAATTGCTCCTATGACCCCCCTCGAAAACATCAAGGCCATGGTCGAAGCAAGAAACGAATACTACGCCTGAAAAGGCAGCAAAAACGTTTTTTTATTTTTTACAAGGCAACCCGGGACAGGCCCGACAGACCTGCAAGCGCCCTGTCCCGGCTTTTTTGCCATTTATTTTTTATGTTTCTTTTAGGATAGGGAAGCCTCTTTAAATTTGACCTGCCCGGCAAAAATAATGAAACCGGTATAAGGTTGTTTACCCGGACCAATATATAATAAGTTCAAAAGATTCAATAATTAATAAATTTAAATTGTCCAATTTAATAAATTCAAATTATATGTGGCTGCTTACCTGTGCCAGGACTTCGCAGATTCAAAATAAATTTATAAATAATTAGAAAAATGTGCTGGCCCTTAGCAGAAAATTTCTCACAGGCTGTTTTTAAAGGAGGTTAAGATATGAGAACAGGCGTTGCAATCGATCTTGGGACCAGTGGCTTTCGGGCCCAGAAAATTGACCTTGAAACCGGAGACATCAAAAAGACCGTAATCACCCTCCGAAACCCCCTTCCCGGTGCTAACGTGATGGACCACCTGGATTTTGCCATAAACTACGGACTTGACAGGGCCCATGACCTGTCCGCAACCGCGGTGAAAAATATCCTCAGGGAGCTTGGAGTTTCGACCGGGGAAATGGAAAAACTGGCAATCTGCGGAAACCCCATCCAGCTTTCCATCTTCCAGAAAATCCCCATTGAGGACCTGGCTTATGCAGGTGAACGAAAAAAGCAGAAGTACCATATTGAGGAACAGGACAGGAGTGCGCGAATCGTTCCTCTGTCTGAAATCCGGGGTTTTGAGGAATATGAAAACGGCCAGCTTTTTGTGCCCCCCGCAATCAAACACGAAGTTGGAGCCGATGCCCTTGCCCTGATCATCAAGTCGGGAATGCTTGAAAGAGAAAAAATTTCGATTGCAACGGACTACGGGACAAACGCCGAGATGGCCCTGAAGGCAAACGGGATCATTTATACGGGATCAGCCGCCGCGGGGCCTGCGCTCGAAGGCCAGGAAATCGAATGCGGGTCCATTGCGTCCCCTCAGACTATCTGTGACGTGGAGTTTGAAGGAGAGAACCTGCGCTGTTATGTGCTTGATAAGGAAATGACGGCCATCAAAGGAGACCTCGTTGACCCCAAATCCGGGGATGTGATTGAAAAGGCAGAAATTCGTGCAAAAGGCATTACAGGAACCGGGGTTATAGCCCTTATCGAAGCCGGGATGAGAAACAAGCTAATAACCCTCCCGAAAATCCTGACCCCGGATAAGGAAATTCACCTGCAGGACGGAATAAAGTTCACGGAGAACGACCTGCTGGAAGCCGGAAGGGCCATAGGAGCTATCCGGGCCGGACACATTACCCTCTGCGCCGAAGCCGGAATCGAGATGGAAGACCTGAGGGTATCCCATATGTCGGGGGCGGCCGGGACCTATATGGACGCCGCAAAAGCCCACCAGGTCGGGATGATCCCCTATAACACCGATTACGTAACCCAGATAGGCAATACCTCTCTGATCGTTGCACGGGAGATTTTGCTTTCGGAGGAGAGGCTCTGGGAACTGCAGGAAATAGCAAAGGAAATCGTGGGCACCCACGTTATGTTTGCGACCTCGGAGGCATTCAAAGAAGCTTACATGCTTGAACTTGCCTACTGGAACGAGGGCATGATGTTCAAGATGCTCAAGAAGTTCCTGAAAAAGAAAAAACTCCCTCAGATAGACCTGCCTTCCTCCATCCTCAAAATCGACCGCAGGGTTGAGCGGGACATCCCCGAACTTGGTGAAGAAGGTCTGCAAGTGCTCGAAAGGGTCGGGACCTGCCTGAGCATGGAAATCGAGGGCTGTGAAGAATGTTATAAATGTGTGGAAGTCTGCCCGAACGGAGCCCTTAGCATGGAAGAAAAAGTCGCCCGGATCCGGACGGACCTCTGTGACGGGGCTCACTGCCAGCACTGTCTCCACGCCTGTCCCGGAGACCTGTTTAAGTGGGAAAACCTGGAAGTTTCTGAGAGCTGAGAACAAAGCGGAACCGAAAAAGAAAAAGGGAGTTTAAGCTCCAGGCCCGCAAAGGAAAGCTTATTGGAAGAAAAACAATACTGAAAAAAAAACCGAACGGTTCATATCTTAAAAAATGGACGATGGAGGAAAAAATGCAGGTAATCATAGTGGGGGGCTTTCTCGGGAGCGGGAAAACCACCACCATTATCAATATGGGGAAATACCTTGCCGGACGCGGGAAGAAGGTCGCCATAATTGTCAATGAGATAGGAGAAATCGGAATAGACGGGGACGTAATCGAAAAATACGGTTTCGACACCAAGGAGATAACTAACGGCTGCATCTGCTGCACCCTTAAGGTGGGCCTCAGGACAACGGTGAACCTTCTTGCAAAGGAATACAAACCCGATATCCTCCTGATAGAACCCACGGGAATCGCTTTCCCTCACGTCATCAAAGAAGAAATCAAACTGATGAATCTGGAGGAATGCGTAAACGTCTCCCCCCTCGTGACCCTGATCGACGGGAGTCGCTTCAAGCACCTTATGAAAGAGGTGAAGAATTTTGCTCTGCGGCAGATCATAGATGCCGAGATTCTGGGGATCAACAAGGTGGACCTGGTCGAAGAGATTCGAATTCCTATCCTGGAAGCTTCCGTACAGCAGCTTAACCCGAAAGCTACGGTAGTCCAGCTCTCAGGAAAAGCAATGGACAAAAGGTTCGGGGCCCTGATGGAGCTGCTACTCCCCGGACTTGCAGAGGATAAGCCTTCGGAAGAAGTTCCGATTGAAGCGGAAAAAGGAGAGGAAGGAAACGGAGAAGAAGCAGACGTACCTGCTATTCACTCGGAATCCGAAAATTCCATAGAGGCCTCCGGAGTCGGGAGCTACGCCGCGGAATTCGCAGTGGAAAAGGAAGGCATGGATAAGGAGTTTACCAGCGAGCTCACGGCCAAACTTATGGGCACCATAAAGGAAAAAGTTCTGGTCCTCAACCCGGAGTTCATCGGTCACATCAAACTCTTTCTGGACAATGGAGTTGAAACCGTAAAGCAAAGCCTCACCATCTACTCCGAAAATCCCCAGGAAGAAATCATCAAATCAAAGTCCGGAGCAGTCCCTACCCTTAAGATCCTCTCCGCGGTCTCAAATGTCAAAAAAGAAAGGCTTGTCGAAGTTGTAGACAGTTCCGTGCAGGAAGTCTTAAGCAAGCGGAAAATCAATGCCCGGAAGATAGAGCACGAACACGAGCATCATGAGCATGAGCACCATGAGCATGA
>JAQVBP010000014.1:15620-29359 GCA_028690255.1 Methanosarcinaceae archaeon
GGCCCTCACCTAACTTTTTTTATAATTTCCCCTACTTTCCCCCTATTTCGCCTATTTTGCCCATCTCATGCCAGCTGAAGATTGATGAGACATGAGGGGTTGAAAAAAAACTTAATGTGAAGCTGTTTTTTGAATTGATTTTTGATCCCGGCTGAAAGAGGGCCCGCAAAAGGCCCTCCCTCCGACAGGGTATGAGAGATAATCCGGAAAGCGACCGGCAAACTACCCTTTTGGAGCGGGAGACTTTTACCGGGAAGTCCAATCACAGGGACACGAAACGAAACATTAATATAGGATAAAGGTGACACGGACTGCCGGAAAAAAACTGGATTCTGGAAAACGGAGATATAATTTCAATATCCCCGGATCTGCGGGAGCAGGCATCAGAAAAGAACAACCGAAAAAATATACAATAAAATTCATAAATGTGGTTTCCGGACAATGGCACTATAATATCTGTAACACAGGTGTCACAAAAATCTGAAAAAGATTGGAAAAAGATCAGAACCGGCCCCCCAAATAAACGAAAAGGAAAAAAGAGACCAGAAATTTGCAAAACATCTGCATACACATTAGAAATCTTTGCTAAATTGGCGGGCTGGCCGGAAGAAGAAAAAGTTTTCCGGATAAAAATCGCATTTACTTTAAAGCGCCTGGAAATAGGCCTTCAAAACAGGGTTTATTTTACCTGGGGCACCATTAAAAAACAAATATACTTGATCTGGGACCCTATTTGAACGGAGAAAATCCTCCAAAAAATTCCAGGGGCTAACAATTGGAACCCAGATGGAAAACAATCAGGTAATAATTTTTAGCCATATTGATTAGATAAGGCCCTCTAAAAAAAGCACTCTTTTTTATTAAATCAGGCAAGTGGAAATTTGCCCGGGAAATAATAAAATTATAGGGCCTGAAAAATTAACATCGGTTAAGGTATATTCCATCAAATCAAACTTATTTTTGCAAATGCATCTCCGAATACCCGGGAGTTTTCAGGTGGCGTTCTGTCACTTCCGGGAATGAGGGAAGCGGCCCCGAAGCCAGCCGGGTTTACAGGAAAATGTGTCAAATCCAACTCTTTAAGAGATAAAATGAAAACACATCCTATAAACTGTAAAACTGATGGGAAAAACTGTAAACGGTTAAACCTGCTGTCTAAAAACGACATGTCCGCATGGAGGGGGGCCCTGTATACACCACTGCCCCGGTCATATAAGAAATACCGAATAAAACCAGCAGTGGTAAAAATACCCCTCACAATGGGAAAAATTCGAAACTTCAAACATTGAATTTGCCCCATTGTCGTATTTCGGAAGATATCCGGAAAATTGGATATCTGTTTTGCGTTTTGTAAAATGGAGGTTAAAATATGTTGGACCTGAAAAAGGAAGATATCGATGGCATATTAATTCGCTACAACGTCTCCCTCGAAAAAGAGATGACTCCCGATGAAGCCGCAGAAGAGCTTTATCCGAAAGACGAACTTATCTACCCGATTGCAAAGGCAATCTACGAGGGTGAAGAAGACGACGTAATTGACGGGCTCAAAGCCGCAATCGATGCAGGCAAAAACCCTATCGCCCTTATCAACGATGCCCTCATGGTAGGAATGGGTGTTGTATCCCAGCTCTACGATGAAGGGATCATTTTCCTCCCCAACGTCATGATGTCCGCGGACGCCATGCTCGATGGCATTGAATACTGTAAGGACCAGACCGACGAAGTCCCCGAACCCAAGGGAACGGTCGTCTGCCACGTCGCAGAAGGTGACGTCCACGACATCGGTAAGAACATTGTTGCTGCCCTCTTAAGAGCAAACGGCTTTGATGTAGTCGACCTCGGAAGAGACTGCCCTGTTGATGAAGTCATCGAGGCTGTCGAAAAAGAAAAGCCAATCCTTGTTACGGGAACCGCTCTTATGACCACTACCATGTACGCCTTTAAGGAAGTCAACGACAAACTCCTCGAGAAAGGCATCAAGGTACCATTCGCCTGTGGTGGCGGAGCAGTTAACCAGGACTTCGTATCCCAGTATGAACTTGGAGTGTACGGAGAAGAAGCCGCAGATGCCCCCAAGATCGCTGAATTCATCCTTGCAAGCGGGGATGGAATCGAAAAGTTAAGAGAGGAATTCCACAAACACTGAGGAGGGAGCAAAAATGGTACAAAAATACACTTCAATGGCTTACGCAAGTGCAGATGACCTGGTCTTCGGCAAAGCAAAATTCCCTGTGAAAGCAGGACTGGGCCTTGAAATCGGAGCAGGGTACACAACCCCCGAAATCAACTATGCCCCAAGACCCCAGGCAGGCAAGTCCAAAGAAAAACTCATTAAGGAATACGAGAGGATCACAACCGATTCAATGCAGAGAATGGTCCAGATCGGGGCTCCTTCCGTCGTGCTCGAAACCGAACACGTCGAACAGATGACCAACAACCCCTCCTGGGGAGGTGAAGTTGCCCACGCCCAGAAGACCATCATGGAAGAATACCACGATGAATACGGCATCAAGTGTGCACTCCGTCACACCCCCGGAGACATCCGTGAAGACCGTGATTTCCTGAAACTCAGGGGAGACAAGTACGACCTCCTTATGGAATCCTTCGAGCAGATCGCCCAGAACGGGGCAGACCTCCTGTCCATTGAGAGTATGGGCGGCAAGGAAGTCTTCGATTACTCCATCCTGAGAAACGACACCGCAGGTATCCTCTTCGGAATCGGTGTGCTTGGGTCCATGGACATGGAAATGATCTGGTCCGACATTGCCGACATCGCCAAGAAGAACAATGTTGTCGCAGCCGGAGACACCGACTGTGCCCAGGCAAACACCGCAATGTTCATCGCAGGTGGCCTGCTCGACAAGAACCTTGCCCACACCATCGCAATCGTCGCCAGAGCAATTTCCGCAGGAAGATCCCTCTGTGCATACGAAGCCGGGGCAACAGGACCCGGAAAGGACTGTGGATACGAGAACACCATCATCAAGTCCATCTCCGGTGTGCCAATCGCTCAGGAAGGAAAATCCTCCACCTGTGCTCACTCCGATGTCATGGGAAATCTGGTAATGCAGGCCTGTGATCTCTGGTCCAACGAATCCGTTGAGTACCATGGAGAATTCGGCGGAACCAGTGTCCAGTGCTGGGGAGAATCCCTGGCTTACGACTGTTCCCTCATGAACGTTGCCCTGAAGACCGGAAAGGAAAAGGGCCTGAGAGACCTCTTTACACTCTCTGACAAGTACAGAGACCCCCAGGGCTACGTCCTCGCCTACGAAAACGCTTACAGAGTCGGACAGGCAATCGTCAAGGACGGGACCGACAACTACCTCCGTACCAAGAACGCCGCAGTCGAATGCTGCACGATCCTCGACGAAGGAATCGCATCCGGAAAGCTCAGACTCACAAGGTTCGAAACCAAGGCCCTTGCAAAGGTCCAGGCAGACCTTGCAGCCCTTCCCGACAACAGCGACCAGTTCATGAGCGACTGCCTCACAAAATACAAGGAAGAAGTTGCTGTTTTCCGTCCGGAAAACTACGGGCTCTAAGCCCCAACCTCTTTTGTTTTATTTTTAAAAACCTCGGGGATACGATATACATGACACAGGAAAACGGAGTAACTACCGAGATCCTTGACAAGACCGCAAATCCTGCCCCTCTCGGATTTACGGGCCTCGGCCTGGCAGCGATCCTGTTGAGCCTGAGCTACATCGGAGTATACCCCATGGATTCCATGATTGTTTCCATGGCAATTTTCCTGGGCGGGTTCGCTCAGGTCTTTGCGGGAATCATGGCCTGGAAAAAAGGAGATATTTTCGGAGGTACCGCTTTTTCGGCTTTCGGGCTTTTCTGGTTCTCCCTTGCAGGACTTATTACAATGCCTGCAATGGGCTGGGTTGAAACGCCCTCTTCAAGTGCTATGGCGGCATACCTCTTCACCTGGGGCATATACACCTTTGTTCTGCTTGTGGTTACCATGAAAATCGGAGTCAGGGCAATTCAATTCGTATTTGCTACCCTGTTTGCCCTCTTTATGCTTCTGGCCGCGGTAAACGTAACCGGAAGCGTCGGGCTGCTTACGGTGGCCGGGTTTGTGGGGCTTATTATGGGCCTCGGAGCCCTCTATACCGCCCTTTCAATGGTTCTGAATGAAATCCACGGCAAAACAGTTGTCCCCGTCTGAAAATGAACCAGAAAACCAATAAAAAACAAAAAAACTCAGGGAATATCCCGGAACCAAACTGAAAAAGCAAGCGATATTCAGCAAAATGTTCCAAAAACAGAAAAGTTCCAAAATCCCAAAATCCCAAAATCCCAGAGAACTGAAAACACAGGTATCCTGTGTTTTCAATTTTTTGCCAGTATTCCGGACAGATAAAGATAACTGCCGTACAGATAACTGGTTTTTTAACTCATTCAATCCCGGCTTCTTTAACGATGTAAAACTTCTTTAACGATGTAAAACTTCTTTAACGATGTAAAATTTCCTCCAAAAATTATGGGTTTTTGGAATTTTTTGTCATTTTTTGCCATTTTTGCCTCAATCCCTTTTCAAATTAACTTCGGACGCTGGAGCAGCTGCAATGAAATCGGACGAACGCTTAAAAAGAGCTACCCGCACTACATATACGGGACTTATCGTAAACCTGGCCCTTACGGCCTTTAAGTTATTTGCGGGAATCGTCGGGAACAGTGCGGCGATGCTTGCTGATGCTATTCATTCTTTTTCCGACCTCATTACTGATTTTGTGGTGATACTGGGGCTCCGGATTGCCAGCAAACCGGAAGACAGAAGCCATAACTACGGTCATGGAAAAGTAGAGACCCTGTGCACGGTTTTTGTGGCCCTGGTCCTTTTTGCAGCCGGAGTCCAGATCCTTTTCTGGGGGATGGGAAGGCTGGGGTTGCTGCTGGACGGGTATGCCCTGGAGCCCCCCGGAAAAATTGCTCTCTTTGCAGCCATCCTTTCAATCCTCTCAAAAGAGGCCCTCTACCGCTATACCCGGAAAAAAGCCCTGGAACTCAAAAGTGACGCTTTGCTTGCAAACGCCTGGCACCACAGGACAGATGCCCTTTCCTCGGGCTGTGCAGCGCTCGGGATAGGAACGGCAGTCCTCTTTGGAGGGAAATGGGTTGCAGCAGACCCCCTCACCGCGGTGTTTTTAAGTCTTGTAATCTTCGAGACGGCTTTAAAAATATTTTATAAAAGCCTTGATGAACTGATTGAAGCCTCTCTCGATGAAGAAAGCAAGCATACCATCGAAAAAATAATCAGGGATACGGGTGGAATTCTGAGTTTCCACGGGCTTAAGACCAGAAAAATCGGAAACAGTATAGCAGTTGAAGCCTGTATCAAAGTGGACGCTTCCCTGAACATCCGGGAAGCTGACAGAATCACGGACCTTGTGGAAAACCGCCTTAAAGAAAGCTTTGGGGAAGAAAGTTATATCCTCATAAAAGCCGAACCAGTTTCAGGACTGTTTCCAGGGCTTTTCCCCCCGGAGATTAATAATTCAGGACCTGACAGTTCGGGGGTTAGCAGTTCAGAAGTTAAAAACCCAGAAGTTAACAGTTCAGAAGTTAAAAACCCAGAAGTTAACAGTTCAGGAATTACCGGAAAAAAGGAAAGCCCTGGTTATCGGAAATTTCTTTCTGCAGGGAAGGCAGCTTCAAATGGTTTTATTAAACTGTTAAAATGGAAACTTGGGTTATATAATCACGATTGTAAATAATCAATGCACCTTCCTAAAACCTTTGACTGACAGCCCAGGTTTTTGAGGAAGGAGGCTTCTGCTGCCGGAGATAAAACTACTCAATATACTACAAAGTGGTTTTTATTATAACAATTGCAAGCTTTTATTACACCAATTGCAAGCTTTTATTATAACAATTGCAAGCGTGACTATAGTAGCAATGCATTAAAATATAAAAATAGTAATATATATAAAAAATAGATATAATTTAATAATTATATCGAGAGGTTTTTTCAAAAATGCAGTACAGTCTGGGCATAGACGCAGGTGGAACCTACACGGACGCCGCCATCATAAGGGACTCGGACGGAGAAGTGGTTGCGGCCAGCAAGGCCCTGACGACTTACCCCGACCCCCTGCATGGAATGAAAACCGCGATTGATAGGCTTGATAAGCCCCTGCTCAAAGCTGTAAAACTCGTATCCTTATCCACGACCCTCTCAACAAACACTATTCTGGAAAACACAGGTTTTCCTGTAGGGCTGGTTCTTGTCGGAGATTATATCATCCCCGGAGACCTGCCTACAAACTACTGGATTGCGGTTGCGGGCGGGCATGACAGCGACGGGGAAGAACTCAAGCTTCTGGACCTTGACTCGGTCAAAGCTTTTGCCCTGAAAGTAAAGGATAAGGTTTCGGCTTTTGCAGTCTCCTCCTATTTCAGCACCAGAAACCCGGAGCATGAACTTACGGTAAAGCAGGCGGTGCTCGAACTTACCGGGCACCCCGTGGTCTGCGGACATGAACTCTCCCGGGACCTCGGGGCCTTTGAAAGGGCAATCACCGCTTTTTTAAATGCCCAGTTAATCCCGATTACCCATAAATTCGCAGGCTCCATTACGGAAGAATGCAAAAGCCGGGGAATCGAGGCAAACCTGCTCATGTTAAAGTGTGACGGCTCGGTCGTGGGAATCGAAGAAGCCCTTGAGAAACCGATAGAGACCATCTTTTCCGGCCCCGCCGCAAGCCTTGTGGGCGCCTCCCACCTGAGCAGGCGCGAGACCTGTGCCGTAATCGATATCGGCGGAACAAGCACGGATGTTTCCATGATGCAGGCCGGAATTCCCGAACTCAGTAACAGAGGCGCGGTTGTTGGGGGCTGGCAGACCAGAGTCAGGGCCATTCGTATGGAAACTTCCGCAACAGGCGGAGACAGCCACGTCTGGGTCAAAAAGGACAGGTTCAATGTGGGCCCTAAAAGGGTTATTCCCCTCTGCAGGGCCTCTGTGCTCTACCCGGGATTCCTTGAAAAATTAAGAAAGTCCCGGGTCTCCAGAAGCCACCTTTCCGAAAGTGTCCAGGCTACGAAGTTTTTCGTGCGGACTGGCTTTGAGCCCCTCGAGCTGAATAAACAGGAAAGACTAATCTACAGGTATATAGGAGAAGAGCCGGTTTCTTTCGGGGACCTTCTGGGAAAGCTGAAACAACGCCCCTCTTCGATTGCTCTTGACTCCCTGATCCGAAAACGGCTTATCCAGGCGATAGGGTTCACTCCAACCGATGCTCTGCATGTCCTGGGGGAGTATAACGAATGGGACACCGAAGCCGCTTTTTCGGGAGCGACCATGCTCGGAAGGCTCCTGAAACAGGATCCTGCGGATTTTAGTGCCGGAGTGAAGCAGCGAGTTACAGGAAACATGGCCCTTGACCTGATAGCTTACCTGGTGGAGGGGATGGCCAGGCCCGAGATAGAAAAAGTCCTTTCCGGCGGACACTTTACTAAGTTTCGGGTGGAACTGCCGGTTGTCCTTTTGGGCGGGCCTGCCCGGGCCTACAGGGAAAGCCTGGAAAGCTTAATTGACGCGGAGTTTCTGGTCCCGGAATATGCCGATGTGGGCAACGCCATAGGAGCCCTTGTAGGAAAAGGCATCAAAAGAGTAGAGGTCCTGATAAAAACCAGAAAGGTTTCGAAAGCCGGAGGAAATGAGGAAAAAAAAGAGCATGGAGGAGAAAAAGCATCCGAAAGCGGGGTGATCGAAGATACCCTGCACCGGGAAATGGAAAACGAGTTCATAGTTTTTTCCCCGGCCGGAAGAGCGAAATTCAATGTGCACGGTGAGGCCCTCGAATATGCGGAAAAATTGGGCAGGAAACTTGTCATGGAATATATGACCTGTGCGGGGCTTGACAATGAAAACCTGAAGGTGGAGCTGAGTAGAAAAAACCTGGCCCCGAAAAGCTGGAGCGGGCCGCCCATGGAGACAAAACTCGTGTTTGTAGGCGTGGGGACCCCACTTCCCCCCTCCCGAACATTCCACAGCAACAAAAGCCCTGATGAAGGACAAACAAATAGGAAAAATTATAAGACCTGAAAAATAAATAGTTAATAAAGCACATTGAGATTTTTAAAAAACATTAATTAAGCTGCGGCTATTTCACCCCAGGTTTTGGGATTTCGCTGTAAAAACAGGTTTTGGAATTAAACCCGGAGAAACGGCCTGATTTTGTGAAATATTTTACCAGAGATAAATCGAATAAAATAAAGAACCGTATCTACCAGAAAACAAAACCATGCAGAAAAACGAAACCGAAAAATCGAATTCAAGAAAATAAAACCGAACCAGAAAATACATCGATCAAATGAAAAATTACTGAAGTAGGATCGGAAATTATTGAGGTCGGACCGGATTTGTCGATAAAAAAATTTCCCTTAATCTTAACTGAAAAATGAGGCTGTTTTTATGCAATATAGTCTGGGCATTGATGCAGGTGGAACCTATACCGACGCCGTGATATTAAGGGATTCGGATAGCAGGATTCTTGACTCAAGCAAAGCACTCACCACCTATCCGGACCTGATGACCGGAATCAGAAACGCTATAGATAAGCTGAATCCGGACTACATTAAAAAAGTAAAACTTGTGTCCGTGTCTACCACCCTGTCAACAAATACCATCCTTGAAAGAACAGGGTATCCCGTAGGCCTGATCCTTATCGGCCCCTGTACCGTCCCTGAAGATTTGCCCGCAGAGTACATAGCTATGGTAAGCGGAGGGCACGACAGTAATGGAGAAGAGCTCGAACCTCTGGATATCAATGCTATAGAACAGTTTGCCCTATCCCAGAAAAAGAAGGTTTCGGCATTTGCCGTGTCTTCATACTTTAGCACCCGGAACCCGGAGCATGAAATTCAGGCTAAAAAAATAATCATTAAACTCACAGGACACCCTGTTGTCTGCGGGCACGAATTGTCCCAGGAACTCGGAGCCGGAGAAAGGGCGGCCACTGCAATCCTCAACGCTCAGTTAATCCCCATAACCTATCAGTTCATCCATTCGGTGGTCTCCGAGCTTAAGAAACGGGAGCTTGATGCAAAGGTCTTTATGTTAAAGTGTGACGGCTCCGTGATCGATATGAAAGGAGCCAAACTGCGGCCTATTGAAACTATCTTTTCAGGGCCTGCGGCAAGCCTTGTGGG
The DNA here is from genome assembly GCA_028690255.1 of Methanosarcinaceae archaeon. GTDB lineage: Archaea > Halobacteriota > Methanosarcinia > Methanosarcinales > Methanosarcinaceae > JAQVBP01. Next base: position 24,789 of record JAQVBP010000014.1, read on the forward strand.
GGCCGCATACCTCTCAGGGCATGATACCTGCGCCGTGATTGACGTGGGCGGTACGAGTACTGATGTGGCCATAATAAAGGAAGGGGAACCCGAACTCTGCGAAAAAGGAGCTGTTGTCGGAACCTGGCAGACCCGGGTAAAGGCAATCAAAATGGAGACTTCGGCAACAGGGGGAGACAGCCATGTCTGGTTCAAAAAGACCATACATATGGGCCCGAGAAGGGTCATGCCCCTCTGTATAGCTGCAGTAAAGTATTCCAACTTCAAGGAAAAGCTGGAAAAGAACCCTGTGCCCCTCAGGACCATGTTAAACGAATACATCCAGCCTACCGTTTTCTTTGTAAAAACAGAGCAGGTCCCCATTAACCCGAATGAAAGCGAGAATAAATTGCTGGACGTACTGGGAGACGAACCCCTTTCCATACAGGAAATCCTGAAAAAATTGAAAAGATTCCCCTCTCCCGCAACTCTGGACTCCCTTATACAGAAAAGGGCAATTCAGAGCATAGGTTTTACTCCCACGGATGCCCTGCACGTCCTCGGAGACTATACGGAATGGGATACCGAGGCATCCCTTATAGGAGCCAATAAGCTTGCCCGCTTCACCCACCTCGATGCCCGGAAGTTCTGTAGCCATGTGAAACATGAAGTTGCCAGAAACATGGTCTACAGCCTTATGTCCTTTATTCTGGAAGGCAGGGGAAAGGACGGCATAAAAAAGATGCTTGAGGGAAAACTCCCGGTCCAGTATAAGCTTGATATCCCCATTGTCCTTCTGGGTGGGCCGGTAAAAGCTTACTATTATGAGATAAAAAGCATGATCGATGCTGAGATCGTGATCCCCGAATACGCCAATGTGGGTAATGCCGTGGGGGCCCTTATGAGCAAAGGGATCAAACGGGTAGAGATCCTGATCAGGCCCGAGTCCATGGAAAACCCGGACCGGAACTTTCTGGTCTTTTTCCCGGCAGGCAGGAAGAAGTTTGAGGATTACAGGGTTGCCATGGAATACGCTCACAAAATCGGAAAGGACCTGGTTATGGAATCCCTTAAGAATTTCGGGCTTCCGGATGACGCAATAAAGGTAGAGAGCAGTATAGAATACCTCACCCCCCCGGACTGGAAACACATCCCAATGGAGACGAAACTAACCCTGGTAGGGGTCTGTGCCCCGGAGTATCCGCCAGAGGAGGAAAATTAATCAGGGGATTTGCCATAACTCTTAAAAAAAGAAGTCAATAACCCCCCACTAAAGTGGGAGACCTGTTTCGACAAGCCTTGATTGACCAGCCTGAGTCTTAATTGACGAGGTTGGACATGTCATAATGCATTTGGATGCTTTCTCAGTCTAAATTCCCTATCGTGTAGCATTAAAAGTCCTGAGAGACAGTGGAGTTGTACTACATATAACAAGTATATCCAACATTGGTGAGGGAAAATAGTTTTAAAAACTACTTCACCTGCCACGGAAACTTGTTTTAAAAGTAGGGTGGAAAAATCCAAACGTGGAACGGAATGCCTGAAAGTTGGCGGCATTCCTCCCACGACTAAAGTCGCAGGCATCCTGCCTGAAGGATCGTGAAAAAAAACATGGAATCTTCCCTGATTGACCTCGTTTTTAGGTCTGATAAAAGAAAAAGCCTTATCTTATTGCTGGATAGCGGACCGAAGAATATTGAGGAAATAAAGGATAAAATGGACGTTACCGCAACCTCCATTCTCCCCCAGATTAAGAAGCTTATAGATAGTGATCTGGTTGTCCAGGAAGACCGTATGTATAGACTTTCGGTTCTGGGAGAATTCATTATCAAGAACATAAAACCTCTTATAAACGCACTCAATGTGGTGGAACAGCACAACATGTACTGGACAGGACATGACCTGAACTCAATTCCCAGACACCTGCTTGAGAGAATTTCGGAACTCGGGGACTGCATCCTGATCGAGCCGGACCTGAACCATGTCTATGAACCCTCCCCGAAAATCACTGAAAGCATGGCAGATTCAAAAAAAGCAGTTACTTTTGCTTCGTATTTTAATCCGGCTTATTTGTCTCTCTATGTAGAGATGGGGAGAAAGGACGCCGAAATTTCCCTTAATTTCACGCAATCGGTCTGGAACCACCTTTCAAGTGAGCATTCCGAAATGGTAAAGGAAATCCTGGACATGGAAAACGTAAGCCTCTTCGTTTCCAGAGAAGGGAGTAAAATTACGGAAATTACGGTAACGGATAAAATCATGCTCCTGGGCCTCTTTGATAAAAATGGAAAATTTGACCAGCAGTTCATAATGAGTTTCGAACCGGAGGCCCTGCGCTGGGGTAGAGAGCTTTTCGATTATTTCAAGAGCCTTGCGAAACAGGTGACCAAAGTTTGATCAGGAATGTTTATGAAATATATTGAAATTTGAATAATAAGTGGATCTGTATATATGACACATTGAGTCAACCACCCCCCTAAGATCTTCACCATATGGCTCAGTTTTTGAGAAAGGAGGCTTTTACTGGCAGAGATAAGGACATAAGTATAATAATATCAAGACCTATATAATATAAAAAAGTGGCAAATTAACAGGCCTATTGTTTCCATGGCAGGCATTTCAAATTAAAAATCCAGGCAGAATAATCCCCAAAATGCAGCAATAATGAATCGTGTAACGATTTTTGAAATGACGGCAGGTTCTGGCAGCGGGTGCTATTCCTGAAAGCTTTCTCCCGGAATTCCAAATACTAAGAAAAAAGGTGGAAAGGAAGAAAGGAAGGAAAATATAAAGAAAATATAAAGAAAATTAAAAGCGGGGCCCTTATTTAAAAAATGGCAACTTGAGGGCGCTAGCAGGCTCCGGAAGTGGCCGCCCTTCAAACCCAGTAAACCAGAGGATATTGCTTGCTTTCCCTGTTGGCCCTGAAAACCCGAAAGGTAAAGCTGTACTAACTGCCAAACTGCCAAACTGCCTTAAACAGGCCCATTGTATAGAAAAATGGACAAATTATCTAAAAAGGAAGGAGAGTCTGAATGGAAAACTCATTAATCGACGTTCTCTTTCTTTCGGAAAAAAGGAAAAATCTTCTCCTGCTCCTCCACGAGGCTCCAAAGAATATTGAAGAAATCAAGAGCGTCCTCAATGTCAGGTCAAGTCCTATAATGACCCAGATAAAGATTCTCATGAAGCATGACCTGGTGATTGAAAACAACCGGATCTACAAATTATCCAGTATTGGAGAGATTCTGGTTCCCAAGATGAAGACCACTCTTGAGACATTCTATGTTATTGATAAAAATCATGAATACTGGGTAAACCAGGATATGACCTCGATACCCCCTGCCTATCTGGACAGAATAGGATGTCTTGGAGACTACATAGAAGTAAACCCTGACAGGAATCACATCTTTGAATATCCCAGAGAATTGGTAAACTACCTATCAGAATCAGAGAAAGTAATGATCACCTCATCTTTTTTCCTGCCCATCATTCCTTCTCTCTGCATAGAACTTGCCGCAAAAGGCACGGAAATTTCCCTTGTCATCACGGAATACGTTTATGACAGGCTGTACAATGACTACAAAAAAGAACTTGAACATTTCCTGAACCTGAAATACACGAAGCTCTATGTCTGCAACAACAATAACATGAAGATAGCCTCATGTATAGCAACGGAAAAGTTCATGGCGATCTCCCTTTTCTGTAACAGTGGCGTTTACTACAACCATAATCTCGTCAGTTTTGAAGATAGTGCCAAAAAATGGGGCAGGGAACTTTTCGAGCACTACAAAAATCTGGCAAGGCCAATTACCAAGCTCTGAGCCCAGAAAACCGTATTATGCCTTGTGAACTACCGCTCGGCTAAAGACCGACCGGCTTCCTGCTTCATACCCCGGAGCAACCTCCACGAGTCCACAGGCTCTTCCCGCCGTCCCGGCGGTGTATCTTTAAATAGTTCTCTTTCGCTTGGTTATTTTCCAGTTACACTGGAAATCCCACAAATTTCCAATTTGTGCGATCGCAAAAGTGAGTAAGATTAAAATGCATTATTAATATTAATATTTTGGTATTAAACCTTATATCTTACATTTCGACCCCCACCCAAAAAACACAACTTAATTTTTTTATTCATACAGTATGAGGGCCATTTGGGTGCGTCTTTCTAATTTATTTATGAATTACTTCTGAGAACTCATTGTGAAACATTCCAACTTATAGGTATTATTGATGAACTGGCCTGCAAGTTTTTGCAGAATTGTGAGATTCAGGCCGAACTTGCCCCATTAATTAATTCTGTGTTCATTGCATATCCAATAAATTCATCCAGTCCTTTCAAAAATCGCCTTATTTTGAAGACAGGGGTCGAAATGTGAGTTATATTGAAAAGTGGACGCTTATATCCCCTGAGCTAAAGACTCAGGGGTTTTACGCTGCGTTCTATAAAACCGTTTTTACCTGGAAGTAAGAACCTTTGCTTTTTGGATAATAGTCCGAAAGCGGGATAAAAAAGAAACAGGGGAAACTGAGAGAAAGCCCGGATTTGCAACAGTGCCCGGAAAAAGTAGCCTCTCAAAAATGTAAAACGGATT
>JAQVBP010000167.1:0-2718 GCA_028690255.1 Methanosarcinaceae archaeon
CCCAGGATATACTCGTTTGCAGCAGTAGCCGCTACGGCCCCGTCGCTTACAGCCGTTACAAGCTGCCAGATTGTGGTGGCCCGGCAGTCCCCTATAGCGTAAATTCCTTTCTCCGAGGTCTCCATCCATTCGTTCGTTATGATAAACCCGTTTTCATCCTTTTCAACGTCAAGGATTTCGGTATTCGGATGAATGCCTATGTAAATAAAAACCCCGGCCGTGGAAAGCTCTCTTATCTCTCCGTTTTTTACGTTTTCAAGGACCACTTTCTCAACCTTCGGAATTTCTCCTTTTCCCTTCACAATTTCCCGCAAAACGGTATCAGGAACGAACTCAAAATTGGGAGCCGCAAACAGCCTGTCCCGGAGCACCTTAATAGCCCTGAGCTCTTCCCGCCTGTGCACAAGGTAGAGTTTTTTGACGATTTTTGAAAGGATAAAGGCCTCCGTTCCCGCAGAGTTGCCTCCTCCGACAACGACCACGGTCTTATCCCTGAAAAACGGCCCGTCACAGGTGGCACAGTAAGAAACCCCTTTTCCTGCAAGTTCTTCTTCCCCTGGAATCCCCAGATGTTTGGGATTTGCTCCGCTTGCCAGGATTACGGTTTTTGCCTCCAGGGGAGGGGAATTGGAAACCTCCGCTCCGCCCTCCTTGCCATCCGTGAAAACCGTAAACTTCCCGGCTTCCTGGCGGACGGAAAGGGCCTCTTCAAACCTGGTCTCCACCCCGGCCGCCTCTGCATGGTCCTTATATTTCTGCATAAGTTCCAGGCCCGTGATGGCCTTAAAGCCCGGATAGTTCTCCACTATATCCGTAAGTGCTATCTGCCCGCTAACGGCACTTCTTTCCAGCACAAGGGTTTTGAGTCCGAAACGTACTGCATAAATTCCTGCAGTCAGCCCCGCAGGCCCCCCCCCGATAATTATCAGATCATACATGACAACACCTTGAATTATTATTTAAACACTTGGGATTTAGGGGCCTTCGGTACTCAGGCCAGTCCCCCATAAACTTCATTCAAATTATTCAGCCAATCAGGGAGAGGGCATCGACTTTCTTCGGGACCCCCACAAAGACGATTTTTCCTTCAATAAGTGTTGTCGGTACCCCGCTTATTCCGTATTTTGCGATAAAGTCCTGGCCCTCAGGAGTATCCACGTCGATTTCTTCGTACTCGAAGCCATATTCGGCTTTCAGGTCCCGCCAGAATTTGCGGACCGATGGGCAAACCGTGCACCACCGGGCATGGACAAGTGTAACTTTTACCATTTCAACCCCTTCTGAAAAACGCATTTTCAAATGTATTCGGACCTATAAAAAGTTCTATTAACTTCTTAGTCTCCGTAAGCCTTCATAGGCATTCATAAGCCACTCTATCTCCCTATTTTATTATTGGCCTGCAAATTATATATAAAATTCCTAAAAGCCCTTTTACCGCCAAAAAGCTTTAAGCAATGAAGCCTGTAAAGCAGGGATATGCTCACATTCATAGGGCTGGGCCTTTTTGACGAATCCGACATTTCCTTAAAGGGGCTTGAAGCCATCAGGAACGCCGAGCTCGTCTACGCGGAGTTTTACACCTCCTCGCTCATGGGCACGGACCTGGAAAAAATGGAAAAACTTTACGGGAAAAAAATCCGGATGCTTTCCAGAGAAGACGTAGAACAGCAGCCCGACTGGATCAACGAGGCCCGAGAAAAAGACATCGTCTTTCTGACCGGAGGAGACAGCATGGTCTCCACTACCCATGTGGATCTGCGCCTGCGGGCAAAAGAGCTCGGGATCGAGACCCGACTGATTCACGGGGCTTCCATAACCTCCGCTGTAGCGGGCCTGAGCGGGTTGCAGAACTACCGTTTCGGAAAGTCCATAAGCGTTCCCCACCCCTACAGAAGCAGGCGGGATGTCCTGGTTATTACGGAAGCTCCTTACGACACCATAAAGCTAAACTCCGAACTGGGCCTGCACACCATTGTATTCCTTGATATCGATAAAGATAAAGGGTATATGACGGTAAACAGGGCACTTGAACTCCTCCTTTATGTCGAAAAACAGCGTGGCGAAGGTGTGATGGAAAACAAAATCGTGGTCGGAATTGCTAGAGCGGGTTCGGAAAAGCCCCTCGTAAAAGCAGGCTACGCGGAAAAGTTAAAAGACTTCGACTTCGGAGCCCCCCTCCACATTCTGGTCATCCCAGGAAAACTGCATTTCATCGAGGCCGAAGCCCTCGTAAAACTCGCAGGCGGACCGGAAGAGCTTCTGGAAGATTTGAGTCAATAACCCCCTACTAAAGTCGCAGGTATCCCGCCTGAAGGATCGTGAAAGGAGATACCCGACGACTTGAAAGAAAGGTGACGAAAAATGCCTGCCGATTTGAAAGAAAAAGTTGTCCGCTACGAGGACATGTTGAAAAGAGCTCTCCAAAAGGCAAAATACTCCCCGATTCCGGACTCTCACATGTACGCAGTGGCAGAGGACTACCACACGATGGCCGAGGCATATTACAGGGACGGCCTTTATTTCCTTGAGCAGGAAGACCCGGTAAACGCCCTCGTAGCCTTCAGCTACGGGCACGCCTGGCTTGACGCCGGGGCAAAACTCGGAGTTTTCGCCGTTGACGACGAAACCCTTTTTACCATATAAGACGGAAGGGTAAAACCGGGATTAACAGCTGGATAAATAAATAAATAAATAAATAAATAAATAAATAAATAAATA
>JAQVBP010000167.1:2818-6038 GCA_028690255.1 Methanosarcinaceae archaeon
ATAAATAAATAAATAAATAAATAAATAAATAAATAAATAAATATGTGACATAATGAAAGAAATTTCCGGAAATATTGGCATACTTTATATACAGTAGCTCATTCTACAGTTTTCTAGAGGAATTTCCTGTGGCAAGCGCAGGAACCCTTTATTATAATCCTTCACTAAACCCTTTACTAAAATCTTTAATTAATACTTTATAAACTATTGAAAAAATTAATACGGTGAAATTATGAAGAACTTTCACGTAGTACTTGAAGCAGCTTGGTTGGTTAGAGATGTACAGACAGCAGATGACGCAATAGGTGTTGCGGTTTCAGAAGCAGGCAAACGCCTGAACCCTAAACTGGACTTCGTAGAGGTCGATGTCGGGTCAACATTCTGTCCTGCATGTGGTGAAGCTTTCAGCAGCGTTTTCATCGCGGCAAGCACCGCACTTGTGGGACTTGTTTTCGAGATGAGGGTCTTTGATGCCGAATCAGCGGAACACGCGGAAAGGATTGCAAAGTCCGTTATAGGAAAGTCCCTGCGGGACATCCCCCTGAAGGTTATAGAGGTAGAGGAATTTGAAAGAGGACCCGAACGTGGGTTCGAACAGGGATCAGAACGCCATGAACGCTCAAAAAAATAAGGCTTAAACCAAATACATAAAATAAGAAATTCCCGGCTGGATCTAAAAACAGATAGATGAAAGGTAAAAGGCCGGTAGAAAACAGGTAGAGGACATGCACATGGACAGAGTGATTTCCGTAGTCGGGCATATCGCCCTTGATTACATTATCGATGTGGAAAGAATCGCGGAAAAAAACGAATCGTCTCCGGTAATTGATTATGAAGAATACCCGGGGGGAGGGGCCGCAAACATAGCGGTCGCCATCGGGAAGCTCGGAGGAAAAAGCCAGCTCATCTCTCCCGTGGGAGCCGATTTTGAGGGTTCTGACTACGAAAAAATTCTGAACGAGGCAGGGGTTGACCTCTCCAGCCTCTACCGTTTAAAAGAGGAAAAACTCCCGAAAGCTTTCATTTTCACGGATAAGGAGCACAACCAGGCAACCTATTTCTACTGGGGAGCCTCCTCGAAGTTTAAGGAGCTGGAAGCCTTCCCGGTTGATTTCGTCCACCTTGCAACCGCCGATTCGGTTTATAACGCGAAGATCGCAAAGCTTGCAAATTTCGTGTCTTTTGACCCGGGCCAGGACCTTATGACCTACTCAAAGGAAAACCTGGAAACCATTCTTACCCATACCGACATCCTCTTTGCGAACAGGCATGAAATAAAAAGAGTCTCCGAAATGACGGGAAAGAGCTTTGCCGAACTTAAAAAGATGATCGGCATAATTATCGTTACCTGTGACTCGAAAGGGAGCCGCATTTACACAGATTCCGGGGAATTCGAAATTCCGATCGTATCAGTCCGGGCCCTTGACCCCACAGGAGCAGGAGATGCCTACAGAGCCGGTTTCCTCCTTGCCCTCACGCGGGGCTACACAATTCCCACCTGCGGGAAAATCGGGGCAACCGTGGCCTCCTTTGCCGTACAGAGCATAGGCTGTCAGACCGACCTTCCGGACTGGGAAGGGATGAAAGCCCGGTATGAGGAGAATTTCGGGGAACTTGAAGTCCTTTAACTTGAGGACACGGATATTACAGGACAGGGGAATAATGAAGCTTGCAGCACTGGTCTCCGGAGGAAAGGACTCGATATATGCCATACAGAAAGCTCTTGACGAGGGGCATGAGGTAACCCATCTTATCACCATTGTCCCGGAACGGGACGATTCGTACATGTACCATTCGATTAACCTCCACATGGTTGATATGATCTCGGAAGCCTGTGAAATCCCGCTTATCCGGCAGCCTTCAAGCGGGGTAAAGGAGCTTGAACTCGAGGACCTTACCCATGCCCTCCGGAAGGTGGACGTTGATGGGGTAACCGTCGGGGCCATCGAGTCCCGGTACCAGGCAAGCCGGGTCCGGAAGATCTGTGACTCCCTGGGACTTACGATGTACGCCCCCCTCTGGCATCGGGACCCGGAGGAACTTCTCCTTGATATGATCAAGGTGCTCGATATACGGATCGTCGGCGTGGCCGCGGACGGGCTTGACGAGAGCTGGCTCGGAAGGCAGATTTCTCCGGATTCCCTCGAAAGCCTGAAGGTCCTGAACCGCCGCCGTATGGTCCACGTGGCCGGGGAAGGCGGGGAATACGAGACTCTTGTCCTTGATGCGCCTTTTTTCAAAAAACGGATAGAGATAAAGAAAAGTGAAGCCATATGGATGGGAAACCGGGGCATCCTGAAAATCCTCGAAGCAAAACTTGTTGATAAAATTTGAAAATCCTGAACAGTTTTAAAAAAACTGCAGGGCAGGAGTTTTTTATGACCTGTCCCCGATAATTTGGATTGTTGCCTTTTCTCCCCTCTGAAAAGAGGGACTTCCAATTACTTTTGAGAACACCCTCACTTTATTATGTTTTGTATTTGTTCATTTTCCCTCGCTCTTTTTATTTCTCTTTCCACTTAATTTCCCTTGCATCCTTTTCTTACAGTTTAAGGATCAGATACGGTCATTCCGATTAGAGATATTCGGATATATATGTATCAATAATTATAGATAGTTATATATAATCATATGAAATTTGAGGGGCCAGACACTGTCAGGAGGGTTGAATAATAGTTTCTCTAAGTTCTGTAAAAATAGATCATGTAAAGCTATTCAAGAAAGTAATTGATTTTGTCACCACCTTCATCCTTTACGTCCTGGTGCTGGCCCTTCTTCTGGGAATGGCAAAAACCGTGCTGGAGTTGCGCTTCATAGTCTTTGAGTCCGTTGACAGCGGCTTCAGGCACATAGTGGCCAGCGTGCTTACGATTTTCATCGTCATTGACCTTTTCAAGACTTTCGTTGATTTCCATGAACACGACCGCATAAAACTCACAAACGTAACTGACGCCACGATTTTAATAATCATGCGGGAACTCGCTCTGGGCCTCTACGCCAAGGAGTTCGGGTATGAATTTATTCTGAGTCTGGCAGTCCTCCTGCTCGTACTGGGTATAATCCGGGTACTTGCGGTCAAATATTCGCCGGATGATAAAGAATCTCTTTCCTTCTGCACAGGTTAGTGATGCATTTTACAGGGCTGACCTGTCCCGCAGCTCCGGGACAAGAGGCCACTTTTCTTTTCTCCCGGACTACCTGCGATAAGCCAGTTTCAAAA
>JAQVBP010000015.1:0-6455 GCA_028690255.1 Methanosarcinaceae archaeon
GGCCTGCCTTCGGTAGGTTTGAAGGGTACTTCGGTCTCAACACCGCAGTCGGAACATTTCACTTTAGTCATTTCCCTGGGTCCGCTGTTGCCGCGGAAACCTCCGGAATTTCCTCTGGAATTTCTGTCATTAAAAGCCATTTTCGTTTCACCTCCGCTTTAACGGATAGTCAATAGTATAAAAACAAGATTGTATAGACCTTTAGATTAAAAACAAAAACAGGTTTTTAATAACAGATTATACGTCTCTTTATTTTCAATAGATACACTATACAGTCAAATTATATAAGTGCACCTATACAAATGAATATAAAATCTCTCAAATAAAAACTTTTTTTGGAATTGAGTCAACTAATCCGGGAATATTTCAGACCGGGACCGTAGCCCCGAACCCCGTGTAGCTCAGATAGAGGCCCATGGCCGTGAAAAGAACGGTATATGTCAGGAAGAGAAAATCCCCTTTACTCATTATCAGTTCTTTTGCGTACGTCCTCTGTTTGTTTGCCCTAAACCCCCTTGTGTCGGCGGCCACAGCGAGCTGCCTCCCGGCCCGGAGGACGTTGACGACCATGGGAAAAAAGATGTATTTCAGGGCCTTTGCCCTGCTGCGCAGGCCTCCTTTGAGTTCAAGACCCCTGGCCTGCATTGCGTTAAGGATTACGCCGCATTCCTCGACCATCGTGGGGGCGAAACTGACCGCTGAAGAAAGCATGAAGGCGATTTCATAAGGCAGCCCTATTCTGTAACTCTTTTTTCCGACCCTGAACTCAAAGAAGCGGGACAGGGCCAGAATAAGTTCCCCGGGGTGGCTTGTGGCAAGCACGAGCATGGCCGCACTTGCACCTGCAAGAAAGCGGAAGGACTGGTACAGTCCGTAGACCGCTCCGTCGGCGTAGACAAAAACGCCCCCGGTCAGGGGGCCCAACCCCGGGAAAGAGGCAGGGATAAGGGTAAACAGAGGCTCTTTTGCCCAGTAATAAAAGAGGGACTGTGAGACTATAAAGCTCCCGGCAATAGCCCCGAACAGCAGGAACATGGCCTTTATACGGGTCAGGGAGGGGCGCAGGACGTACCAGAAAGGCAGGGTGGAAAAAAAGAGCACGGCCAGCAGGAAAGGTGTCCCCAGTACGACGCTCAGAACCGAGACCCCAAAGAGCCAGAACAATTTAACCCTGGGATCAAGCCCGTGCAGAATGCTTTTTTTCTGTTCATATCGAAAAAGTGACCTCAAAACAGCAATCCTCCGTCAATTAAAAAGCCCTCCATCAGAGAAAGTCATACAAAAAAGAATAATTAACATACTATTTCATATTTATCATATTAATTGAGATTCTTGTTCTGAAAAAATCTGAAAAAAGATAAACATGAATCTGAAAAAATCTGAAAAAATTCGATACAATCCGATACAATCCGATACAATCCGATACAATCCGATACAATCCGATACAATCCGATACAATTTGATAAATACGAAGAAAAATATCCGGCAGAAGCAACAAGGGGTAACAAAACATGGAAAAGAGGAAAAGCGAAAACTCCGCAACGGTAAAGTTTGAAAAACTCAGCTACGGCTATCCGCATTCGGAGGAAAAGGCGCTTGAAGGTGTGACGTTCGAACTTGAAAAAGGGGAGTTCGTACTTCTTGTAGGGCCCAGCGGCTGCGGGAAAAGCAGCCTTGTCCGCTGCTTTAACCGGCTTATCCCGGAGGTCTCGGGAGGAGGAATCTCAGGGAAGGTCCTGCTTTTCGGCAGGGACATAAGCACTGAGAAAGTCCATAGTCTGGCCCCGGACGTGGGCATGGTCTTCCAGAACCCCGAAACCCAGCTTTTTTCCCTGACAGTGGGAGAAGACCTGGCCTTCGGGCCCGAAAACCTGGGCCTTCCCCGCCAGGAAATAAAAGAAAGGGTCGATAAGGTCTTAAAGACGGTCGGACTCGAAGGGCTGCGGGACCGTTTTATCTTTACGCTTTCGGGGGGAGAAAAACAGAGAACGGCAATAGGAGGCAACCTGGCCCTGGAACCCCCCCTCCTGCTGCTCGACGAGCCGACCTCGGACCTGGACCCCGCGGGCACTGCGGAGGTTTTTGAAGTTCTGAAGAAACTCAATGCCGAGAAAGGGATTACCACCGTCCTTATAGAGCACAAGCTCGATGCCGTATTCGAAATGGCGGACCGTATGCTTGTAATGGAGAATGGACGGCTGATTCTTGACGGAAAACCTTTCGAGCTCTGCTGCAGGGAGGCTGCAAAACTCAGGGAGCTCGGGGTCCGCCTCCCCCAACTTATTGAACTTGCTCTCCTGACGGGCCTGAACTCCGAAGCTCCGGACTATGAAACCGTTCTAAAACGCCTGGTAGGCTTTCTGGCCCCGCCCGGGGGTTGCAAAGAAGGAAATTCCGAATTTTTCGGATTTTTAGGAAACGAATTTGCAGGGGAAAAACTTACTGAAACGGATAAATTTGCAGGGGAAAAACTTACTGAAACGGATAAATTTGCAGGGGATAAACTTACTGAAACGGATAAATTTGCAGGGGAAAACCCTGCAGGAATGAAAAAAGTGGCACCTCCGCCCCATATCAGGCTTGAGAAGCTCTTCTGCAAACGGGAAGATGGTTCTCTGACCCTCAAAAACCTTGACCTGGAAATCGGACAGGGGGAGTTCCTGGCCCTTCTCGGGCACAACGGGGCCGGGAAATCCACGCTTGCCGGCCACCTAATAGGGTTTCACAGACCTTCGGAAGGAAGGGTCCTTCTGAAGGGCCGGGACATCCGCAAGTTTTCCACGGCCGAACTTGCGCGGGAAGTGGGTTATCTTTTCCAGAACCCGGACTCCCAGCTCTTTACGGACAGCGTGGAAGGGGAAATCCGTTTCGGGCTTGAGATCCTGAAACTTAAGGAGCCTGAAATAAAAAAGAGGACTGCTTCGGCCCTGGAAATGATGGAGCTTTTGCCCTTCAGGAAAAGGCACCCTCACGCTCTTTCCAGAGGGCAGCGCCAGAGGCTTGCGGTAGCTTCCGTCCTTGCCCTGGAGCCGGACCTGCTGGTCCTGGACGAGCCCACAACGGGCCAGGACCGGGAACATATCCGGAAATTCCTGGAAAAAATCCGGGCCCTGAACAGGCAGGGAAAAACCGTGGTCCTTATAACCCACGACATGGAACTTGCCGCGGAGTACGCGGAAAGGGTGGTCGTCCTGAAAAAAGGGGAAGTCCTGCTTGACGGGCCTGCGGCAGAGGTTTTTTCAAGGCGGGAGGAACTTGAAGCCACAGGCCTGTGCTCCCCGTTTCCCGTAAGGCTCTGCCTTGACCTGCAAAGGAGAGGGGTTGAGATCCCCCTCTTCCTCACCCTGGATAAGCTGAAAACATATCTTCTGGCCCGCTGCCCCGAAATCCCGGAAGGTTCAGAGCCTGGCCCCGCTCATTTTCACGGCCGTATCGTACCCGAGGGAACCGCCTATCAACCCCCCGACACAGGCTATTGCAAGCTGCAGCCCGATGTACCAGGGAGCGTAGGAGATTTTCCATTCCACGGGAGCATAGAGCAGGTAAAAGACGAGAGTCGAGGCCGCACACCTTGAAACGCCGTAAAATATAGCAGTCAGGCGCCGGTCCGCATAATCCATTTTGAAAAGGAAGACCAGCAGGTCCACAATAACCCCTTCGGCCAGGTAAAAACCAAGCCACATGATATGAGAGCCCCAGACGACCATACTGATGAGCAGAACGCAGGTGAAAAGCAGGGTTGCTGTTCCGGGTTTCCGGACAAGCTGGAGAGCCACGATCATGAGGACCACGGTCGGGATAGCGACCACAAGCCCGTCAAACCAGCCCAGATTGACGAGTTTGCTTATGTACCTGAACACGACGGCAATGACGGCCGCAAGGAGGGCTATGGTAATCAGGTCCACGGTCGAGAAGAGGTCAAGGACCCCGAGGCGCCTGGCCCCGGCCAGGATTCCGATGAAAAGCAGGAGGCTTGCCAGGATGGTGAGGTAGGTCAGCCAGGAAGGAGGCGGGACCAGGGATACCCGGGCTTTGCTTTCCAGGGTGCTTCCCTCCTCCCCCTCCCCGTACTCCGCTCTCAGGGAGATGGCCAGGTTCTTTTTGAACTCTACCGAAGCGGGGGGCTTTACGTCAAAAAATAACTCCTTATTTTCCCCGGGGGAAAGGGTCCCGATTTCAGCCTTTAAGAGCTGCTCCTCTCCGAAAACTCCGGCGAACGCAAGGGAAGAAGTCTCTCCGGCTTCGAGGGGAGCCGGGACTCCGACCGACACCCGTACTTTTTCCAGGGTTTCACTGCCCGTATTTTCAAGCACTACCCGGCCCCTTACCCAGGAGTCCCCGGCCACAAGGGTGGAGGAGGCCCGGTCTTTGTCAAGGGGAATTTCCAGGCTACAGACAAGAGGACCTGCCGGGCAAACTCCGGATGCCCCGGAAGCCTCTCCACTGCTGCCATATTCACTTTCAGCAAGGGCAGGGAATATCAGAGTGCTTATCAGAACAAGGATAAGGATTTTCGTAAAAACCGACCTGTATTTCATTTTTTTCATGTGTTACCTCTTTCCGTATCTGTAGAGCAGGGCCAGACAGGCGAGGAGGGTGACAAGGATTACCGGTACAGGTATCCTGTTTCCTTCTGAGGCCCTTTGTTCATGGACTTCAAGGAATTCCGGGTCCGAATCTGATTCCGTTCCGCCCACAAGGACCGCAACACAGGGGTGAAGGTAGCCCTCGTCCCCCCTTTCGAAGCGGAGGGTGCTCTCCCGGCTTTCTGGAATTACCTCGGTCCTGTAAAGATCAAAGTACCTGCCGTCGGCGGATCTGCCCACGTCCGTCCCTACTAATTCGGAATCGAAATAAAGGAAATCCGTTTCCCCTTTTGTCCCGGCAGCCAGGAGGACCTGAAGGCTTGCGGGCCTGTCCGGGAGCGTGCCTTTGAAGCTGCTGCTTACGCTGTCCTTTTTGTTCGTATAGGCCAGGGCGTAGTTGCCTTCGTTTATCCAGAACCGGACCGGAGGCATTGACTCGTTTCTGTAGACTGCGGCCAGGGTGATACCGTAGGGCCCGCCACCGGGGTTTTGGGAACGGACAGAAACTTCGTTTTTGCCGGAATGGAGAAACGAGCCGGCTTCAAGGCAGTAGAGCCCGAGGCCCCAGGCCGAAAGGTAGTCCGGCTCCTGCCTTTCCGCAATTTCTTCCCCGTTTACAAAGACCCGAATGCTGTCCCCTCCGTCATAGTTCCAGATCGGGATGTAGACCCTGGCGTATTTCACCTCCCCTTCCGGGAGTTCGAAGGCCTCGACATAAGGGTCTTCCCTGGAATAGCCGTGTCCCCCTTCCACATAGACCCCGCCCTTTACGGTTCCTTCCGCAATAGTATAAGGAGGAGTTCCGTCCCCCCGCCAGCCTCCCTGCCAGCTTTCCTGCCAGCCTGCCAGCTGTTCGGAGGAGGCCAGGAAGAGCAAAAGCCCGACTCCGAAGGCGCATAACATAAGAATTTTTTTGTTAATTCTCATCTGTAAGATCTCCTGTCTTCTGCGAGCTCTGGCCGGGCCTGCGTTTCAGAGCTGTCTCAGGGCTGTTACGGGTTCGAGTTTTGCGGCCCTCCAGGCCGGGTAAAGGCCTGAAAGCACGGACACCAGCAGGGCGGCCAGGAAACCGGCCACCAGGATGCCGGGGCTTATGGCGGTCAGGTGCCCCATATCCCCTACCCCGAGCCTTGAGACCAGCAGGGGTTTTCCGATCCGATCGATTATAATGGAGAAAAGGATGCCAAGCATGTTCCCAAGGAAGCCTCCCAGAGCCCCTATGATAACACATTCGGCCAGAAACATCCTTAGGATATCCCTGCCCGAGGCCCCGAGGGCTTTTGAGATTCCGATTTCCCGGGTCCTTTCATAGACCGAGACTACCATTGTGTTGACGACCATGATCCCGCCTACAAGCAGAGAGATGCTTGAAAAAAACGCAAGCACCAGGGTCACCCCGTTCATTATCCTGTTGACCGAGTCTATTTCGTCCTGAGCACTCGAACAGGCAAGCCCCAGGGCCTCGACCCTCTGCCGGACGGCCGGGACCTGGACGGAACTTTCAACCTTTAGCCGGAGCCCGTCGTAAAACTCTTTTTCACTGAGTTGCCTGGCGGTTTCCAGGTCCGTGAAGGCCAGGTTATCAAGCTCGGTGTTCGTGGGTTTCAGGGCTCCTGTAAGCAGAAAACTTACTTCTCTGTCAACGGGCCTGCCGTCTTCCCCATAAAGGCGGAGCCGGGCGGACAGAACGGGGGCGGAATTTCCTGTCTCCTCCGAAAAGCTTATTCCGTCCGTTTTTTTGAGTTTATCCCACAGGTCGCTTCCCAGTACTATCTGGTTGTTGCCTTTTTCGTACCACCTGCCCTCCTGGAACTCAAGCTCGTTTGTGGCCCCGAACCCTTCCGGCACCCCCATGACTTCAAAATAGGT
>JAQVBP010000015.1:6555-12859 GCA_028690255.1 Methanosarcinaceae archaeon
TTTTATATTACATAATATAAAGTAATTAACAGAAAGTATGAATATATAACTATTTTGTTATTTTTTTTCAACAAGGATATACAATAAACCGGATTAATTTACAAAAACCCGGGTTTTGGTCGGGAATTCAATGAAAAAATGGAAAATTCCCTTATGAATAAAGAACGGAAAAACCGGAATTCAATGAAAAAATGGAAAATTCCCTTATGAATAAAGAACGGAAAAACCGGAATTCAATGAAAAAAATCAAATTGCGGGCGGCCACCCCACCTTAAAAGGTGGGGTATGCTTCGGGCCGCCCGCCAGGTTTCCCGGATACTCTGAAATCGTCGGGTTTCAATTGCTCAGATTATCTCAATCTATGTGATTGAAACTCGGATTTCGGTCTTCTCTGGGAGGAGCACAAATTAAACCTGCGAGGTTCTACTTCATCTCCGACCTGAAGGGCGGGGTATTCGTGACCCTCCGCGCTCCCAAATTAATAAATAATGGAGCATAATTTATAATAAATAAATATAAATAGATGTTATTTTGTAACATTTTATAAATAAATTAATCAAATTAATCAAAATAGAAGCATATATTTACTTCAAGAGATAACCACTCAATACATGAAAATTGGAATTGTTGTTCACGGGACCGAGCTCCTTGATTCTGGAAGGGCCCGGGAGTTCCTGACCCTCCTTTCCGGAGAAAACCGGATTCGGACCTGTGTCTGCGGGACCATGGGGAAAATCGCGGCAATGGACGCCGGGCTTGAGGGGGAAATCGACCTTGGGCAACACCTGAAACCAAGTGCTTCCATAGAAGCCTTTTTCGAAACCGAGGACCTGGTCTGCCTCCTGAACCATGGCAAAGAGCTTGATTCCGGGCGGGCTTTCGGAAGAATTGTGGTCTCTCACCTGGAAAATTCGGAGGCAAAGCCCCTGCTACAGGTCGAACGCCCAGGCTTTTCCGACGGCCAGGTCATCCCCTGGAACCGGGAAGCTTACGGACATGCTGAAAAACTTGCCGGCCTGCTTGGCCTGAAAGTCGCCAGCCCTCCGACCCCGGTCCGTTCCGTCGAAGTCACGGATAATGGAAAAAGGGTACTGCGGAGACTTTCGACCCGGCCGGGCTCATGCATAATGGTCAACGGGATCGTGGTGGGAAAAGCCACTTCCCCGGATGTTGCCCTTATCTCGGAAAACGGGTTTTTAATTTTGATGGAGGGAGGTGACATAAAAAAAGAGGGCCTGTTGACCCTTCACGAGCATGAAAAAAGAGTGCCTGTGGACCTTGCCCACGCCTGGGTAAAAACCGGGAAGTTGTGGAGGGAGAAAAGCCGGGACAAAAGGCCTTCATGCAGTAATTCCTGTTGGGAAAAAGCCCTGCCTGGAAAAAAAGGCAGGGCCGTGATAATAGACCACTGTGCGGAGCGCTCCCTTGAACTGATAGAAGGGGCCTCGTTTGCCGTCACCGTTGGAGACGATACCACGGAGATTGCAGGAGACATCCTTTCCAGGTTCGGAATCCCCATTATCGGGATCACGGACGGGGATTGTGATGAACTTGCAGTCTCGGCTGCCTATTCCCCCGGATCGGTGGTCCTGCTTTTAAAGCCGGGTCTGGACGATGAATTCGGACGGAGGGTAAAAAAAGAACTTTTTTCAGGCAAAGAGGCTGCCTTTTTTGAAAGCCTCGAAAGCCTCAGGCAGGCGGTCATAAAACTCGCCCCCCCTTCCCTCGAATCGTTTTCGGAATACTGATCCTGCAGGACAACAGTCAGAAAGGACAACAGTCAGAAAGGAGAACGGAGAGGAAAGAGGAAAGAGAGAAAAGAGGACGGAGGGGAAGGAGAACGGAGGGGAAGGAGAACGGAGGGGAAGGAGAACGGAGGGGAAGGAGAACGGAGGGGAAGGAGAACGGAGGGGAAGGAGAACGGAGGGGAAAGAGGAAGGAGAGAAAAGAGGACGGAGAGGAAAGAGGAAGGAGAGAAAAGAGGACGGAGAGAAAAGAGGACGGAGAGAAAAGAGGACGGAGGGGAAGGAGAACGGAGGGGAAAGAGGAAGGGGAGAAAAGAGGACGGAGAGGAAGGGGGGTTTACTTCAGAATCCTCCTGCCACCCTGACCGCCCCGAGCAGGGAATCCGCCCTGAGGTCTTCTAGCTCCAGGTAGAGGCCTCCGAGAGCTTCCGAGACTTTTTTTGCAAGCCCGAACCTGAGAGCCCCTTTTTCGGTGTCAATCACGGCCGAGGGAATACCCTCCTCCTTAAACAGGGACGCAACCATTTCCGATTCCCGGAAAGGTGGGACCTCTCCTCTTCCGCTGGCACTTACATTGGCTTTTCCGTCCGAGATCAGGACAAGGAAAGGACAGATGTCCGAGTCCCGGCGGAGTTCGGCCCGGATAAGCTCATAGCCTCTGGAAAGCCCGAGAGAAAGAGGGGTTTTTCCGCCGGTCGGCAGTTCCTCCAGACACTTCCGGGCCCTTTCGACACTCCGGGTCGGAGGCAGCAGGAGTTCGGCGGCTTTTCCCCTGAAGGCAATAAGACCCACACGGTCCCTTTTCTGGTAAGCGTCCATGAGCAGGGAAAGAACAGCCCCTTTGGCCGCAGCCATGCGTTGCCTGGCCCCCATTGAGCCGCTGGCGTCCACAATAAAGAGAATAAGGTTTCCTATTTTTCGCTCCCTGACTTTTTCCCGCAGGTCCGGCTTGAGGAGATGAACAGCCTTTTCCTTTCCGGCCTGCCCTGCTCGCCGCACAGGCTGATAGGGGGCTGCCGCCCTGAGGGTCGCATCAAAGGCCATGTCCTTTACCTTTTCTTTCGGGAAAGCGCTTTTTATATATCGGCCTCTCCCGGAATCCGTCCGGGTCTTGCTGCGTTTTCCGGAACCTTTTCTCTGCTTTTGCCGGATTTCGGGGCTTAGCTGTTTTATCCGGAACTCTTCCCCTATCCCGAAAACTTTTTCCGGGCCGGCTTCCTGACTTTTTTTATTTTCCTTTTCCTTTTGCTCCCCGGCCCTGCTTTGCTCTCCGGTCAGGTCCTGCCCTTCATCCCGATCATGAGGAGGCGCCGGCTCCTCTGCCTGTTCTTTTTCCTTTTGCTCCCCCTCTTCCTTTTTCTCCTCCTTCTGATTCCCCTCCTTTTCCTCATCCTCCTTTTGCTCTCCTTCTTTTTCCTCATCCTCGCTTTGATCATCTTCCTTTTGTTCATCTTCCTTTTGTTCTTCATCCTGTTTTTGTCTGTGTTTCCGGAGGGTTTCATCGAGCCTTTCATCGGACGGGTCATCAAAAGGTTTTCTTCTCCCGCGGTGGGGGAGCACTAGTTCGGCGGCTTCAAGTACGTCTTCCCTCAGCACTTCGGTCCTGCCTCTTAAAGCAGCCAGGGTAAGGGAGGTTTTCAACATGCAGATGTCGGCTCTGTGCCCGTCCACTTCGGTCTCAAGACAGATCTCGGCAATAAGCCCGAGCATCGCGTCCGAAATTCCGGTTTTCGGGAGCAGGGACCTGGCCCCCAGGACCCGGTCAGCGAGTTGTTCCTCCTCTTTTTCCCAGACCCTGAAAAAGGCTTCGGGGTCATGCTCGAAACCGAGCTTCCGCCTGAGCAGTTCCACGCGTGCCTCCGGGTCTCCTATTCCCCTGATATCGGCACAGAGTCCGAAACGGTCAAGCAACTGAGGCCGGAGTTCTCCTTCTTCCGGGTTCATGGTGCCCACGAGCACGAATGAGGCCGGGTGGGAAAAGGAAATGCCTTCCCTCTCGACCGTGTTTACCCCCATGGCCGCCGCATCGAGCAATGTATCCACGATATGGTCGTCAAGCAGGTTTATCTCGTCCACATAGAGGATACCCCGGTTGGCAAGGGCGAGGACTCCCGGATCAAAGCGTTTTTCCCCTTTTTGAATGGCACATTCGAGGTCAAGGGTCCCGACTACCCGGTCTTCCGTGGCACTGACAGGCAGGTCCACAACCTTCATTTTCCTGAATGCGCTTTTTAATTTCCCGGCTTTTTTCGTGCAGGCCTCGCACATTTCCTGCCTGTCATGGGGGTCGCACCCGAAACTGCAGCCTTCGACCACCTCAATTTCAGGCAGGAGACTGGCAAGGGCCCGGACGGCAGTGGACTTGGCGGTGCCTTTTTCT
This sequence comes from Methanosarcinaceae archaeon, assembly GCA_028690255.1. Lineage (GTDB taxonomy): Archaea > Halobacteriota > Methanosarcinia > Methanosarcinales > Methanosarcinaceae > JAQVBP01. The sequence continues at coordinate 10,681 of JAQVBP010000015.1, forward strand.
CCCCTTATCAGTACGCCTCCGATTTTCGGATTTATGAGGTTTAGCACAAGGGCTTTTTTCATCCGCTCCTGTCCTACTATCGCAGTAAATGGATAAATTGATGCTCTGCTTCTGTTCATGCCTTTTTCCCCCATCCGGACCTGATAGGGCAGGCTGCCGCAGAGACTGCCCCCCTCCCGGAAAAGCCCCTTCCGGAAGAGGCCGGAAAATTAAAGCGGAGTATGCTTAACAAAAATAGAAAATGTATTCCGGCTGTAAATAGAGGTTTCTTAGAGAATAGTCTATTTATTAACATAAGTTTTAATTAAATGATAGTAATAGATAATACTTTTGATTTTTTTCTTATAATATAATGCATTATTTTATATTATTTCATATATAATATATGATTTCCTATATAAATAGAAAAAAAACATTATCGATAAAAGGTTTCAAATCGAATGGTGTTAATAAATTATGTAAAAGTAACACATTAAATGATTGAATTATTTATTATTGGTGGCATATTTTATAAAAATAAAAACAAATTTGAAAGCTTTTTATTGTATGTTTCCAATAACATTCACAAAATAAGAACCAGTTTTAATAAAAAGCTAACCACTCAATAAAATATATTATATTTGAATGGTTTTTTTGCAGAAGTATAAAACTTCAGGGCCCGAATTATGATAATTTTAGATTATGATAATTTTAGATTATGATAATTTAGGATTAAGATTATTCCGGCTATGGGGTAATAATAAAAAAGACTCAATGGGGCTGAAATATGAAAATCGTTTCAATCACCTGGAACTCCTATATCCCCCTTCTCTTAAAGGCCGGGGAAGCCCTCGGCCTTGATCTGAAGACCTATTCCTCAAGGACCATCGAAGACAAACCTGAAAAACTGGAAGAAGCCCTGAAGGCCTGTGAAAATGCCGACATTGTCCTCCTGTATTATACAAGCGGCAGCTTCTGGGACGAGCTCGGCCCCAGGCTTGAAGCCCTGAAAAAGAATGGGGAAGGGCCTTCTCCTTCTGTGGTCTGTACGGGTCACGACCCTTATTTCTGGACCCTCTCTTCGGTAGACCCCGAAATCGCGGCTACTTCTTACCTTTATTTTGCTTACAACGGGGAGGAAAACCTCAGAAGCCTCTTAAACTATCTCAGGTACCGGGTATGCGGGGAAGGTTTTCTTCCGGCCCCTCCGAAAGAACTGGCCTGGGACGGGCTTTTTCATCCGAAAACGGAAAAATGGTTTTCAGACCTGGACACTTATCTTGACTGGTATGGGCCCTCTCCCGGAAAAAACGTGGGAATTCTTATTTCAAGGACGGCCTGGGTAAACCGGGACCTTCGGGTCGAAAGCTCCCTTATCCGGGAACTGGAAAACAGGGGCCTGAACGTAATCCCGGTCTTTGCCTATTCCCTTGAGGACCGGGAACTCGGGACCCGGGCGATGGGCCGGGTAATCGAAGACTATTTTATGAGGGACGGGAAGCCGATAATAGACTGCCTTATAAAACTCACCCCATTCCTGATCGAAGGGCCGCAGGGTGCGGAAAAAGCCCAGGGGGGGGAAAAACCAGGACTGCTAAAAACCCTGGACGTGCCCCTGCTTCAGCCCATCGTTTCGAGTTACATGACCGTTGAGGAATGGGAAAGTTCTGCAGGTCTCGGAAATGATATTGCCTGGTACGTGGCCATGCCCGAATTCGAAGGAGCAATCGAGCCCCTCATCATCGGAGGGGGGCGGCAACTCGAACACTACGTGGAACACGTGCCAATCGAGGAGCGCTGCGCCCGGCTTGCGGCCCGGGTCCTGAAACTCCTGAAACTCAGGGAAAAACCCGCGTCCGAAAAGAAAATCGCTTTTATCCTGCACAACAAGCCCTGTGCGAGTGTGGAGGGCACGGTGGGCTGCGCTTCTAACCTCGACTCCCTCGAAAGTGTGGCCCGTATCCTGAAAAGGATGAAGGCCGGGGGCTACTCGCTTGGGAGGGAGGAAGCCTCCTCTCGGGCTGAGGGCTATTCAGTTGGAAGAGATAAAGACTCCTCCCTCCCTCCCTCCGTCCTTCCGGCCAGCGGAAAAGAACTGATTGACCTGATCCTTGAAAGAAAAGCCTTTTCGGAATTTCGCTGGACTTCGGTTGAAGAAATCGTCAGGCGAGGAGGAGCCCTGGCTTTCGTGGGAAAGGAA
>JAQVBP010000015.1:12959-25249 GCA_028690255.1 Methanosarcinaceae archaeon
CCTTCCGGCCAGCGGAAAAGAACTGATTGACCTGATCCTTGAAAGAAAAGCCTTTTCGGAATTTCGCTGGACTTCGGTTGAAGAAATCGTCAGGCGAGGAGGAGCCCTGGCTTTCGTGGGAAAGGAAGAATACGATAAGTTTTTCAGAGGGCTCGACCCGGAACTGCAGGAAAAGATGATCAAAGCCTGGGGCCGGCCCCCCGGAGAAACCGTGGGAGACAACCCGCCTGCGATGCTCCATGAGGGCAGGCTCGTGATAACCGGGGTGGAGTTTGGAAATGCTGTTGTCTGCGTCCAGCCAAAGAGAGGGTGCTCGGGCCCGGCCTGTAACGGGAAAGTCTGTAAAATATTGCACGACCCGGAAGTACCCCCGACCCACCACTACCTTGCAACCTACCGTTACCTGGAAGAAACCTTCGGGGCCGACGCTATCGTGCATGTGGGGACCCACGGGAACCTGGAGTTTTTACCTGGCAAAGGGACGGGGCTTTCCAAAAACTGTTTCCCGGACCTGGCCATAGGCACGCTCCCGCACTATTATATTTACAACTCCGACAACCCTCCGGAAGGAAGTGCCGCCAAACGCCGGAGCCTGGCCTGCCTGGTAGACCACATGCAGACCGTCATGCAGGGCGGGGGACTTTACGGTGCCTTTGAGGAACTGGACCGGCTGCTCGGAGAATACGAACAGGCAAAACACGATCCTGCAAGGGTCCATGCCCTGAAGCACCTGGTCCGGGACAAAATCGAAGAGGCAAAGCTCGGGCAGGAACTTCCCCTCGGCCCGGAGATGCCTTTTGAGGAGCTTGTCCGGGCGGCCCACGAAGCCCTCTCAGGAATCCGGAACACCCAGATCCAGAGCGGGCTGCACGTTTTCGGAGACAGGCCCGAAGGGCGAAAAAGGGCCGAGTTTATAAATTCCGTGCTGCGCTATGACGACGGGGAGAAAAAAGAAGAGGGAGAAGGCTCCCTGCGAAAAGCGCTTGCTAAATGCCTCGGGCTTGATTTTTCCCGGCTTCTGGAAGCTCCCGGGGAAATGTCAGCTTCAGGAGTCTCGAACGGGCAGCTCCTTGAGGAGCTTGACCTGCTTTCCACGGGCCTTATAGAGGCCGTCCTTGAAGAGAGGGGACGCGAGCTTTCCGGCTTATTAAAGGAAGCCAGACTCTTTGAAGGTCTCAGGCTCAGGCCCCCTGTCCTTTCTCGCCTATCGGAAGTTTCCGAAGCGCTGGATAAAATAAAAGCCCGGGTCCTGGACCTGGACGCAAGGCTTGAAGCTTCGGAGGAAATCGAAGCCCTGCTGCACGGTTTTGAGGGGGGCTATATCGAAGCCGGCCCCTCGGGACTTATCATGCGCGGAAGGGCCGATGTACTCCCTACGGGCAGGAATTTCTATTCCCTTGACCCGAAAAAGGTCCCCACAAAAGCCGCCCGGAGGGTGGGAAAACAGCTTGCGGAACTCTTGCTGGACAAATATCTGGAGGAAGAGGGAAAACTTCCGGAAAACATCGCCTTTTTCTGGATGGCAAGCGACATCATGTGGGCAGATGGGGAATGCATGGCCCAGATCCTGCACCTCCTCGGGACCGAGCCGGTCTGGGAGGGAAACGGGAAAGTAAAGGGGTTCCGGGTAATTCCCCTGAAGGAACTCGGCCGGCCCAGGATCGACGTTACAATCCGGGTTTCCGGGATTTTAAGGGACAATTTTCCGGGCTGTATGGAACTTATCGACGGGGCCGTGCAGGCCGTGGCAGCCCTTGAGGAGAGTCCTGAAAACAACTACGTGCGAAAACATACCCTCGGGATGCTGGAAGAGGGGACCGAATTCCGGGACGCCACCTGCCGGGTCTTTTCAAGCAGGCCCGGGACCTATTCCGCAGGGGTACAGCTTGCGGTATACGCAAGCGCCTGGAAGGACGAGAAGGACCTGGCGGATATCTTTCTCTACTGGAACGGGTACGCCTACGGCGGGGACCTGAAGGGTAAAGAGGCCCACGCCCGACTTGCCCGAAACCTGGAAACCGTGGACCTGACCTATAACAAGGTCGTGAGTGATGAGTATGACCTGCTCGGGTGTTGCTGCTACTTCGGGTCTCACGGAGGAATGACGGCTGCGGCCAGGCAGGCTTCCGGAAAGGAGGTTAAAGCTTACTTCGGGGACTCGAGGGAAGGGGGCAAGCTTGAGGTCAGGGCTCTTGCCGATGAGCTGCGTCGGGTGGCCCGGAGCAAGCTTTTGAACCCGAAATGGATCGAGGGGATGAAGGCCCACGGTTACCAGGGGGCAGGGGAGATCTCGGGCAGGGTGGGAAGGGTCTACGGCTGGGAAGCTTCCACGCAGGCCGTGGACGACTGGATTTTTGATGAAATCGCGGAAACCTTCGTGCTCGATTCCGAGATGCGGGCTTTCTTTGAGGAAAATAACCCCTTTGCCCTGGAAGAAATGGCCCGCAGGCTCCTGGAAGCCGAAGCCCGGAAGCTCTGGGAACCGGACCCGGAAACCCTGGAAAAACTCAGGGACGCTTACCTGGAAATCGAGGGCCTTATGGAGGAGGAGGCAGGGGACGGGGAGTTTCAGGGAGGAACGGTTGAGTTCATGAGCCCCGAGGAGGTGCCTGACTGGAAAGAAAAAATGAAAGATATAAGGGTAAAGCTCGGGGGCCTGAAAAAGGCAGAGGAGACCGAGTATTGAAGGTTCATACCGGAGTTTCTGACGAATTTCCCCGCTAGAGTGGGCTTTGTGATATCGTCAGGCTATTTGAAAAAAAAGGTTCAGATAAAACACGGATTCTGGTAAAAAGAATTCTTGTACATGGTTTCTGGTAAAAAGGATTCTTGTACACGGATTCTGGTAAAAAGAATTCTTGTACACGGTTTCTGGTAAAAAGGATTCTTGTACACGGTTTCAGGCAAAATAAGGCGCTTTCTGCCTTATTATATTTCTTTTTTTATTGAGGCTTTCTGCTTTCTTTTATATATAAAGTGAGGACTAGTATTTTCCACGAATAAACAACGTTAAACCGGGGGATTTCAGTGATAGAGCTAATAAATATATCTAAAAACTTTGGAAATGTTTGGGCTGTCAGGGACCTGAACCTGAAAGTCGAAAACGAAATTTTCGGGCTGCTCGGTCCCAACGGGGCCGGGAAAAGCACGACGGTCATGATGCTTACCACTCTCCTGAGGCCCTCGGGAGGCTCGGCCCGGGTCTGCGGCTACGACGTGGTAAAGGATTCCAGAATGGTCAGGGAACGGATCAGCTACGTACCCCAGGACATGGCCCTTGACCGAAAACTCACGGGCCGGGAAAACGTGCTCCTCTATGCAAAAATCTACGGGGTTCCCAACCGGGAAAAAAAGACCCGGGAAGTCCTCGAGCTCCTGGACCTGGGGGACCGGGGCGACGAGCTTGTCTGGACCTATTCCGGGGGGATGCGCAGGCGGCTCGAACTTGCCCAGGCCCTCGTGCATGAGCCGGAAGTCCTTTTTCTGGACGAGCCAACCCTTGGCCTTGACGTTGCGGCTCGAAAAAAGATCTGGGGGCACCTAAACTCCCTGAGAAAAAAGGGGATGACTATTTTTATGACCACCCACTACCTCGAAGAAGCCGAAACCTACTGCGACCGGGTAGCAATCATTGATAAAGGTCTCATAAAGGCTATCGGGGCCCCGAAGGATCTGAAAAAGCAGCTCGGGGGAGATGCGTCTCTCAATGATGTATTTCTTAATAAAGTAAAGAGTAAAGAAGACGAGACCCGCTTTGACGGCCGGGCCTTTCGAAACATCCTGGGGCGGCGCTGATGAAGGCCGTACTTTACTATTTTCAGCGGGACTTCAGGAAATGGACCCGGAGCCGGGTAAACATTTTCGCGTCTCTCGTACGCCCTGCGGCCTGGCTCATCTTTGTGGGGCTGACCTTTCCCGCAAAGTTTACGGACAACTACCTGGCCTTCATAACCCCGAGCATCCTGGTCATGACCGTCCTTTTTTCGTCGCTTCAGGGAGGGACCCTTATGGTCTTTGATAAGATGCTGGGTTTTCTGAACAAGTTCCTGGCTCTCCCGGCCAGAAGAGAAAGTCTGCTCCTGGGAAAAATTCTCTTTATCAGCACAAGGGGCCTGATCCAGGCAACAGTCCTCCTCCTTGTGGCTGGAGTGCTCGGGGTCCGTATAGAGAGCCTGTTCCATCTTGTCCTGGTCTACCTGACCCTTTTTCTCTTTGCAGTGTTTTTCTCGGCCCTCTCCTCAATGATCGGGCTGGCTCTAAACGACCACGACAGCTACGCCTCCGTAAACAGTATGGTCAGCATGCCCCTCTTTTTCGCAAGCAGCGCTCTCATGCCCTACGAGGTCATGCCTGCCTGGTTAAGAACCCTTGCCCGATTCAATCCCGTTAGTTATGCAATCGACAGCATAAGGCTGCTTTTTGAGGTGGGGACCCCCACCATACCGGTGCAGGGGATCCTCGGGCTTGCCGTCGCGGCCTTTATAATGCTGCTTATAGGTACATATCAGTTCAGGCGGGCCACCGTTTGAGGTCAAAAAGGGAAAGAATCCTCAAAAACAGGAATAAGATATTTTCCCGGTTTTGGTGAAACGTTTTCGGAGTCGCCTGACCCGGTTTTTTGAACACGATTTTTTGTTTTGCCGGACAATGGTTGATTTTTGTGGTTCAGAATCCCCGGGTCCTCACCGGCCGACGCAGGAGGCCGGGCGTTTCAAGAAGGATGTGAAATAAATGCATACTTTTGCACTGCCTGTTTTTTGAAAGGGAAGGGGAATTTCAGAAAATCAGTAGCAGGCTTCTGTGAAGTCAGGTTTTTTCTTTTTTTCCTCACGAAAAGGCCGTTCGCTTGCGCAACCGGTGAGAGCCCCGTCTCCCCCCACTCGAAATCAATGAACAGGATTGATTATTTAATATACCCTCCGAAAGCAGGATATATTAAAAAAGCTCATAAATGCCCCCTTTTTTCGATATAAGTGCGAAAGGGTTCGCAGTTAAAGGTATGTATAAATAAAAAAGTGTTGTATTTTCTCTTACCGAACTAAATAAGCTTTTTTGGCCCATTTATGCATTTTAGTATTTTGCATTACCAGGAAAAACATTCATTCCGAACTTATTCCGAACTTATTCCGAACTTATTCCGAACTTATTCCGAACTTATTCCGAACTTATCGAATAAAAGGGGGATTTTTCATAAAGAAAATTCTTATCATATGTCTGGTTTTGCTGACGGTTGTCCATATAGGGTCCGCCGCTCCCACTGCGGATTACCTTAATATTAACACCGAGGTAAACAACGGCTACGCCGTAAGTACGGTCGAGGAAAAACTGACCAACCCTGCGGCCACGGCGGTTCAGGGCGAGTTTTCGTTCCTTATCCCGGAAGGGGCTTTCATATCCGGCTTTTCCCTGACTATTGACGGGAAAGAGTACAGAGCCGACGTCCTGCCAAAAGAAGAGGCCACGGAAAAGTTCGAAGCTGCGGCCTCGGCAGGGAGGACGGCAGGGCTTCTGGAGACAAAAGAAAACAACCTCTTTTCCTATGCCCTGAGCTTTGAGCCCGGGCAGAGCATCACTGTGAAGCTGACTTATGAACAGGCCCTAAAAAAGACTCTGGGAGAGTACGAACTTGTGCAGTACCTGGAAAGTCCCCAGGCTGTAAATTCCCTTTCCGCAACCGTAAACATAAGCTCGGCAAACCCTCTGATCAGGCTTGAAACTCCAGGTTTTCCGGATGCTGAGGCTCGCTATCTTTCCGCAAATGAGGGACAGGTAAGCTATAAGGCCAGCAGGCTTCCCGGACCGGGGCAGGGCTCGGAACTGAGGGTCGTCTTCGAGACGCAGAACCCGCCTCTTAATGGGAACATGCTCTTTTACGAAAAGGACGGGGAAGGGTACATGATGCATATCTTTTCCCCGACGGAAGAGGACCTTGGGACCACGGCGCTCGGAAAGGACATCATTTTCGTGCTCGACAAATCAGGTTCGATGAGGGGGGACAAGCTTGAGCAGGTCAAGGAGGCCTTCGAGGACATAATTACCTCTCTTCCCGCTCAGGACCGTTTTAACATAATCTTTTTTGACAGCAGCATACAGAGCTCTTCCGAAACCCTCAGGGAAACCACGCCTGAGGCTAAAAGCGGAGCTCTTGAGTTCGTAAATGGCCTGGACTCCGGCGGGGGCACAAACATCAACGAAGCCCTTGTGACCGCCCTTGGCATGTTCGGCCCGGAAAGTGAAAGAGTCCCGATCATCGTCTTCCTGACGGACGGAATGCCCACGGATGGGGTGACCTCTCCCTACGTAATCCGCGAAAACGTCAAAGCCGCAAACAGGGCTCAGGTCTCGATTTTTTCCATGGCTTTCGGGATCGAGGACGAAAATGACTACGGCTTCCTGAGGGCAATGAGCCTGGAAAACTACGGAACGGCTGAGTGGTTTGCCCCGAGCTTTGATTCGGAAGAGAAAATCGGCAATTTCTATGATACGATTTCCACCCCTCTGGTCACGGACCTGGACTTTTCCTACGGGGGGAAAGTCTCGGAGCCTGTGAATAATGGAGGAAAAAACCTTTTTGCAGGTTCCGATGCAGTCGTTCTCGGGAAATACACCCCCGGAAGCGGGAGCATTTCTTCAGTACTTTCGGCGACCACAAGAGACGGGATCAGGACTTTCTCAAAAGAGTTTACAGTGGCCCCCTCGGCTGAAAACGCTTTCATCCCGAGGCTCTGGGCCTATAGCAGCATTGAGACCCTGCTGGACAGGATCGAGGTTGAAGGAGAGGCCGAAAACCTGGTGGCTGAGGTTACGGAGCTATCCCTAAAGTTTGAGTTTGTTACTCCCTATACCTCACTCTTTGTGGAAATGCCCGGGTTAATAGGGGAAACTGAGGGAGGAGTTCCTGTCGAACCCGTGGAAAATATACAGGGAGCGATGGCTGCCGATATGGTGCAAAGTTCTCCTACCCGGGATACGAATGCCGTTCCCACCGATGCGTTCTCCACGCAGGATGAGGCAATGGCAGCTCCTGAAGCCGCTCCTGAACAAGCTTATGGGGAAGTAGTTTACGAAAAAGAGGGCATTGATGGAGGGGCGGAGATACCTGAAAGCGACAATGGGGAAAAAGCAACTCCCGGCTTAGGTGTTTTCTTCTCCTTCGCCGGGCTGTTGAGCATTGCTTTTTTGCTGAGTAGAAAAAGGTACTGAAGATAAACGGAAAAATGTAGAGAGCAAATCCCCTGAGTCTTTTTTTCGGGCTCAGGGATAATTGATTTTTTGACTTTTTTAAATTGAAAATATTAGCCCAGATGATAAGAGTCGTTATCCGGATAGTTCCCTTTAAATTGGTGGACTGTATTCTTTATTATGTTCTTGCATGCTTCCGCCTTTTGTTGCTTTCCATTAAAACACCAGATGATTCCCAAAAAATTGTTTTTGATTGGCGGAAGCAAAATGCAGGATACTTTTTCAATTCTCTTTTTTCCAGATTCCCTTTCCACTCTTTCTAGATTTCATTCAATATTACCTAAGTTTGACAGTGAATCCAGGGCAATTAACAATCATTTTTTTATCACTGTTGAATGAGCTAATTTATCATGATCTTCGCAAAGATGAGCAAACTATCGATTTAGCTCTAAAAATGTCTATGAAAGGGTTGGGTATTGAGGCCATTGCAGATGTTTTAGAGGTTCAACCAGCCAGTGTGAAACGATGGTTAGGTCGTGCAGCTGAACAATGTGATAAAGTAAATGACACTTTGATGAAGAACTGAATGTACCGAAGATTGAAATGGATTAACTATGGACCACAGTCAAAAAAAGCGATGAATGTAAAAAAAGTGATGAATATAAAAAAGAGGGGAATATGAAAAAACAAAAATGAGATTAATAGAGGTTCCCATCCTCGTTCAGGATTTTTAATAGCTCGATGATCGAATAGGCCGCTCTGGTAATACCCATACTGCGTTTGTCCGTATCCGTACCTGCTATGTAAAGGTTCTTTATGGGAGCCCGGATATCGGCAAAGTATCCGTCAATCGTGACCGCCGCCTTTTCAGGGATCATGATCTGCTCGTGTTTCATCTCAATATGCTTTTCAATTTCCGGGAGGGCCCTGAAAATCGTTCCGTAGGCTTTTTTCTTTTCAGACTTTTCACTTTTGTTTTCATCGATCACAAAGGAAAAACCTACAAGTTGTTTGCCTTTGGGAGTAAGGGATGAATCATAGTTGCTTATAGGCATTGCCCAGTAGGGGAAGTCCTTGAACCAGATCTCCGAGCCGGTATAGTTGAACTCGGGCAGTTCCCGATCAAGCCCGAGCCAGATCGACAGGCTCTTTGTATGGACTATTTCTTTCAGTTTTTCCACATAAGGAGCCGGGAGGTCTTTGATAAGTTTCGGGAGGTCCGACGCAAAACCTGTATGGATAACGAGGTTTGCCTGGTGGATTTCATCGGCTTCCACTCCGAAGACCTTTCCATCTCTGACAAGGATCTTTTTCACTTCACATTCGGTTTTGATATCCACGGTTTTCGGCATGGAATAAAGGATTGCATTTAAAAGGGACTTTAAACCTTTCCTGGGATAGCCCTGGGAGTAGTGCACCCGGTTTGTCGCAAGCCTTTCGAGGGAGGTGAAGGGCTGAGAGACCCTGTTTACCCGGGCCTTTAAAGAAACATGAAGGTTGTAAGGAAGTATGGACTCAAGGATGGACTCTGTAGACTGACGCCGTTTCGGTTCGATTTTTCCGATCATCACATCGAACTGTTCCTGGGTTATGCTGTCCCGTACAAAACTGCTGCCTGAAAGAACCCTCTGGGCAGAGGTCTCTTTCATGGATTTCCCGGAAAGAAAACCGGAGATCGTATCCACGAAGTCATATGTATCTTTGGATAGATTTCTGGGGAGCGAGTCGTAGACGGACTGCCCGGAAAGGTCAAACCCGAAAGAAGAAAGGGTAAGGGCCTTGGTAATTGCCTGGGAGAGCACCACCCGATCTTTTCTTGGAAGCATGTCAAAGGTCACGAAGTCTTTCAGGTTCGAGGGCACTTTCATGAAATTATCTTCGGTCCTTAAATAATAATGTCCATAGTCCTCAAAGACCGGCAGGTATTCGAAATAGTTATCCATCAAGCGCCTGAGTGGGCCTTCATGCAGGTGGGTGATTGCGTGGGCTCCCGTATCTACCTGAAACCCGTCAACCATATAACTGTTGCAGTTTCCGCCCAGGTTGCGGCTTTTTTCAAGAACGAGAACTTTTTTCCCGTGTTTGGAAAGCGTGAGGGCGGCTAAAAGCCCGCTGACTCCCGCACCGACAACAATTACATCGTATTTTTCCATTCTTTTAATACCTCTTCTATGACTTTATGAATTATCGTTTTCCTGCATGGCTAATTATCCCCTGCCACTAAGGATGTTTAATGGAGTATCCGGGAATATCATGACCTGCATAACTATAAGCTAATCACCCAGGGATTTACCAAAGAAAGCCCCCTGTGCTATAAAATAGGAGCTTTTAGGGGGAGATAATTGACTTCTGCGTTTATGCCCCAAGCATGAAATCTTTTGCTTTTGAAGTATTTCTATTTCTTATATCCAATGCTATTTCTTTATTGTGACACCCATCCACATAATATTATTTTATTCGAAGTGCGAGCTCCAATTCTTACCATTCTCGGGTTAAACATGTAGTATTGCATATAAGCGGCCTTCCGCAAAAGTCCACAAAAACACCCCCAATTTTCGCAATTCGTAAAGGGTTTAAACCACGATGAATCACTTATAGTTTGTGCATGATCCTGCTTTTGGCCGGTAAATATAACAATTCATTTTATTTTTTATCGCTACCGATTTTTATATTCATCACAATATTAAAATAAACAATTTTTATATTTTTGAATGTTGTTGCTGTCGATGTAGGGTGCATTCGTTTCATACCCTTCCTGAAAAGCCGGTTTCCTGCGTCGGCCGGAGAGGACCCGGGTTTTCTAAACCACAAAAATTAACAATGTTTCTGCAAAACAATAAATCCTGTTCACAAATCCGGGCCAGGCGACTCAAAAAACTTTTTTCCATCACTGGCCAAATATATTTTTTTGTTGTTGGGATTGCCAGGCTTTCAATACCAGGGGCCGGTTTTTATATGTCCACTTCTCCACTTCGGCCAGGGTCCTGATTTTATGGCGTAATCCCAATTACCGGAAATTTTTAATGATTTTGAAAAGTGAAGGAGATGCTTTCACGATTCCTCAGGCAGGATGCCTGCGACTTTAGAAGCTGTCCGACAATTATTATCAGTATTACTCAAAACCCTTCTTTTTCTATTTAAAGGCTTTAAATTCCTTTTTTTACATGTTTTTGCCCTGAAATTGAAATTTTCGGACAGCCTGTTTAGTGGGGGGTTATTGATTTTTTTTGAATGCAGCAGGAATGGGATTCCCTCTCCTTTTGTTGACAGACGGGGAGTTAACTCAAAACTACATTTATTCAGTTTCTTCTTTTTCAGCCTTTTCCTCTGAATTATCCACGGCTTCCCCTTCAAAAAACTCCTCTTCCGTGAATTCCTCGTTGGGTGTGGCATCGTAACCTGCAGGTGCAAGGTCCGGGTAGTCTCCAAAACTTTTGATGGTATCGGAGATCAGTTTCGGATAGATCTCGATCTGGGCCCTGGGAATGAAGGCCTTATCCTCTGCAGCCTTTATGATCGTTTCGCGGACGGCTTTTGCAGTTTCCTGCAGGACTTCAAGCTGCCTTTCTCCGGATTCGTAAGCGATTTCCCCGAGAGCAAGGGTAGTCCAGAGGGTTACCACTTCCATTTTATGTTCCACGGCCTGCAAGCCTATCCTTTCGAGCGTTTCGACCGCGTACTTTGTGGATTTTTCCAGCTCGGACTTTGCGGCACTTTTCCCAATCTCCTGGACGGCCCTTGCAAGGGAAAAGAGGGCATCCGAATAACCTTTTTCAAAGGCCTGATCCGAAAGCTCCCTGAGGGCTTTTATGGCAGTTATTGCCGTTTCTTCTATTTTATTCTGAGCTGCCTTGCTGCCGATGTTTCGGAGGGATATGGCTACTGTCTTGCTGTCCTTTTCGTATTTTTCTCTGATCAGCTCTTCTCCAAGCTCCTTCAGGTACTCGATATTCTGAACAGCTTCATACTCCTTATTATCCCTGGCTGCATTTACTCCGGCGTTACCCAGTTCGATAGCTCTTTTTTCGTTTATCGAGAAAATGCTTACACCCCTATTATTCTCATTTGTTTTGTAAGCCCGGACCGCTCTGAACTTATTCTTTTTGCTTGCGGCCTGCTTAATCATCTACATTCTTATATGGTTATTATGATATTAGTCTTCCTATATTTTTTAAAACGTATACTGTAATTTATCGGAGAATCCCCGGGGTGTAAATCAACCACCCATACAAATAAATGATCTGAGTCAATAATCAGGGCTGTTCAAGCCCCTTGCTTTAACACCCCATGTTTTATGGCGAAGTAATTGGCGAAATGGATCTCTGAATATCCATTTATTTTAAAGTAGATTCGTGAAATTTTTCCAGGAACAATGAATTCAGGTATTTTTTAAAAGGACCGGATGACATGAAAAAACAGGCATATCTTTTGATTGCGGCAGGCGCGGCCCTCTGGGGCACAATTGGATTTTTTGTAAAGGGTCTATATGGGCTTGGTTTCAGTCCCCTGCAGGTGGTGGCCCTGCGTGTTGTATGTGCGGCAGTTATCATGGTCGTGTACCTGTTTTTTACGAGAAGAGAACTTCTGAAAATCAGACTTAAAGATTCCCTTTATTTCGTGGGGACAGGCATCTTCAGCCTTGCTTTTTTTAACATATGTTACTTCACAACCATACAGGAGACTTCGATCTCGGTGGCCGTAATCCTGCTCTATACGGCTCCTGCCTTCGTTTCTCTTCTCTCTCGCATATTTTTAAAAGAAATCCTGAGCCTTAAGAAACTTCTTTCCCTCTGTTTCACCTTTGCAGGCTGTGCTTTTGTAACAGGCTACCTCCCGGGAATCGGGGGAGAAACCATTACAATTTCAAGGCTCGGGCTGCTAGCAGGAATTGGTTCGGGCTTCGGCTACGCGCTTTATAGTATCTTCGGAAAAGCAGCTCTTGAAAAGTATCACACCATGACCATTGCGACCTACACCTTCGTGTTTGCAGCCCTCGCCCTCCTCCCGTTAAGTGGTTTTATTTCAATATTTTCCTCTATTTTTTCCTCATTTTCTTCCTCATTTTCTTCCTCATTTTCTTCCTCATTTTCTTCCTCATTTTCTTCCTC
>JAQVBP010000015.1:25349-29044 GCA_028690255.1 Methanosarcinaceae archaeon
TTCCTCATTTTCTTCCTCATTTTCTTCCTCATTTTCTTCCTCATTTTCTTCCTCATTTTCTTCCTCCCTAACAGGAGCCTTTTCAGGTGTGGATTTCTGGCTTTACATCCTCGGACTCGGCCTTTTCCCGACAGTGCTTGCCTACCTCCTCTACACAAAAGGTCTTGAATCTGTGGAATCGAGCCGTGCTTCCATAGTGGCCACGGTCGAGCCCGTTGTTGCAAGCCTCATGGGAGTCCTGCTCTTCGGAGAAGTGCTCTCAGGCTGGCAGCTTGTGGGGATCTGTTTTGTGCTCTTTGCGGTCGTATTGATACAGGCCGGAAGTTAATTAAGGAATGGCTGAAAAATACCTTCAATTTTTCACCCGGGGAATTTAGCAGGTAGTTCACTACCCTTCGTTACTCATGACCGACTAAGATCTTTCCATATCTCCTTAACTTCATAGAAAATCAAAATTCCAACCATGACACGCAAAAAAAAACCGGGGAAGGAAAGCCCTATACCCCCTAAATGGGATCCTCCTGCCCCCTCGACCGTTTACATAAAGCTTAAAAACATCCCCTACGGAACCTTCAAAGCCCGCCTTAACCAGGGCCTTATAACGACCGAACTGGACCAGATAGGCTGGCGACTGAAGCAGCACATCTACTGCTGTGGGGTGTGCCAGAAATATTTTAATGAATACTGCGTGACCGAGAACCGAAAGGTTGGTCCCGAGGATATCTGCAAGTCCTTCATACCAAAACAGGAGTTCCGGAACCTGCAGGCCAGGCCTTTCTTCGGAAAGGACAGGAGCTTAAAATACCTCTCGGAAGGAGCTAAAAGCATAAGCCTGTCAGGAGCAGGGAAAACCGGGTCGGTGGATAAAGAGAGTGAAGAAAGTAAAACAACGGAGGAATACTACGATGAAGGCCTCATGCTCTACAAACAGGGCCGGCTCAGGCTTGCGCTTGAAATTTTCGACCGGATTCTTGAAAAAGCCCCGAAATATTTCGAGGCCCGGTTTTATAGAGGAAGCTCTCTACTCAAACTTACCCGCTACGAGGAGGCCCTGGAAGCTTTCGAAAAGGCCCTGGAAATCAGGCCCGATAATGCAGTCGCCTGGACAAACAGGGGGCTCGTACTCCTCAAACTCGAACGTTTCCGGGCCGCACTCGATTCCTTCGAAAAGGCCATTTCCTTAAACCCCGGGCAGAAGAAAGCCCGGGACGGAAAGGAAGTTGCGCTCAAATACATCCGCCGCTCCGAAGCGGCTCTTGAAAAATACGAGCAGGCCCTCCAAAAAAACCCCGTCGATGCCGCAGCCTGGTTCGGGAAAGGAAGCCTGCACCTAAAACTGGGGGAGCGGGAAAAAGCCGGGGAAGCCCTTGAAAAAGCGACGGCGACAAAATCGGACCTGCCCGAGGCCTGGTATTTCAGGGGCAGGCTGCTCCTCGAACTCGGATCCGGAAAAGAGGCCCTGCACGCTTTTGAAAGGGCCATAAGGACAAAGCCGGATTATGCCGGAGCCTGGTATGAAAAAGGAAATGCTTTTCTGAAACTTGAAAACGAGAAAGGGGCAATGAACGCTTACGGAATTGCTGCGGATTTGTGGAAAAAGAAAGGGGAGCTCAGAAAGGCCGAGTCCGCCTTTGAAAAGCTCCGAAAAATCCGGGAGCGTTAATAGATTAGAGAGGGGGGAGAAGAGAGGGATTAAACAGTCGTTCCTCTCAAAGATAGGCCTGCGTCACGTAACGTCTCATCATTCTATGGCTGTTGAAGTAGTAGGCGATCATACTGATGGAATTGTTCATCAACTTGAACCACTCATCTTTTCTTTTGTAGTAGGTGGGGACGATGATATAGGAAAGTTTGTTGTACAGGTCGTTTAACTCATAGGCCCTGCACTCTTCTTCGGAAAGGGACTCGGAAGGCTCAGGGCCTATGGCCCAGCCGTTAACCCCCTCGATCCAGCCTTCGATCCACCAGCCGTCAAGCACGCTGAAGTTAATCACCCCGTTATGTGCGGCTTTCATGCCGCTTGTCCCTGAGGCTTCGAAGGGCCGTTGCGGGGTGTTGAGCCAGAGGTCCACACCCGCGACCATTCTGGCAGCCAGGTCCATGTCATAGTTTTCCAGAAACACGATTTTCATATCGGATTTGAGCTCTTCCGCATACCCGTAAATATCCCTGATAAAGGCTTTTCCGGCTTCGTCTTTCGGGTGGGCCTTGCCTGCGAAAATGAGCTGGAGTTTTCCCTTTTCGTTTATTTTTCGCAGTCTCTCGAGGTCCGAGAAAATAAAAGTAGGCCGTTTGTATTCGGTCATCCGTCTGGAAAAACCAAGGGTCAGGGTCTCGTAGTCCAGGCCCGCTCCGGTAAGCTGGTTTACGTAATCGATGAGATATTTTTTTGCGCTCCTGTGCGCAGCCCAGATTTCGTCGTCCGGGATTCCGTCCACCCGCACAAGGAGTTCCGGCTCGTTTGCCCAGCCAGGAAGGTAGCGGTCATAAAGTTCCCGGAAAAAAGGAGAGGTCCAGGTATAGGAATGGACTCCGTTGGTGATTGCCTGTATCCGGTACCCGGGAAAAATCTGCTGCGAAATGAGGCTGTGCCGCTTTGTCACACCGTTTATGTATGCGGAAAGGTTCAGGGCAAGGAGGCTCATGTTCAGTTTGTCCTCCCCTCCAAGCCTTTTTAAGAGCTTGAGGTCTTCCCTTTCCGGAATAAGGGTTTCCACCAGCCCGTAGTCAAACTTATCGTGTCCTGCTTCCACAGGGGTGTGGGTGGTGAAGATGCAGCGCTCGCGCACCTCGGGGACGTTTGTTCCGTTTCGCTTCAGGAGTTCCAGAGCAAGGAGACTGGAATGACCCTCGTTCATGTGGTATTTCCGGATATTGAAGCCCAGGGCCTCAAGCATCCTGACTCCCCCTATTCCGAGCACTATTTCCTGCTTGAAGCGGTAACTCGAGTCCCCTCCGTAGAGATAATCGCAAATCCTGCGGTCTTCCTCGTGGTTTCCCTCAACGTTTGTGTCCAGAAAAAGGACCGGCACGCAGTTCCCTGTCAGGCTTTTGCAGTTGTAAACCCAGGCCCTGACCTTTACGTCCCGGGTGCCCCCGAGTTTTACCTTCACTTCCGGAGGCAGAAGGCTCATGAACTTCGAAGGGTCCCAATCAACGCGGTGTTCGGTCTGCCTGCCCTCGGAATCAAGGGACTGCCTGAAGTAACCTCCGTTGCTTAAGAGGCTTACCCCTACAAGAGGAATGTTAAGGTCCGCAGCCGAACGTATCGTATCCCCCGCAAGGATCCCGAGCCCGCCCGAATACGTAGGAATTTCGGACAAAAGGCCTATTTCCATCGAAAAGTATGCGATTTTTTGCCCGCTCAGCACACCTTCTAAAGTATTCATATTTCTCCCTATTTGAACAGTTTTTTCCGGCAAATCCATCTTTCCTTCCATCTTTCCTCCGGGAACCTTCATATTAAAATAGATATGGATGTTAATATGTCAAATTGGCCGCCTGCCAAATACTTATTAGAATACATATTAGTTATTTCATGAAAAAACTTATTAATTAAATGTTTCAAAAAAGGGATTAATTTCATGAAGATCAATATCTTACGCTGTTGAAAATCTTGAGTTAGATAGTTGGATAGTTGGATAGTTGGATAGTTGGATAGTTGGATAGTTGGATAGTTGGATAGTTGGATAGTT
>JAQVBP010000168.1 GCA_028690255.1 Methanosarcinaceae archaeon
GGCTACTGCCTATTCCCCGTTTACGGGCCTGGCCATCGATACGGATAAAGTAGGAAACGCTACCCTCGTAACCTTCGCCCCGGGCGCTGGCCTCCCGCAGGAAGGGGACCTCCTGTTTAACAGCCAGGAGTGGAACGATGTCTGGAACTACACGGGAAGCACACAGATAGGAGTTGCCGAACTCAACGTCACAGGTTTCCTAGCAGCTGATGGAAATGAGGCGGCGTTCAGGAGCAGTGAGGACTATATGGAAGCAATGACCGCTGTTCTGATCGTAAACT
Organism: Methanosarcinaceae archaeon; assembly: GCA_028690255.1. Lineage (GTDB taxonomy): Archaea > Halobacteriota > Methanosarcinia > Methanosarcinales > Methanosarcinaceae > JAQVBP01. Next base: position 282 of record JAQVBP010000168.1, read on the forward strand.
CTAAGAATATATCCGGTAGTTCCGGAGACGTTTCCTTAAACGTTACGATAGTTCCCGCAATTTCCCTTGAGGTCACCCCTTCGGCCCTCGATTTCGGGGAACTATATGCCGGAATAACCAGTAAGCCTCAGTACATTACCCTTAATAACAGCGGGGGCTGCAACATAACCGTTACGGCCGAAGTAAGCGATTCCTCCGCAGGGGCTGAACTCTTCAGTAAAGGGTTACTGCTGGACTCCCTGCTCTGGAGTGAATACTCGAAGGTAATAGGAACCGGAAGCCAGGCAAATACGGCCGTGGCCCTTAAGGTTCCTTCTTCCTCAGGCTTTGGAAACAAAAAAGGAACAATAACCTTCTGGGCGGAGGCGGCCGAATAAGGCCACCTTCTCCTCTTTTTTTTATCGGGTATGGGTTTGATCCTGGCTTCGTTTTCAAAGTCCTCTATTTCTTGAATATACTCCTCTTTTTTGAGCGTTTTTTTCTAAAATAATAAATTCTGTGACGATACAAAACACACCGCTTTTACGAATTTAATTTTATTTTTGTATGCAATTAATGCAATTTTATCACACAATATATAACAGATATGCAAATACATCATACAAATTAATAAAGTTTAAATATATGTTTGTATACAAAATCTATATTCTCTTAAAAAAAGTCTACTGTCAATCTGCATCGAACATTCCATATGATTATGGAAATACGTGATGGATCATTGCTTTAACCACTTTCTTATAATTCGCAAACCTCGCACGGACGCAGGACTGTTCGGTCAACTTCAACATTCCTTTAAAGTGTTTCTTGTGTTTTTGCGGTTCACCCGGCCAAGCATCCTGCATCTGCCCGGGCCAGGTTATATTCCGACTTTTTCAGGTGAGGGCATGAAATTAGGTGATAAAAATGAACACTAAATACGCTAAACTTATTCTACCGGTGCTGATATTACTGTTATTTGCCAGCACTGCACAAGCTTTGCCAACAATTGCACATGACACAGTTCTGGGTGAAGTGTATGTAGCGTCTACCGCAAACTGGCCTTCCGTATCTACAAACAACTTTGACGTACCAAACGGGACAGTTGTTTTTGCGCGGTATTATGTAGGGATCTGGGCTTCCGGTAGTATGCGCACTTCAATCACCAGCACATTCAACGGACATAAGTCTGTTGTTAACGGGTCTGAGACTGATTCTTATTACATATCCGGGATGGGTGTGACGTGGACACCCTTCAATGTTACAGATTACGTTATCCCGGGTGAGACAAATACTGTAACAACTTCAGGAAAGTGGGGGGACGGCAGAAAGTACGGCACCACCCTTATAGTCGTGCTGCAAAACGAAAGTAAACCGCAGGTAGAATACTGGATTGCAGAGGGCCTTGACTGGCTGCATTACGAAGGTGGTATGGGATATGAAGTCGACAGCTCTATTACGTATTTCAACGGGACTGTAGACCTTGCCGATGTGCAGAGTGCGAGCCTCTATTCAACCCACCTAACAGGGTATAAGTACGAAGATTTAAACGGAAAATCCCTTTCAGATGCTTCCGAATCAGTAGCTGGCACTTACTTCAATTATATCAGGTGGGACAATGTAAAAGACTCCCTTGTTGCCGAGAACCAGACCGTAAACGTAGGACGAGGGGACGAGGCCTACTGTTCTCCGGTCTTGCATGGGCTTTCAATAGAATATAAAGCGCCTAACCTTCTACCGACGAGCCTTTCCCCTTCATATGTGACCCCGGGCACTGCCAATACCATGGTTGCGACCGTCGAAAACACGGGTAATGAGGATTCCCCTGTTTTTAATGTTTCCCTTCTTGCGGACGGAACGGTTGTGGACACACAGCTTATTAATGGGCTTGTAGCCGGAGGCAGGGGTAGTGTCAACCTTCAATGGACCCCCTCAGGTGACAGGGATGTCTACTCGCTGACCGTGGTTGTGGATCCTGAAAATGTAGTGAATGAGTCCTGGGAAGCAAACAATGAGCTGACTATGCTGGTTGGTTCAACATCTGTAGAGGCTCCCGTCGCTGAATTCAATGCGGACAGGACATACGGTCCAATTCCCCTCACGGTTAACTTCACCGATCAGTCTGCAAACTCCCCCGTATCCTGGGCCTGGGACTTCACGAATGATGGCAGTGTGGATAGCTGGGATCGGAACCCAACCCATACCTACACTTTGCCGGGCAATTATACGGTGAACCTGGCAGTTTCTAATGCTGCGGGCAGTGATGATCTGGTAAAGTCCGATTATATCATCGTGAACTATCCCTCTCCGATTGCTAATTTTACTGCTAACACTACCGTTGGAACCGCTCCGTTATCCGTACAATTCACGGATACTTCCATTCAGAATATCTCCGGAACCATAACCGAATGGGCCTGGGACTTTAACAACGACAGTCTGGTGGACAGGGATGTGCAGAACCCCGTCTATACCTTTAGTGTCCCCGGAGCTTACCTGGTGAATCTTACGGTGACCGGGCCTGGTGGCAGTGATAGTATAAAGAAATTCAATTACATTGTCGTTCTACCCTCTATAAACGCAAGTCTGGCTGCCGGGACGTACGACACGGCTCAGACGGTTACCTTAACTTCTGATGATCCCGCTGCCACGCTTTACTATACAATGGACACCAGCGATCCCAAAACAAGCGGAACACGGATTACTTACACAGGGCCAATCAGCATCAGCAACACCACAACCCTCAGATATGCCGCAATCAGTTCTGCCGGGAACTGGAGCCTATTGTATGTCCGAAACTATGTAATAGGAACAGGCGGGCTTGCAGATGTGGCATGGCCTAAATTCATGAACAATATTAACAATACCGGGTTATCTGCCTGCAATGGACCACAAACCGGCAATAAGATCTGGACCTACCCCACCAGAATGAAGATTTACGGTTCAGCTGCAATTGCCTCAGACGGAACTATTTACATCGCAAGTTTCGATAGTAAACTCTATGCACTTAATCCCAACGGAATCCTCAAACGGACTTATTCCACAAAAGGGTATATATCCGGTTCCCCGACAATCGGGTCAGACGGAACAGTCTATATCGGAAGTAGCGATCGTAAACTCTATGCCTTCAATCCCGACGGAACTCTCAAATGGAGTTATACCACCGGAAACGAAATTTACAGTTCACCAGCAATCGGGGCCGATGGAACGATTTACATCGGAAGTCTGGATAATAAATTATACGCCCTGAATCCTGACGGAACCCTCAAATGGTCCTACTCTACAGGGAGTTGTATTTACTATGGTTCCGCGGCTATTGCGACAGACGGGACTATTTACATCGGAAGCCTGGATAAAAAACTCTACGCCCTGAATCCTGACGGGACCCTCAAATGGAGTTACACAACCGGAGGCAGTATTTACGGACCACCAGCTATCGCAGTGGATGGAACTGTTTACATCGGAAGCCTGGATAGAAAACTCTACGCCTTAAACCCTGACGGGACTCTCAAATGGAGTTACACAACAGGAGGCAGTATTTACGGATCAACGGCGATAGGGCCTGAAGGAACTCTTTATGTGGGAAGCGGGGACAAAAAACTATACATCCTGAATCCCGACGGAACCCTCAAATTGAGTTACACCACCGGAGGCAGTATTTACGGATCTCCAACTATTGCGGCAGACGGGATAAGTTATGTTGGAAGCTCTGACAAAAACCTCTATGCAATAAACCCGGATGGATCCCTTAAGTGGTCCTATCCTACCGGAAAGTTTAATTATGGCTCCGCACCGGCAATTGGACCGGATGGGACTTTGTATATCGGAAGCGAAGATTCTAAACTATATGCCTTTAGGGACGCCGCTCCTGTTGCGAATTTCAGCGTTTATCCGACATCCGGTAACTCCCCGCTTACTGTCACCTTCACGGATGAATCGACCAATAATCCGACTTCCTGGCTCTGGGACTTCGGGGACGGGGACAGCACCAACTCTACGGAACAAAACCCTGTGCACACCTATGCTGAGCCGGGAACGTATAATGTAACGCTCAGTGCAACAAACGGCGGGGGGAGCGACGATGAGGTGAAGACCAACTACATCACAGTCAGCAAACCGGCGTACCAGGTAGACCTGACCATTTCAGGAATCGTAAACACGATGCCCGGAAGTGCGGTCTTTGCCCGGGGATCGAACGTTGTAAAGGTCCTCGAAGTCACGAACAAGGGACCTGACACCGCCACCAACATCACGGTCGCGGTTTTTGCAAGTGATGTCAGCTCTACCGTTCCGGTTGCTACGGCCACCCTTGCCTCCCTTGCTAGCGGAGAGCAGACCACCGTAACGGTCACCGACCCGACCATCCGGGACCTCGAAGGCGGAACGGTCATCTACACGGCAGTTCTTGACCCTGAGAACCTGATCTCCGAGACCGACGAGGCCAACAATAAAAAGTCCAGTCCCGCCAAACCCGTGAAATACAACGGCTACAAGGGCAAAGGCATCTACTGGGAAGGCGGAAGTAATATCACCACCAGGCAGACCTACGACCTTAAAGGGAACCTTGTCTATTTCACCCAGCCGGAGAGCGCCTATAAAGGGATTAACTGGACCGGGAGAACGGAGACCTGGACGAGTACCGACCTGCCTGTCCCCGAGGGCGCCACTGTCGAAAAGGCCCTGCTCTACATCTCCTACAACTGGGACCAGACCGAAGGCGGGCTTCCTAACCTGACAACAACCTTCAATGGCAACCCCATTACGCCCGGCACGCCGTACATGGACTGGAGCAACTTCGGCCTCTATGCTGACTACGAATACGGGCTGTACCCTGCGGTCGATGTAACGGGCCTTTTCAACAACAGCGGAAACAACACCCTTGTCACTACCCCGAAACCCGGCAACAAGAATGCCCTCTACCCGAGCACGCTGGTGGTCGTCTATTCTGACCCCACAGAGACCAGAAAGCTGATCTTCATAAACGAGGAGTGCGACGAACTCCTGGTTTCCACAAAATACGGGACCACCATGGAAGAGGCAATCGCCTACGTCCCCTTCGCAGGCATGAACATTGACCTTGCAAATGTCCAAAACGCTACCCTGCACTCGTTTGTGGGAAGCGCAGGCCCGGATGAAGGAAACCTGTTTTTCAACGGCAAGCTCGTTGCGACAAACGCCTGGCAGGGGACGCTAAACACTGCCTTTGCGCAGGCCTTTGACGTGAAGAATTACCTGAACTCAGGTGACAATGAAGCCGCAGTCCAGGGAACGGACATCGGAGGAATGGCTGCTCTTCAGCAGATCCTGGTGGTGGAATATGTCGGGGAAGACGAAGAACCCGGGACCGGCTCTAACGTTTCCTTAAACGTCACGATAGTTCCCGGAATTTCCCTTGAGGTCTCTCCTTCAGCCCTCGATTTCGGGGAACTATATGCCGGAAAAATAAGTGAGTCTCAGTACATCACCCTTAAAAACAGCGGGGGCTGCAACATAACCGTTACGGCCGAAGTAAGCGATTCCTCCGCAGGGGCCGAACTCTTCAGCAAAGGGTTACTGCTGGACACCCTGCTCTGGAGTGAGTACTCGAAGGTAATAGGAACCGGAAGCCAGGCAAATACGGCCGTGGCCCTTAAGGTTCCTTCTTCCTCGGGCTTTGGAAACAAAAAAGGAACAATAACATTCTGGGCGGAGGCGGCCGAATAAGGCTTCCTTCTTCCTTCGTTTTTTAAAAAATCATCTTGT
>JAQVBP010000169.1:0-2247 GCA_028690255.1 Methanosarcinaceae archaeon
TTGCTTCTACTATCGGAAATGTTAGTAAAGAAGCTGTCGAATATTACATACGGAATCAGGGTTGAAGTTGACGCTTATATCCCCTGAGCTAAAGACTCAGGGGTTTTACGCTTCTTCATATAAACTTTTCGATATGCTAAGCTATCCTTTGAACATATTTGATTCAAAAAGAAATACGGAAGAAGAAAAGAAAATATATAGAAGATTTGTAGTAAAATTTAAAGCTTTGATGGAAAATTGGGGAGGACTTAAGCCTATTAGATCTCTCATTGAGGATGTATTTAAATTAGCCAAAAAAACGTGCAATATGGAGAATTTACACCGATATACGATGCTTTCTGTAAAAAAGTATTGTTCTTTAGCCTTATTTTTGACAGGGGCTATTACTGCGTTCTTTATTAGTGACAAGAAGGGATTACAACGCTTGGCTGAAAGTTAAGAAAAAAAGCACCATATGTTTTTTGCTTGAGTTTTTGAATCCTGGGTGCAGGTTGATCCATTCCGAAGCAAAAAACGAATAAAATTGGATCTTCAAAACCATTTTAAATAGCATAATTTATTACGTATGTATATTATTACATGAATTAAGTAACTATTTTATACAATAAAGTAATACTAAAACTGTCCCATATATTTGGGACTTGTTTCTCTTATCCGCTGATTGCCTGTGGAAATCCAGGGGAGGAAGATAAGAGAGTTCAGCCAAAATAAAACAAAATTTTACTCCCGGGCGTATTTGTGAGGTGTGAGCCTTATTGAAAATGATCGGCATAAGGGCTTTGCTATATATTCCGCAGCAAATAATATGTCCCATTTTTCTGAGAAAGTCAATAACTCACGGCTAAGGACTCGTCATTGAATAACTTATGCGTAATTTCTATTGAATATGTTGATTTTCATGGTCAAGGTAGCCAATTGAAATCACAATAAATGCTAAATTGTGCAGGTTATTTCGTTGCGGGCCCTAAGTTCCACCTTCGCCTTCTTAAAAAAGAAAACAAAATTTAAATTTGTTATAAATGGTGTGTGATTATATGCAAGAATCTTTAATGTCCGAAGTAGAGAAGCTTGGTTCATGGGGGCCGTGGGGCCCCAGCACCAGGTATGATACAGGGAAATCCAACTCAGTTTCTCTGAACAACAACAACAAGTGCATTGAGGTCCACGTTGAAGACGGCAATCTCTACTATAGAGTAGGAAATGCGGATTTTGCCGAGAATACAATTTCATGGGGCCCCAGAACTGTATACGATACCGGAGGGCCGAACTCAGTGTCTCTTGACAACAACGGACAGTGCGTCGAGGTCCACGTCGGGACCGGTGCTCTCTACTACAGAGTAGGAAATGTGGATTTTGCCGAGAATACAATTTCATGGGGAACCAGCACCAGATACGATACGGGAGAATCCTGTTCCGTCTCTCTGGACAACAACGGTCAGTGCATCGAGGTTCACGTCGAGAACGGCAATCTCTATTACAGAGTAGGAATTGTGGATTTTGCCCAGAAAACAATTTCATGGGGCTCAGGAACTGCGTACGATACAGGCGGGCCGAACTCAGTATCTCTCGACAACAACGGACAGTGCATTGAGGTCCACGTCGGGACCGGAATTCTCTACTACAGAGTAGGAAAAGTGGATTTTGCCCAAAAAACAATTTCATGGGGGACCAGCACCAGGTATGATACAGGAGTGGTCAGTTCCGTCTCTCTCGACGATAACGGACAGTGCATTGAGACCCATGTTGAAACCGCTAAACCCTTCGATAATATCTACTATAGGGTCGGAAAAGCGGACTTTGCCGAGAATACAATTTCATGGGAGCCCAGTACCCTGTATGATACCGGAGGGCCCAGCTCGATTTCTATGAACAACAACTTACGCTGTGCTGAGGTGCACGTCGGAACCGGCATTCTCTACTATCGACTTAAATAACATGTCAATAACCCCCCACTTAAAGTGGGAGGCTTGTGATATGTCACGATACATTTGGATGCTTCCTCAGTCCAATTTCCTATCGTGTAGCATTAAAAGTCCTGAGAGTTAGGGACGGTGGCTACACATGACAAGCATATTCAACATTGGCGAGGGGAGATAGTTTAAGAAACTACGTTACCTGCTACGGGAACTTGTTTCAAAAGCAGAGTGGAGAAATCCAAACGTGGAACGGAATGCCTGAAAGTTGACGGCATTCCTCCCACGACCAAAGTCGCAGGCATCCTGCCTGAGGAATCGTGAAACGACATCA
>JAQVBP010000169.1:2347-5896 GCA_028690255.1 Methanosarcinaceae archaeon
ACGGGAACTTGTTTCAAAAGCAGAGTGGAGAAATCCAAACGTGGAACGGAATGCCTGAAAGTTGACGGCATTCCTCCCACGACCAAAGTCGCAGGCATCCTGCCTGAGGAATCGTGAAACGACATCAAAACCTCCCGGGAAATTCCTTTTTTTTGACGGTCTCATTTTCTTTTTCCTATTTTTCAAACAAAACCCCTGAAAATCACCCTTGAGGCCGTAGTCGTAACCGCGAAAATAATCACCGATAAAGGCAGCATACCCGATAAATCGTAACGGAGCTGGGATTTGTCCCCGCCGTATTCGATGGCCCCGGCAAATCTTGTCAGGATGGCGCAGATGAGGCAGAGGTAGATTCCGATTATTAGGGGGAAGTGGGCGGGAGGATTGTCTGGGAGAGGGCATCGGAATCGAGCTGCATGAGGAGAAGGCCGGAATCTGGAAAGGATCGGTGGATTTTATCTTCGATATCGCTGAGTTCTTTTAGGTGGTCGACCAGCTTGGTCAGAGCGGCTCATGTGGTTGATTCAGTTACAAAATTCAGTGATTCAATTGGAACTCAAATTTAAAAAATTAAATAATGGGTTGTGCATTTTTCATCCATTTTCTCTTGAAAAAGCCGATCTCCTGCGTCGACCGTTGAGAGTGCGGGAGTCTGAAATAAGTCTCGAAAAAAAAGGCATATGTTTACTGGGAAATGAAATTCGTAAACGGCCGCAGGTTTCTGGAATTATCCAAAAAACTTTTCGGCCTGTCTGCCTGGAAATCTCCGTAAGAAACAGCGGAGTCTATGTATATTTGGGGAAAAAATTAAAAAGAAGTTTAAATGTAAATTTTACAACCTTTTAATTCTTTTAAACTTATTTTATTTTTTTGATATTTCCTATTCTCTTTCTTTTTCTCATTCCCTTGATTATGCTTTTTCCTTAATCGGAAGCTGAACTTCGGTCATCAGTTCTTCTTCGGAGACTTCTTTAGGATCGTTAAGGTACAGTGCTCGGGAAGGTACGGTAGGTTCCAGGCCGTTTTCCGCTACATAGGCAAAGCCCCGGGAATACCCTGCGTCCACTCCCATATAAGGGCCCCTGTATATCGCCGACACTGCCTTAATCGCAGGAAGAGTTTTGATTTCCATTTTCGGATCATCCACCGAGATCCTCCCCGATATCGGAAGCGTAACTTCTATGTCGGCCCCTGTTTCCCGATATTCCTCGTCGTGGCAGAGGAACATAACCGGGCCTGTGATTTTTACGCGGTTTCGCAGGTTTTCAGGGCTGCTGATACATGCAAAGAGTTCGCCTACCAGTTTTCCGATCGTTTCTGCGTAAGTTCCGGTTTCACGTTTGCTTATTACGCGCATTTCAGGGACTTCTTTTATAACAGGTTCTGTAACAGACATCTTGAATAACTCCAATATTTTTCCGTCTTGCTTGCAGGCGCCCTGCAAGATGCCTTCGATTTTATGCAGCTGCCCGATCTCCATCCGGATGTTCTCAAGTCTCTGTTTGAAACAGGCCTCAATGACCCCCCTATTATCCATACTTTCCGCGTCCAGAAGTATGGAAATTTCATCCAGGGAAAAACCCAGGTATGCCAGGGTCTTTATCTTCATCCCCCTCTCGACCTGGGCAACCGTATAGTAGCGGTATCCCGTAAAAGGGTCCTTTGCTTCCGGAACAAGCAACCCTTTCCGGTCATAGAGGCGGAGCGCTTTTTGCGTAAGGCGGGTCATAAAAGAAAACTTACCGATTGGAATCTGATCGACTGACATCTTGCTCAACCCTTGAATTGCCCTGAAATTAGATAAACTGCCTCACTTTTCCCCGGGGGAGGGTTTTGTTATTCTATTTTGTTAGATTGTTTTTGGTCTTATTCATTTACGGAACAGGTTCTCTCAATTTGCATTCTGTTTTCATTCATCTCTGGTTGGGAAGCTTTAGCCCGTTTAGTGACTTCATGGTTGTCAAGAAAAGTTTTGTCTCCTGCGTCGGCCGTTGAGATTGCCGGGATCTAAAATAAATCCAATAAAAAAAGGCCCCTGTCAACTTCGAACTATAATTCATAAACGGCCGCAGGTTTCCGGAAATATTTCAAAAAAGACGCCCACAGCCCCGACGACCTTATGACCGACAAAACGGCCCTGTTTTACGGTTGGTTTTGTTCTTTTGATCTGTCGGTTACTATCAATTTGATCTCTTTTGATAGATTCTGATAGATTCTGATAAAAAAGTAAACACCCGGAAAAGAAAATCTCAGGCCTCAATCGATTCCCTTGAAGATGAAAATAAATTCCTTTCCGGCTTTCTTCTTCTCAATGTAGCCCAGTTCTTCCAGGTGGAACAGGTCACTTCTGGCGGTGGCGTATGCCACGCTGTATGTTGTGACTATTTCTTTAATCGTAACCGGTTTTTCAGGCTGTTTTAAAAACTGCTTGAGGATTTCCACCTGCCTTAAATTCAGGGTTTCGGATTCTTTTATGATTCTTAAGGCCTGGGCCTGTTCCTGTTTTTTTCTATCCAGGTATTCGAGGACGTCGCTCAAGGCTTTTTGGGTGCAGTTGAGGTTGTATTTAATGAAGTATGTGAGGTCACCGGAGTCAGTTGGGGTTTTGTCGGATTCACTGTAGAGGTAGGCGTTTCTGTACTGCTTTTTTGAACTGTTAATTATCTTTGATACTGCCATGTACTCGAAAAGCCAGTAATCTTTTTTGAGGAGGAACCAGTAGAAAAGGGCTCTTGCCGTTCTGCCGTTTCCGTCGTTGAAGGGGTGGATGTACCCAACCAGGAAGTGGATGATTATTCCCTTTATCACGGGGTGGATGAATTCTTTATCCTCACTATTTGCAAAAGCGCAGAGTTCATCAATAAGGTCAGGAATTCTGCCGTATTCTACGGGGGTATGAAGGAGCGTTCCGTCTTGAGAATAAACCGCAATCTCGTTGTTTTCCCTGAAATTGCCTTCGTATTCGGGTTTTTCAAGTAGCCCGTGTGTGATCATCCCGTGGAGCTCAAGAATTTTCTCAGGAGTGATTGCTTCGTTTTTTAATTCTGTGATATGCTTCATCGTGGCGTAATTATTTGCAATCATTTTTTCATCATTGTTTCTGGGCTTCCTGTTTTCCCTGAGCATTCTTTTTGCTATATCTCTGGTAGTCGCCGCCCCTTCGATCTGGCTTGAAGCTATCGCTTCTTCCATCAGGGAGCTGATTATGTACTTTTTTCTATCATCCTGTAGGGATTCGAGCTTGCTCAGAAGGTTTCCTGATGCAGTTTTATCCAGAATGTGTAACTTTTCCTGGAATTCATCTATTAAAGAATATCTGAAAACCCGGTTCCCGAATTTCAGGGATTTTGCTTTTAAGGCCCTGGATTTTTTCATCAAATTCCATATGATTTCCGGGTCTGCGGGAAGCTTCCTGTACTTTAGTTCTTCCCAGTGCAGATACCGCTCGTTGTACCTTGAGACAATTTCCATAATCCGGTCATCATGCAGGTATTTTCCAGCCTCTTCAATGGTTTCTATTGATAATTCCGGGACTTCGGGGAGTTTCAT
>JAQVBP010000170.1:0-2026 GCA_028690255.1 Methanosarcinaceae archaeon
TTACAGACAGAAAGTTACAGACAGAAAGTTACAGACAGAAAGTTACAGACAGAAAGTTACAGACAGAAAGTTACAGACAGAAAGTTACAGACAGAAAGTTACAGCTAAAAAAAGTAAATTTGGATTGTCGGATAAATAGAAGAAATATTCAATTTTTTTTTTAAATCTGATAGGAAAAAAGAAAAACGGATTTTTTTTGAATACCCCCCTTCATTTCCACTGGAATGTATATATACCCCCGGGGACCCCATTGTTTCTACTGGAGAGGATTTCTCATTCGGAATAACAAAATAAAACATTGTTTTATTTAGTTATCATAACAAAATAATGTTGTTGTGTTATTCAATTAATAGTATATATACATTGTCATAATATCGTTTATTTTCCAAAATAAAAACGAAATAATTAAATAAATAATATACAATTTATTTGGATGTATTCAAGTCTTTTTTTCCCCTCCGAACTAAAAAGGTGTTCCAGTGGAAATAAAGGGGTGGGGGTATTACCTCCTCAATTTCTTGATAAAAATCAATCATGATTTACAATTTTTAAAAAAGCAACTTGAATACTTGAATACCTTTGATAATTCTCTATTCCTTCTGAAATCTGACTTCTCGGCTGTTTCATCCTTTTTGCTGGATAAATCCATAAGTCTTTTAAACAGAATTGTTTTTACCTTATCCTAATGAATGAGCAGGGCCTTTCTGAAAAAAAGATATTTTCCCTTTTGAAAGGGGCAAAATCCGAAGATATGGATTATTACAAAGTTTTGAGTTCAATGTGTACGCATCCTCACAGGATAGCGTTAGAAGCCCACAGGCTTTTTCTCGAAGCTAACCTTGGAGACCTTGGGCTTTTTCCGGGTACCCATGGCCTTGAAAACGAAGTTATAAAAATGCTCGGAGAACTCCTTCATGCGCCTATGGCCTGTGGCTACCTGACGACGGGGGGTACGGAGTCCAATATTCAGGCAGTCAGGGCAATGAAGAATCTGGGGGTTGCCCGCAGGCCTCACATTAAAACTCCTAATATTGTAGTCCCCGATTCCGCTCACTTTTCTTTTGATAAGGTTGCCAACATGCTTGGGGTAGAAGTCAGAAGAGCTGCTCTTACCCCGGAGTTTCAGGTTGATATAGCTTGCATGGAAAAACTGATCGATGAAGAGAGCGTGGGGCTTGTGGGGATAGCCGGGAATACGGAATTCGGACAGGTGGACCCTATCGAGGAAATCTCGGAACTGGCTCTTGAAAGGGAACTTTTTCTGCATATCGATGCGGCCTTCGGAGGTTTTGTGCTCCCGTTTATGGAAAAAACCTATCCATTCGATTTCGATATCAAAGGAGTAACTTCCATTGCAATTGATCCCCACAAGATGGGCCTGTCCACAATCCCTTCCGGTGCTCTGCTGGCCAGGTCTCCTGTTTTTCTGGACTGCCTCAGGGTCGATACTCCCTACCTTACCACTAAAACGCAGTCCACCCTTACAGGCACTCGAAGCGGCGCTGCTGCTGTGGCCACCTATGCCGTAATGAAATATCTCGGCCGGGAAGGCTATCGGAAAAGCGTGGAATACTGTATGACTCTCACCGGAGCCGTTATAAAAGGTGCCAGGGAAATCGGAATCGAACCCCTGCTCGAACCCGTAATGAATGTCGTTGCTCTCGCAGTCCCGGAACCTGACAGAGTCCGGGAAACCCTCCTCGATAAATTCGGCTGGCATGTCTCAATCACCCGAAAGCCCAGAGGCCTCAGGCTCGTGCTGATGCCGCATACCTCCCCTGAGGATATAGATGAATTTTTGAAGGATCTAAAAACAGTTGTTGAAGGGCTTTAACAGGGTTAATCTTACTCTTTTATCCTTTTGGTATGAAAGTACCACATGTTTACTTTCATTTTGGTATGAAAGTACCATCTGTTTACTTTCATTTTTGGTATGAAAGTACCATCTGTTTACTTTCATTTTTGGTATGAAAGTACCATCTGTTTACTTTCATTTTTGGTATGAGAGTATCACCCTGTTTACTTT
>JAQVBP010000170.1:2126-5869 GCA_028690255.1 Methanosarcinaceae archaeon
CTGTTTACTTTCATTTTTGGTATGAGAGTATCACCCTGTTTACTTTTTCTCCCTGTTTTTTTATCTGTAATTCGGGAATTTCATGTGCGTTTTTTTATTTTCAAAATACACGTGAAACTCTTTGAGTAACAGGCACAAATAAATAAAAGTAATTGAAAACACTTTCATGTTAAATCTCAAAAATAAATATAAATTATTGATGTATTCTTAATATAATATTGGGAGTATATTGTATTAAGGTAAGTAAAAAGGTAAGTAAATCTCAATAGCATTGATCTGAACAGGTTTGAATAAATTTAGACATTCCGGTATCCATTTTGATTTACTGGTTATCAACGCTCACCGAAGGTTACAGAATATTGTATTCAGGCTGCATAATTTAATATATTATATAAAATAATATATAATATAAAACATTATATAATATAAAAGTTATATTTATCAGTCATTACCATTAGTATATTACTACGGGGGCATTTGTTTTATGAACTTTTCATTCAAAATCGGGACTATAATGGGCATACCAATCAAGTTGCACGTTACCTTTCTTTTGATATTGCCCGTGTTTGCTTACGTATTTGCAAGCTCTCCAAATCCCTATGGTTTTCAGGAGGTCATGCCTGTTACAACGAGATATACGCTCTCAACTCTGACTGCGTTGCTGCTCTTTGTATCCATTCTGCTGCATGAGCTTGCGCATTCCTATCTGGCAAAACGCTATGGAGTAACAATTGATAGTATCACCCTCTTTCTTTTCGGTGGGGTCTCGTCTATGGAAGAGATGCCGAGAAACCCGTCCCAGGAAGCAAAGATGGCTTTTGCGGGGCCTTTCGTAAGCCTTGTTATCGGGGCTATATGTCTTTTTGTATACGGAAACTTCCTATCATCTTCCGCAGAACTTCTAGAAAATCCGGCTTTTAAGGTCATCTGGATTCTTGGGGTAATGAACGTGGTGCTCGGAATCTTCAACCTTCTGCCGGCTTTTCCCATGGATGGAGGCAGGGTTCTTCGATCCCTTTATGCCCGGAAGATGTCTTACGTCAAGGCCACCCAGAGTGCGGCGGCCGTTGGAAAGTTTTTTGCCATTCTCATGGCAATTTTCGGAATCCTGGTTGGTAACCTCTGGTTCCCTCTGATAGCCCTTTTTATTTACGTGGGAGCAACGGAAGAAGAACGCTCGACCCTGGCCTCCGTGACTCTTGAAACCGTTGCTGTCAGAGACCTCATGACAAAAGACGTAGTCTCCGTCCCTCCCTCCATGAGTGTGGAGGATCTGGTCCACTTTATGTTTGAAAACAAGCACATGGGTTACCCTGTAATTGAAGGCGGTCTTCTCAAAGGGATTGTAAGTTTTACCGATGTCCGGAGGGTGCCTCCCCTTGAACGGCCCGTCCTGCTTGTCCGGGATATCATGACAAAAGAGCTCGTATCCGTCCCTTCTTCCGCCCAGGCCCACGAAGCTCTGAAATTTATTTCGGGAAGGAATATAGGAAGAGTTCTTGTCATTGACGACGGATCTCTTGTAGGAATACTTTCAAGAACAGATCTCGTGAGAACCCTGAGACTGATGAGTGAATAATATCTCGTAAACAAGCTTGAAAAGGAGATGAGGCTGTAAGAAACTATAAATGTCTGAGGGTTAATTATCAATAACTTGAGGCCGGATAAGTCGTATTTCAGATTTTTATTTAGAGGCCCGGTTACCATCGGTCAGCAGGCCGGTTTCCGTGTCCTTCCGTACTTTTCTGTGGCTTATTCTCATATTTTGAAATCGATACACCTATCATTCCAACCAGATAATGGTATGAAACAGGATTACAGTCGTTCAAAATCTTCTAAAAAATACCGCTGCAATAAAAGAGAGACTTATGATGGATAAATCAATGGATAAATCCAATGTAACAGATTCGCAGGCTGAGAGTTCCGATTACAACTTACAAAATTCATCCATGGACCCGGCTTATTCTGTAGAGGAACTCGCTGTTGAGTCCACGGAAGAGGATACTAGCGTGCTAAAGTCCGGTTCATCTGATTCTTTTTCTTCTGAGACCGAGCTAACCGAGGTCGTATTGTCGGAGTCTTCGGCAGAGTCTGAGACCGAAATAAATGAGGTGCTGGACGCCAGTTCCGGTTATGCGGCAGAAGCTCCTTCTATTTCTTTTTCAGAAGGAATTTCTTCTGAACTTACCTCGACTGTCTCATCTGAAAATTCTTCTTCTGCAAATACCTCCTCTGTAAGTTCTTCTTCTGCAAATTCCTCCTCTGTAAGTTCTTCTTCTGCAAATACCTCTTCTTTAAATTCTTCTTCTGTAAATTCTTCTTCTTCTGCAAATACCTCTTCTTTAAGTTCTTCTTCAGAACTTTCGGGCCCCGGTTCATCTGAGGGTCCTGCGGAAAAAAGACATGCAAAAATTGTCCTCGTAGGAACAGCCCACGTTTCCGAAAAAAGTGTGACTGAGGTCAGGGATACTATCAGGAGGCTAAAACCTGACGTGGTAGCAGTCGAGCTCTGCCGAGGCCGTTATAATGCTCTGAAAGGAAATGTGCAGGAGACTCAAATCCCTATAAAGGATATACTGAGTGAGGGGAAGGTATCTTTCTATCTTGTTCACTGGCTTCTTTCCTACATACAGAAAAAAATCGGGGAGGACATGGGTGTCAAACCAGGTGCGGAAATGATCTCTGCAATTGAGGAAGCCGAGGCCTCGGGTGCGAGGGTTGCTCTGATTGATCGGGACATTCAGGTTACTCTGCAGCGTTTTTGGGGTAAAATGAAATTCCTGGAGAAGCTCAAGATGCTCGGCTCTCTCCTGGGCGGCCTTATAGGGGTCGGAAAAGGGATGGACATCGATATTGATACCATCACGGATCAGGACGTGGTTACAACTCTTGTAAGCGAACTCAGGGAACTTGCCCCTACTGCGGCCGAAGTCCTGATTGATGAAAGGGACGCCTACCTTGCAGGCAGCCTCCTGAGGACCGCCGCAGGCGGAGTTTCGGGCGAGGGTAAGACAATCGTTGCGGTAATAGGGGCAGGGCACAGGTCCGGAGTTATGAAATACCTGCAGAACCCGAAGACAATTCCTTCCCTTAACAGCCTTATCGAAATTCCGAAAAAACGCTTCGGACTCGCAAAAATAATAGGTTTCGGAATTGTTGGCCTCGCCCTTGCGACCTTTTTGCTCCTGCTGCTTTCCGGCACTTCCCCAAAACTCCTTTTCATCGCCTTTGGCTGGTGGTTTTTGATAAACGGGGTTTTAAGTGCCGGAGGAACCCTGCTTGCGGGAGGACACCCCTATTCTATCCTGACCGCCTTCTTTGTGGCCTGGCTTACTTCTCTTAACCCGATGATGGCCGCCGGCTGGTTTGCGGGCCTTATGGAAGCAAAACAGCGCAATCCAACAACCGAAGATGTCAAAGCTCTTTTCGGAATCGAGAACGTCAGGGATATGCTGAAAAATAAGTTTATGCGTATCCTCCTGGTCACGAGTTTTGCAAACATAGGCAGTGTAATCGGAACCTTTCTGGGAATTCATATTATGTTGAAGGTCACCGGCCTTAATCCCATGGAAGTACTCAATGCGGGTTTCAGTGCGGGTTTCAGTGCGTTGGGGCTCTGAGGATTTTCCGGGTATTTCCCGGGAGCATTTTTATCCCCCGGGGTTTTTGACTTCCATACTGCTTTTGGCAGGTATATTTCCTACCAAAACTATTTCTTATAATGTTGTTTTTGCCACATAAAA
>JAQVBP010000016.1:0-1252 GCA_028690255.1 Methanosarcinaceae archaeon
AAATTAAAAAGTAAAAATTAAAAAGTAAAAAATTAATCATGACCCTTTACCCATGAGTGAGAATAAAGACAAAAACAATGAACAACCCCAGTAATAAAAAAGTCACGACTGCCCCCCATAACTTTAATGCTGCTGAAACATCCTCCGGCATCCAAAAATCCCCTCCTTTTACTTCGAAGTGTGGGGATTTATAAATATAAGAATAAGTTTTCAGAAACGGAACTAACAAAATTTATACATATTTAAAGGTAAATATAGGGATGCTCCTGAGCCTTCCCCCGCTTTTTTTGCTTAGGGGAATACTCTTAGGGAAATACTACTTCTTTCGGGTCAAAGTGCTCGGGATCAAACTCTACCCCCAGCCACTCAAGGGTCCCCTCATAATCTTCATGCTCCGAATCCTTCAGAATCTCAAGCAGCTCCTCATAGCCCCAGACCCCGCCACTGTCTTCAGGGATTGCGGCCCTCTTTCCAGCCGTGCAGACTGGATACTTTACCCCCTCTTTTGCCGGAAGGACCCTTTCGAAGCGGACCTTTACCTGAAGGTCGTCCCCGAAATCATACGTGTACACGGCAAGCTTGTTTTCAGGCGAAAAATAATCGGCGATTTTTGCTTTATCTTCCGACAGAGCAGAAGTCCCGTAAAAGTCATCTATTTCCTCGCTGGAATCGCCGATTCTTTGAAGTACTCCGGTCCGGGGGTTCGGGACTTTGAATTCGTGCAGGTGGTAATCATCCCAGCCCATCGTGGCCTGGATTGCCAGATGGAGGTCTCCGAAAGTGTAGTCCGGAGGTAAATGGACCCGTCTCCAGATCTGAGGGACAATGCCCACCTGGGCAAACTTGAATTGATAAACCTGTTCTGGCTGTTTTGAAAGCTTTTTGGACTTCTTTGCCATGAAATTTCACCTGGAATTCTATCTGAAAGCTCTGATATTTCAAATTATGGGCCCGGCCGGGGAAGGATTCTTCATCAGATGACGAACTTTTTACGCAGGAGAAAAGGGGTCGTGTCCGTGAGTCATTTATCATGATTGAGAAAAAAGATATTTACAGCTTTTTTTGGAGTGTTTACCGAAAATCCTTCTTCAACCGACTTTCAATGACTGAACCCCAGGGCCTTAAAACGGCAAAAACGAATATAATATTGGATGAAAGTATCTGTGTATTTTCATTTGGTATGAAAGTATCTGTGTATTTTCATTTGGTATGAAAGTATCTGTGTATTTTCATTTGGTATGAAAGTATCTGT
>JAQVBP010000016.1:1352-6431 GCA_028690255.1 Methanosarcinaceae archaeon
TAATTCAAAGAATTTCATGTGTATTTTCCATAAACAAATCATCTTTCAGACATTTGATCCATTATCAACTTATACATTCATTTTCTATCGACTATACCTTTAAATATCAAAACCCCCATGCACTGACACATATATCCCACTGAAATACAATCAAATCCTGCTACTTCTACTTTCACCGATTCACAATCATTTCTTAAATCATTTCTTAAAGGAAATATTCACCTTAAGGAGCATTTCGATGGTAAAAACCGAGAAATTCATTCCAAAAGCAATTGAAAGGATCAAAAGCGAGATTGACGGCCAGGCCATAATCGCTCTGTCGGGCGGTGTGGACAGTTCAGTTTGTGCGGAGCTGGCCTACAGGGCTATCGGGGAGAGGTTGCACCCGATTTACATTGACACCGGGCTTATGAGAAAGGGAGAAACCGAAAGGATCGCCCACATCTTTTCCCACATGAATCTGGACGTTGTGGACGCGAAAGACAGGTTTATGGGGGCCCTGAAAGGAGTAACGGACCCTGAAGAGAAGAGAAAGGCCATCGGGGAAACCTTTATCCGGGTCTTTGAGGAAGAGGCAAAAAAGCTTCAGGCCGAGTACCTGATCCAGGGAACCATTTACCCGGACAAGATCGAGTCCGAGGGCGGGATAAAGTCCCACCACAACGTAGGCGGGCTTCCCACAGATATCGAGTTCAAGAAAATTGTGGAGCCTATCGACGAGCTTTACAAGGACGAGGTAAGAGAAGTTGCCTGGGCCCTTGAGATGCCCGAGGAAATTTGCGAAAGGATGCCTTTCCCGGGGCCGGGGCTTGCCGTGCGGGTGCTCGGGGAGGTTACCGAGGAGAAAGTCGAGGCTGTCCGGGAGGCAAACGCAATCGTCGAAGAAGAACTACTCGACCGCTTCTGCCCCTGGCAGACCTATGCCGCAATAATCGGCAAAGGGACCGGGGTCAAGGGCGATGTGCGGGCCTACGGCTGGATCGTGGCGATAAGAGCTGTAGGGTCCAGAGACGGGATGACCGCGGACGTGCTGGAAATTCCCTGGGA
This sequence comes from Methanosarcinaceae archaeon, assembly GCA_028690255.1. GTDB lineage: Archaea > Halobacteriota > Methanosarcinia > Methanosarcinales > Methanosarcinaceae > JAQVBP01. The sequence goes on from JAQVBP010000016.1 coordinate 2,400, forward strand.
CGTCCTCAAGCTCCTCCAGTCCAGGATCACCTCCGAGATCCCGAGCGTCGTCAGGGTTGTCTACGACATCACCCCGAAGCCACCTGCGACCATTGAGTTCGAGTAAAATCCATTATTAATAGAAAGAGAGGTTTTTACGGCCATGTCCCTGAACAAAGAAGTACTCAAAATCCGGGAAAGACAGAGGATCAAGCCCTCGTCCCCGGACTATCCGGCAGCAAGCTGGACCGGCGAGGACCTTGTAGAAGGGGTCCGGACAAAGACTCTGACAATGATCTTCAAGAGCGCGGGTTGCTACTGGGGAAAAGTGGGGGGCTGCACCATGTGCGGCTTTGTCTATGACTGCGCAACAACCCCACCGACCCTTGAAAACTATAAGGCCCAGCTCGAAAAAGCGATGAGAAAGGCCGGGGATTTTTCGGAGTTTATGGTAAAGATCTTCACTTCCGGAAGTTTCCTCGACGAAAAGGAAGTCTTCCCCGAAGCCAGAGATGCCATTCTGGAAACCCTCGCAGAGGATTCCAGAGTCGTCAAGGTCCTTGTGGAGACCCGGCCCGAGTTCGTGAGCGAGGAAAACGTGGAGGCCTGCCTCGACATCCTTAAGGAAAAACCTTTCGAACTTGCCTTCGGGCTTGAGACCAGTTCGGACCGCATCAGGAAAGACTCCATAAACAAGGGGTTCACCTTCAGCCAGTTTGTCCGGGCAGCCGAAATCGCAAAAGAGCACGGGGTGACCGTAAAGGCCTACCTCCTCCTGAAACCCCTCTTCCTCTCCGAAAAGCAGGCCTTAGAAGACATCCTGCACTCCATAGACGATGCGGCCCCCTATGCGGATACCATCTCCGTAAACCTCTGCAACGTCCAGAAAGGCACCCTTGTCGAGAGCTTCTGGGAAAAAAATCAGTACAGACCCCCCTGGCTCTGGAGCATCGTCGAAATCCTCAAACGGGCAAAAGAAAAATATCCGGAGCTCCCGATCATGTCCGACCCCGTGGGTGCGGGCTCAAAGCGCGGGCCCCGCAATTGCAAAGAGTGCAGCCATGAGCTTGCGGATGCCCTTAGGGACTTTTCCATAAGCCAGGACCCGGCCGACCTGGAAAAGGTTGACTGTGAGTGCAAAGAGCTCTGGAAAAAGGTCCTTGAGGCAGATGACTTTACTTACGGGGCCCCGATTTTAGAATAAAAAGGTGTATCCGGCCGGAAAAAGCCTGCCGATACACTTTTAAAACACTTATTATTTTTTAGTTATTAGTATTTATTTAAAGATATCAGTATTTATTTTTTCAAAAATTATTTATCTCCTTCCGGCACCGAATTTTGCCTGCAGATCATGGTCCCGATCCCGCCGTCCGTGAAAAGTTCGAGGAGCATGGAATGGGAAATGCTCCCGTTTATTATATGGGCCTTCTCGACTCCGCTTTCCACGGCCACGGCCGCACTTTTGATTTTCGGGATCATTCCCCCTCTGATAATTCCCTCGGCGATCAGGGCATCCACTTTTTCCAGAGGGACGCGAGAGATGCGGCTTGAGGGGTCGTTTACGTCTCTGAGGAGGCCTGAGACATCGGTAAGGAGGACAAGTTTCTTGGCCCGGAGAGCTGCGGCGATGTCTCCTGCCACGGTATCGGCATTTATATTCAGGGCGTTTCCCGCGCTGTCCACGGCAATCGGGGAAATTACGGGTATATAACCTTTTTCGAGCACGATATTCAAAAGTTCAGGGTTGACGACCTCACTTTCCCCCACCCAACCGATATCGACCTCTGTTTCCACTCCTTCGATCAGGACCTTCTGGACAGCTTTCTTGCGGGCCAGGATCATACGGCCATCGTGACCCGTAAACCCCACTCCTTTTCCCCCGGACTGCCCGATCAGGGATACGATTTTGGTGTTGATGTTTCCGACAAGGACCATACGGGCGATTTCAAGAGTCTCATCGTCCGTAATCCGGAGCCCTTCGACGAACTCGGGTTTTTTGCCCATACGCTGCATCTTTTCCGTAATTTCGGGTCCCCCCCCGTGTACGATTACGGGCCTGATCCCCACAAAACGCAAAAGGACGATATCATTAATGATGTCTTCCATGATCCGGGCGTTGATCATGGCGTTTCCTCCGACCTTGATTACCATGACCGAGTCATAGAACTCCTGCATGTAAGGAAGGGCCTCGATGAGTACATTCTCTCTCTTTAACGACATGAATTGGAAATCAGAACTGATGTTATTAAACTTATCGTTGCAGGTTAAGCAATAATTAGAAGAAGAATCAGAAAAATCAGAAAAATCGGAAGATTAAGCAATAATTAAAAGAATCAGAAGAATCGGAAGAAGAATCGGAAGAAGAATCAGAAGAAGAATCAGAAGAAGAATCAGAAGAATCAGAAGAAGAATCAGAAGAATCGGAAGATTAAGCAATAATTAGAAGAATCAGAAGAAGAATCGGAAGAATCGGAAGAAGAATCAGAAGAATCGGAAGAAGAATCAGAAGAAGAATCGGAAGAATCAGAAGATTAAGCAATAATTAGAAGAATCAGAGGAAGAAGGGCCATCCAGCTTCCAAAAAAGTCAATACCTTCAAAAAAGCAAGCCCGGGAAATCTCGATAAGATCCACTTCCCGAGCTTGAACCTGCCCCAGTTTATCCGGCACCGATTTTTAAAGAAAAAGAATAAAACCCAGGAATCCGGGTTTATGAGGAAATAAAAATTATTCTATTTTTTCGATTTTTTCTTTCTTGACAAAAGGTTTGCTGATCTTTTCAGGCATCCAATTAGGCCTGTTTTTGGGAGCTTCTACAAATTCCTTCCATGCCTTAAAAACGTGCACCTTCTTTGTCCCTCTTTCTCTGAGACGGATGATGTCAGGCTGATCTTTGGTCCCGGTACCCCGGTTAGCGGCTTTGAGGGCGGCCTGTCTTGGCTGCTTTCCGGTGAATACTCCGTGTTCATTGTCATTTTCGTCGCGTAAAACAAAATTTCTTGTGTTGGACATAAAGGTCACCTCGCAAGTTATATTGCTAGACACTGATTACATTTTAAAGTATATAAAGTCTTTCTTCAATAAGTGGGCTGTAGATATTGTTTTACGGGAAATTTACCTAAAATTACAGGCCTAATATAACCGGAATTTTTTTATATCATTGTTCGAATAGGAAATTATTTAAATATCTATAGCTTGTCAATAATCCCCCACTAAAGAGAGAGGCTTGTTTCGGCCAGCCTTGATTGACCGGCCTGAGTCTTAATTGACTACGCTGGACATGTCATGATCATTTGGATGCTCCCTCAGTCCAATTCCCTATCGTGTAGCATTAAAAAGTCCTGAAAGGCAGGAGCGGTGTGTGCTACATATAACAAGCATATCCGATATCGGCGAGGGGAAATAGTTTCAAAGACGACGTTATCTGCTACGAGAACCTGTTTCAAAAGCAGACTGGAGAAATCCAGACATAGAACAGAATGCCTGAAAGTTGACGGCATTCTTCCCACGACTAAAGTCGCAGGCATCCTGCCTGAAGGCTCGTGAAAGACCATGATTAATTGAAGTTTTAGAATGTTTGCTCCATCTTTTTCAAAAAAACGTTTTGTTATTTATGTCAACAGACCGGAAGAGGCTCCTTTTTTCGATTCAGGAGGCAGCGGGAAAGGGGAGTTTATGGACACTTGCCAATATTCTTAGATTGGGGCTACAATCTTCCGAAACTAATAACTGCCGAAATCCAGGACTTTATCCGTTAAAGCGGTCCTAAGGACTTAAACACTTGTGTCCATTATATTTTTGTGGATGTTAATAAAATTATAGGGATAATTATATGAACAGGAATATAATGTCTTCTATAATATATTACGAGCCATTATAATGAACCCGCCAATATGTATGATATGGCCCGGAATAAATAATAAAATTATTATAATAGAGATTACTCCTAATAAGGATATAAAACCGGCCTTCCCAGAAATATTATATAATTGTTGATACGATTGCTTTGAAACTTCATCAAAAGCACTTCATCAAAAGCACTTCATCAAAAGCA
>JAQVBP010000016.1:6531-8368 GCA_028690255.1 Methanosarcinaceae archaeon
ACTTCATCAAAAGCACTTCATCAAAAGCACTTCATCAAAAGCATAAGCTTGTAAAAACTACATCCGATTTATACTCATCCGAAATTAAAATTTTAATTATTGCTTTTTATGTAAAGCAGTAACCAGACATAATTCTTAGTAATAAAACTGTATGAGTATATATAATACCTTCATAACATCCTTATAACACACCATCATTTTACGGATCTGGTAAACATGGAAAACTGTACCTTCAACCTCCCGGATGTTCAGGCCGGAAAACCGAGCGTCCCCATTAACCTCACGCGAGTAGGAGTAACAAACGTAAAAAAACTTGTTGAAATCAAAAGGAAAGATAAGCGCCCTATAGTGCTGATTTCAACTTTCGATGTTTTTGTAGACCTCCCCTCCGACCGGAAGGGTGCAAACCTCTCTCGCAACTTCGAAGCTGTCAATGAGATTCTGGAAAAAATCCTCAGTATGCCGGTATACGAGATCGAGCAACTTTGCAGTGATATTGCACACAACCTGCTTGGCCGCCACGAATACGCGAATCAGGCCGAAGTCCGGATGAAAAGCGAATACATGTTAAAGCGCAAATCTCCTGCTACAGGCATTGACTGTCAGGAAGTCGTAAACATCTTCGCCGAGGCCTCGGCCTTAAGGGGAGACGGAGACACCGGCTACTTCGACGTGAAAAAACTCATCGGTGCGGAAGTTATAGGGATTACCGCCTGCCCCTGTGCCCAGGAGATCATGCGGGACAAGGCAGCAACCGAACTTGCCAACCTCGGGATTGAAAAAGATAAGATCTTCACGTTTCTGGAAAGAGTTCCCATGGCAACCCATAACCAGAGGGGAAGAGGCATCATCTCGATCAAAGTGGCCCATGATTTCGATGTTTCCCTGGAAAGCATTATCAACATAATCGAGCGCTCCATGAGCTCCAGTGTCTACGAAGTCCTTAAGCGCGCCGACGAAAAGATGGTTGTGGAAAATGCCCATAATAACCCCAAGTTTGTGGAAGACTGCGTAAGAACCATGGCGGATAATATCGTAAAGGCTTTCGTAAAACTCCCCGATGACGCAGTGATTACAATCAAGCAGATCAACGAGGAAAGCATCCACAGGCACAATGCCTTTGCGGAAAGGGTGGCTCTTATGGGAGACCTCAGAAAAGAGATCAACACCCAGTAAAAGCTTTCCCCTTTTTACTTTTTTTAATATTTATTTATAAGCCGGGAAGGGGACAGGACCTTCGGAGCCATTTGAGGCTCCTGACCGGATTCTCCGGAATTCCTGCACCCTTCCCGGAACTTCCAGGAATTGCAGCCACAGAGCAGCCCGCATAAACTTTATTACAGGGCCAATACAACCTGTAAGCAGTTAATTCTGATAAACAGCGCTTGCAGGGTACGGAAAATTAGCAAACCCTGAAGGCCCCGAGGTAAGAGTATGGCTGATGCTGAAGTGATTACAGCCGTTAGTCGAAACAAAAAACCCATCAAAACCGGGGATGTTGTCAAATACCTCAACAGCGACACCATAAGCCGTGTAGCCGCTATAGAGAAAAAAGAAGACGGCATCTGGGTCCTGCTTGAAAAGACCAACCTCTGGTACAGAGGGGAAATCCTCGAACTGACTGACGCCGAAATCAAGGAAAAGAAAGAAAAGAAAGAATTAAAAGCTGAAGATATTAAAGAAAAGCTGGAAAGGGAAAAGGACATCGACTTAAGCGTATTCGGATCCATGAGCAGTGGGGGAGCGGGTTAATTCTCCTTACCCCACCTCTGCCCAAGGTCCGGCAGATTTTTACTTTTTCCAAATTCCTTTTTCCAAATTCCTTTTTCCAAATTCC
>JAQVBP010000016.1:8468-24831 GCA_028690255.1 Methanosarcinaceae archaeon
TTAAGCGTATTCGGATCCATGAGCAGTGGGGGAGCGGGTTAATTCTCCTTACCCCACCTCTGCCCAAGGTCCGGCAGATTTTTACTTTTTCCAAATTCCTTTTTCCAAATTCCTTTTTCCAAATTCCATTTTCCAAATTCCTTTTTCCAAATTCCTTTTTCCAAATTCCTTTTTCCAAATTCCTTTTTCTAAATTATTTGTTCTGAAGCTTAACCCGCTGTCCCAGGATACATTTTCCTCCGTGCAGCCCCCCCAGAGGGTGCTGTGGAGTCCCCAGGGAGTTCATGCAGCGGGCCATGACAGAAGCACCCCGGGCAAGCCCGTCGTCTACAAAGACCACACGTTCGTCTATTTTCGGGGCGATCCCCAGTTCATCAAGGCATTTGAGGATCAGCCCCGGCTTGTTACCGGTAATCCCGGCCCTACCCGTGATTCCTATGGTGCTGTCCTCAAAGATAAGGCCCTCGTCTTTTGCGACCTTAACAAGCCTGCATACGACGTCCGCCATGACCTCGTCAATGACGGCCGTCATGAGTTGCAGCCCGTGCTTCTTGCAGATATCCATACCTATAAGCGTGAGTTTCCCCATATCGGACCCGTTTTCCCCCACATCGCAACCGATAAGCACGACCCCGACCTCATCGGCTCCTTCGGAGCTGACCGGCACACTTCCGTAACGTGTCCTGTGCCTGGGGACTTTTTCTATGATAATGAGCTCCGAGACTTTCTTTACGTATTCCTGTATGACCTTTTTCTTCATCTTCAGGGTCAGGAAAGAAGGAGATTTCTGATCCGTAAGAACGTCAAGGGCAGTTCCCTGCGTTGAATCCACGAGCTTTGAACCCCGGACGATAGCATCCGGAATGGCTCCGGCATACCCGCAGAAGTTCCCGACGGTCTTTGCATAGGGCAGGTCAGGACTTGTAATCCGGCCGTCCAGGGTTGTCCCGAAGTCGATCGAGATACAGGGGTTCCTGAAATCAACGTCGGTCAGTTTGGCAGCTTCCTTAATCCCGGCCATTGCAAGTTCCCCTTCCATTTCGTTTGCGACAATCTCGACCCCTGTGGAACCGATAGGTGGCAGCACCCCGGCCACGGCCCCGTCGAAGATGACCTTTTCAAGTTTGCTGTATTTACGGAGCTTCTGAGGGATGTTGGAAAGAGACATGGGGGGAGTCATGTTTTTCGGGGGCACCCCGGCTATCAGGCAGCCGTCCGCAAGGGCCCTTATAAATTCCCCTACCTCTTCGGGAGAGTCAAAGCCTGCCACCACTCCTGTGGAACGCACCACGAAATGGAGGTCGGTTTTAATGTCGAGACTGGCCTTTTCCACGGACTCGACCAGGGTATTTCGCACCAGTTCCGAAATGGCCTCCCGGGTAAGTTCCACGCCCGTCAGGGTCCTTCCGAACACGACCTCCCCGGGTTTGGGCCCCCGGACGTCCCTGGTCATTTTCACGACCTTGTTGATGATGTGGGTAGTTCCCGTATCCATGTTGGTCGCGGTCAGAATACATTTGGTGGTGGTGTTTCCCACCTCCACGGAAGCAACAATGAAAAAAGGCTTTGCTTTCAGGTCAATAAGACGGACCTCGGGGGATTCGGCAATTCTAGGTTTCAGAGCCATTTTTACAACCTTCTTAGTGTTTAGAAATCAATTTGTAAATATCAGTTAAGGGGAATCGATTTAAGCTCTTCCTAACAGGGGAAGGCCCGGGCAAAAACAAACCGGATAGGGCGGGGCCCTGCTCCGGGCTTTGGAATAAAAGCTGAACAAGAAGATAATTTGTTTAAAGTTGTGAAGAACTATTAGACGAAGCCTATAATAATGTTTGCAAAATACCGGACCCGGCATTTAGCCATGGAATGCAGCGCCCATATTTCATCAAATGTACCATTATACGGGAATTAAGGTTGAGGGGTTTTAATCCCCAAACCGGATAGACAGGTAGATAACAGCCGGAATAACTATAAGGGACATAATTATAAAAATGTAGTACAAATATATAATAACTTCATTATAATGCGAATCTTTAAGAAACACCCTCTGGAAACGCAGGCCCGGATATAACCCGGCATTACCCGGCATTACCCGGTGTTTTTCAGATTAGACTGCAAAGGAGAACTTTAATGCCAGTCGATCCCATATGCAAGAAAATTGTACCCGACAGCACTGAATACGTTTCGGACTACGGGGGAAAAAGCTATTATTTCTGCAGCCCGGAGTGTAAGAACAAGTTTGATACTCTGGAAAAAAGCGTAATCAGGCTCAAGCGAAACCTCAGTGAAAAAGAAAAAATATCCTTTGGAAAACTCAGAAAGGACATCATCAAGCCCGGGATCTGCACCCTCTGCGGGGCCTGTGCGGCAAGCTGTGAGTACATCACGATAGAGGATGAAGAACCAAAACTCGTGGGGCCCTGCAAGGCCTGCGGGGTCTGTTACTACCAGTGTCCGCGCACCATTACCACGGAAGAGGGGCTTATAGGAAACCTTCGCTACGCCTACGCCGCCCGCTCGGCCCTACCGGAATTAAAAGGGCAGGACGGAGGTGTTGTAACTTCGCTTCTCCTCTACCTTCTGGACGAGGGCCTGATTGACGGGGCCGTAGTCACTCGAAAGTCCAGGGAAGAGCCCTGGAAACCCGTTCCAATCGTTGCGAAAACTGCGGAAGAGATCCTGGAAAGCGGAGGCAGCATCTACTCCCACAGCATGACCCTTGAGGCCCTGATGAGCGCAATAAAACAGGGAATGCACAGCATAGCCTTTGTGGGGACAAGCTGCAATATCGATGCCGTAACAAAGATGCAGAAAAGTTCCCACGGTCTCCTCCACCTCTTCATGCGGGCAAAGGTCCTTAAACTGGGGCTTTTTTGCATGGACACATTTTCTCAGGAAGGTATCAAAACCGTCCTCGGAAGCAAGGGCCTGAAAATGGAAGATATAGAGGCCATGAAGATCAGGAAAGGAAAGTTCGAAGTCGGCCTGAAATCCGGAGAGGAGTACAGTTTCGAACTCAGCGACTTTGACGAATACCGGAGTTCCTCCTGCAAGTTCTGTACGGACCTGACCTCCGAAAATTCCGATATCTCATTCGGGGGAGTTGGAAGCCCCCAGGGCTGGACAACCGTCCTTACAAGGTCGGCCTCTGGCTACGAGCTCTTCAACGAGGCCGTGGACAGCGGATATATCGAAGCCCGGCCCCTGGAAGACAGAGAGATGGAGCGGGTCCTGAACCTTGCGAAGATGAAGAAGGTTCAGATGTACGCCCTGCACATGAGAAAAAAAGTGTAAATCATAAATGCGAACGGCCTCTTCCGCTTGCAGAGGTAAATTTTACACCTGCTTTATTGAAAAAAAGATTGAAGGGGGCCAGGCCCCGTTAAGAAAAGCTCACAATACCGGAGCAAGCCCCCTATTTTAGCAGGAAGTAATTGACTTCCTGCTCTTTGTTTCATTTGTTCTTAGCTATCTTTCTTTTTTATTCTCTGCTATTTCTTATCTGTTTTTCCTCATAAAACCCGCAAACAAAAGGCCAGGGCCTGCAAGAACGAGTCCGAATCCCGGGGACTTTTCTGGGGTCTCCTGTTTATCCCCAGGTACATTTTCGGAAGAAGTTTCCGCAGACCTGCTTTCTTTCTCAATAACCCCGGATTTTATTGTATCTCCGGTAATTGAGTAGAGGGAGAAACCCGGGGTTTGAGCCATGAAGTAAACGAATTCTTCGTCTTCTCCGGTCTTTTCGGAAGGGAGTTTGTTCCATTCCCCGTCGTGGAACCTGTTCAGGGCGATTGTGCTTTCATCGATATTGTTTTCTTTGATCCAGCTTTTCGGAGCCTTGAAAGTAATGACCCCTCTCTTCAGGTTCTCGGAATTTTCAAAGCGCTCGTTTCCAACCTTTATATTCATGTAGCGAAGAACCACTCCCTTCGGGGTTCTTGCAGAATCTGACGTTTCTGTTCCGGTTTCGGCACCCCTGACTTCAGGCCCGGTTGACCCGACGGCAGGCTCGGTTGGTCCTACTCCGGGCTCAAGTGCACTGAGTTCGGCCTCGATTTCATAGAGAGCCGCCTTTGTATCAAGCACCTCGACCTGGGTCACCACTACGCCGGAATATTTCTCAGACGTAAAGCTGACTCCCAGAACTCCCGAGGAATCTCCTTTTAAATCGATATGGGTTTCCTGGCCTGCCCTGGCTTTCTGCTGCCCGGCTTCAACTGCCTGCACCCCTTCGGCCCCGGAAGAAGTAGGTACGTAGGTAGGGGTATGGCTGCTGCCGCTTTCATGTTTGACATGGATTGTCTCCCGGGTCTCATTGAAGAAACCATTGACAGAGATATTCAACCGGAGCGTATAGTCCCCGGTCTGAGTATAAGTGACCGTGCCGTTGATTGAATCAGAGCTTGTGCCGTTGATCCATCGGCCATCGCCGAGACTCAGATTCCAGAACTCTGGGAAACCGACGCCGCTAACGTTGATTCCGACATCCAGAGGAGCAAAGCCTTCGGTTTCGGTAAGGCCGAGCGTGGGGGCAGGAATGCCAACACTGATCGTCTCAAAGGTCTCGTTAGAGAAACCGTTAGCAGAAACCTTAAGCTTCAAAGTGTAGTCGCAGGCCTGAGCGTAAGTGACTGTCTTATTGAGATCATCGGAGCTGCTGCCGTTAATCCAGTTACCGTTTCCGAGGCTCAGGTTCCACGAATCGGGTCCCCCGGAGCCGCTGACGTTGATTCCAACAGACAAAGGAGCAAAGCCTCCGGTGGGAGAAAGGCTGAGCGTTGGAACAGGCATGCCAACACTGATCATCTCAGCGGTCTCATTGAAGAAACCGTTAGCGGAGACGTTAAGCTTCAGCGTGTAGTCACCTGCCTGCGGATAAGTGATTGTTCCATTGATTTCATCAGAACTGCTACCGTTAATCCAATTACCGTCCCCAAGGCTCAGGTTCCAGGAATCGGGTTTACCCAGACCTTCAACCTCAACACCCACAGCCAGAGGAGCAAAGCCTTCGGTTTCGGCAAGGTTGAGTGTTGGAGCAGGCATGCCCACACGGATTGTCTCACTGGTCTCGTTGAAGAAACCGTTGGCAGAAACATTAAGCTTCAAAGTGTAGTCGCCGGCCTTAGCATAAGAGACTGTCTGATTGATTTCATCAGAACTGCTACCGTTAATCCACCTGCTGTCACCAAGGCGAAGGTTCCAGGAATCGGGGTTGCCAGAGCCACTAACGTTGATAGCAACAGACAAAGGAGCAAAGCCTTCGGTTTCGGCAAGGTTGAGTGTTGGAGCAGGCATGCCCACACGGATTGTCTCACTGGTCTCGTTGAAGAAACCGTTTGTAGAAACATTAAGCTTCAAAGTGTAGTCGCCGGTCTTAGCATAAGAGACTGTCTGATTGATTTCATCAGAACTGCTACCGTTAATCCACCTGCTGTCACCAAGGCTAAGGTTCCAGGAATCGGGTTTACCCAGGCCTTCAACCTCAACACCCACAGCCAGAGGAGCAAGGCCTTCTGTGTGGGAAAGGCTGAGTGTTGGAGCAGGCATTCCTACATGAATTGTCTCACTGGTCTCGTTGAAGAAACCGTTGGCAGAAACATTAAGCTTCAAAGTGTAGTCGCCGGCCTTAGCATAAGAGACTGTCTGATTGATTTCATCAGAACTGCTACCGTTAATCCACCTGCTGTCACCAAGGCTAAGGTTCCATAAATCAGGATCACCCAGGCCTTCAACTTCAACACCCACTGACAAGGGAGCAAAGCCTCCGGTTTCGGCAAGGTTGAGTGTTGGAGCAGGCATGCCCACACGGATTGTCTCAAAGGTCTCGTTGAAGAAACCGTTGGCAGAAACATTAAGTTTCAAAGTGTAGTCGCCTGCTTTCGGATAAATGATTGTTCCATTGATTTCATCAGAACTGCTACCGTTAATCCACCTGCAGTCTCCAAGGCTAAGGTTCCAGGAATCGGGGTTGCCAGAGCCACTAACGTTGATAGCAACAGACAAAGGAGCAAAGCCTTCGGTTTCGGTAAGCCGGAGCGTGGGAGTAGGCATGCCCACACGGATTGTCTCAAAGGTCTCGTTGAAGAAACCGTTTGTAGAAACGTTAAGTTTCAAAGTGTAATCCCCGGCCTTAGCATAAGAGACTGTCTGATTGATTTCATCAGAACTGCTACCGTTAACCCACCTGCTGTCACCAAGACTAAGGTTCCAGGAATCGGGGTTGCCAGAACCACTAACGTTGATAGCAACAGACAAAGGAGCAAAACCGTCGCGGGGGGAAAGGCTGAGTGTTGGAGCAGGCATTCCTACATGAATTGTCTCAAAGGTCTCGTTGAAGAAACCGTTAGCGGAGACTTTAAGCTTCAGCGTGTAGTCACCTGCCTGCGGATAAGTGATTGTTCCATTGATTTCATCAGAACTGCTACCATTAATCCAATTACCGTCCCCAAGGCTAAGGTTCCAGGAATCGGGTTTACCCAGGCCTTCAACCTCAACACCCACAGCCAGAGGAGCAAGGCCTTCGGTTGAGGAGAGGTGAAGCAGGGGAGCAGGCATTTCTACACGGATGGTCTCACTGGTCTCGTTGAAGAAACCGTTAGCAGAAACATTAAGCCTCAGAGTGTATTCCCCAGACTGTGGGATAATGAAAGTGCCGTTGATGGAATCGGAACTGCTACCGTTAATCCACCTGCTGTCACCAAGGCTAAGGTTCCAGGAATCGGGGTTGCCAGAGCCACTAACATTGATATCAACATTCAGAGGAGCAAAACCGTCGCGGGGGGAAAGGCTGAGTGTTGGAGCAGGCATCCCTACATGAATTGTCTCAAAGGTCTCGTTGAAGAAACCATTAGCAGAAACGTTAAGCCTCAGCGTGTAGTCACCGGCTTGGGGGAAAGTGATTGTTCCATTGATTTCATCAGAACTGCTACCGTTAATCCACCTGCTGTCACCAAGGCTCAGGTTCCATAAATCAGGGTCACCCAGGCCTTCAACCTCAACTCTCACAGCCAGAGGAGCAAAGCCTTCGGTTGAGGAGAGGTGAAGCATGGGAGCAGGCATCCCTACATGAATTGTCTCACTGGTCTCGTTGAAGAAACCGTTAGCAGAAACATTAAGCCTCAGAGTGTATTCCCCAGACTGTGGGAAAATGAAAGTGCCGTTGATGGAATCGGAACTGCTACCGTTAATCCACCTGCCCTCACCAAGACTGAGGTTCCAGGAATCGGGGTTGCCAGAGCCACTAACGTTGATAGCAACAGACAAGGGAGCAAAGCCTTCGGTTGAGGAGAGGCGAAGCTTTGGAGCAGGCATGCCAACCCTGAGAGACTCCCCGATCTTTTTGGAGAAGCCGTACGCATTCGAGACATTTAGAGAGACGGTATACATCCCGGGAGACACATACTTGTGCGAGGGGTTCTGCAGTGCGGAGACGGTTCCATCCCCGAAGTCCCAGTACCAGACAGTTATGTTTCCCTTCGAAGTATCGGTGAAACCCACTGTCATCGGGGCGTAGCCCTCCTCGGTGCTCCGGGTGAAATTCGCCACAGGTGCGGGAAGCACTGTAAGCGTGGACCTGGTAAGATTATACCCGTACGCATTAGAGACATTCAAAGAAACGGTATAGGTGCCGTTTGTCGCATAGTTATGAACTCCGGGGGCCCCCCGGGAGGTGGAGTTTGTAAGGTCTCCAAAGTCCCAGTACCAGGATGTGATGTCACCTGTAGACTTATCGGCAAAGGTCACGTCCAGGGGAGCGTTTCCCTCAACTGGGCCGAAGGAAAAAGCCGCCTTAGGGGCCTCAAGCACCGGCACTGTCCTGGTCGTGGTGTTTGCCCCAAACTCGTTGGAGACGGTCAGGTTCACCTTATAGGTGCCTTTCTCCCCATAAATGCGGGTGAAATTTTGGGCGGAGGCAAAGGTTTTGTCCCCGAACTCCCAGTGCCATTTCGAGACCACCCCAACCGACGTGTCATTGAAAGCGATGGGACTCCCGGTCACGGTGCCCGGGGAATCGGTTGTGAAGTCCGCCGAGGGCCCTCCGTTCTGAAGCGGGAGATAGTCGAACTCGATGACGCATCCCGTGCCGTTTCTAATCGCATAAGCTTCGTCACAGATCCCGTCCAGGTCGTAGTCGGCCCGGGTCTGGGAAAAACCGGTTCCATGGGGAGTTAGCCAGAGGTTACCTCCAAGAAGAGCCCCCCCGCGGATGTTTGTGCCTGCGCTCTTTGTCATGTTCCAGCGGGTGCCGGACCATAAAGAAGCATCATCCCCGATATAGAAGTTCTTTGTATTGTTAAAGCGGTTGTTTGCAATCAGAGAGTCACGCACATAATATCCTGGATGACTAAACATTCCATAGCCGGAGTTCCCGGAGAAGGTACTGTTGGTGAGAGTGATATCCCGGACATTGTTCAGGAAGATGCCGTACTTTCCATCCCTGACCGTGACATTCTCCACGACAACCGAGTCCGATTCTTCCAGGTTGATAGCTCCGTTTTTGTCTCCGGTTATAGTGTTATCTCTCACAATGGTTGTCCGGCCCTTACATCCAGAGATATGAATTCCATTAATATTACCCAGGCAGGTGTTGGCGGTAACATTACTTCCCTGACAACCACTCTGGAGTTGAATGCCCGTCCCCCCACAATTCCGGACAACGTTGCCGGAGATCAAACATTCAGGACTGCTCGAATAGAGAAAGATCCCAAAACCACTACATCCGCTCACCCGGTTGTCCAGGATCCGGGTCTGGCCTGCCGAGGAAAGGTAGATTCCGTATTCTCTCTGTCCTGTCAGCTTGCATCCTTCTACCGTGCAGTTTGTTGCAGAATCAAGTTTAATCCCTGTTCCTCCACCGGAAACCGTGCACCCCCTTACCACGGAGTCCCCGGCATTGACTGTGATGGAGTTAATACCTTCGGGCCCGTTCACGGTGAGGTTCTCAAGCACCACTCCTGCGGCTGTGGGGGTAACGGTAATGCTTCCGTTCAGCACTGCCCCTGCTCTGCTCCTGAGAATAATGGGTTTGTTCACTTCCAGGGTTTCCGTATAGGTGCCGGCCGGAATTTCGACAAGCTCACCCGGGGAAGCCCGGGAGATCAAACCCTGCAGGGTGAAGGGATCAACAACGACTGTCCTCGTTATGCTGTGCGTTCCCAGGGAGTTGGAAACCGTCAGGTTCACCTGATAGGTGCCCGCGTTCTCATAGGTATGGGGGATGTTTCGGGAAGCCGGGTCATGGGTGGTAAAATTATTTCCATCTCCAAACTCCCAGGTCCAGGAAATAATAGGTGAGCGGCTCACTGAGCTATCATTGAAAGCGGCCGGAATCCCGACCATGGGATTCTCCGAAGCGGCAGTAAAATTCGCCGACGGGCCGCCACTGTGAAGCGGGAAGTAATCGATACCAAAACCACTGATCTCTAATTTTTGATCACAGATCCCGTCAAGGTTGTAGTCTGCACGGGTCTGGGAAAAACCGGTGCCATCAGGTTTCAGCCAGAGATTGCCGCCGAGATACGGTCCTCCGGCGATGTTCGTCTCGAGCCTGTACATGCCATTCAGAACAGCACTGGAGCCATCTGCATAGAGGTTCTTTTCATTGTTGAAAAGACAGTTTTTGATAAGGGCATCATTGGAATTTTCGAAATAAACACCACTACCATTATTATATGCCATGTTGTTGGCAAATGTCAAACCGTCCAGGCTAGCATTGTTAGAAGAAGTGAAATAAACACCACCACCATCATCATATGCCTTGTTGTTGGCAAATGTCAAACCGTCCAGGCTAGCATTGTTAGAAGAAGTGAAATAAACACCACCACCATCATCATATGCCGTGTTGTTGGCAAATGTCAAACCATCCAGGATAGCATCATTGGAATTTTCGAAATAAACACCACCGCCTTCAAAACCTGCCGCGTTATATCCAAATGTCGAACCGTTTATGGTAGCATTGTTGGAAAATTTGAAAAAAACACCGCCACCATACCATGATGTATAGCTGTTTTCAAAGGTCGTACTCTTCAGGGTGACGTTATTGGAATAAGCAAAATAAGCCCCGCCACCATAACCATATTTTACCTTGTTGTTCTCAAATGTCGTGTTTGTGATCCTGATGTTGTTAACGTACTCCAGAAACATTGCGCCGCCACTATTGAGCCAATATGTCATTGAATTTCCTGTAAAGTTACATTCGTTTACAGTGAAACCCAGGAGGTGCTTACTGTAGGTCCCGTTGATATGGACCCCGGCGCCGTTACCACTGGTACTATAGCTGTTGCCTGAGATATTGAGGCCCTGAAGGGTTACGTTGTCGGCTGTGATAGTGAGTGCTGAGGCTGTACCAGAGCTGTTGGTGATAAGTGGACGGGCAGGGGCCCCTTCCCAGCGAACGATCCGGACGTCGGGTTTGTCGATTGTGATTCCACCCTCATAGGTATGTCCTTCTTCGCCCCAGATGCGGATTACATCGCCTTCGCCAAGCGCGGTGATATTGAAGAGGCTGGTGATGTTATGAGGTCCCTCCACGGTGGATACGTTCCAGATCCTTGGCGTAATATAAATGAGAGGAACTGTCACTGAATGATTCCTTCCGGGGATGATATTGAGATCTACTTCTCCTGGAAGATATCCTTCTTTGTACACTGAGAGATTATGCACCCCGGCCGGGAAATAGAAGGATTTCTCCGCAGTCCTGGTGGTATTCGCCCCATCAATATAGACGAAGGCGTCCGATGGTGTAGATGTGACCTCTACCGTCCCGCCGCCGGAAACAAGCGGATAGGAGTCGATTCCAAAGTTTCCTATTACACTGCCCTCACTATCATAATTTTTAATGGTCAGTGGCTTGTCGCAGATGCCGTCAAAATCGGAGTCGTTACCCCATTTAGATATATTTTGAACTGGGTCATGCAGCCAGACGTTGCCTCCAAAATAAGGACCCCCGGCGACGTTTACTCCGGGAGCTGGAGTCGTTTCGTTCAGGGATACCGCATTGGAGTAGAGTGCATATATGTTATTCTCATTGTTGAAAAGACAGTTTTTGATGACGGCGTTATTGGAATGAGTCAAATAAACGCCCCCACCGTTAGTATTTGCCGTGTTGTTTTCAAAAGTCGTACCCATCAGGGAAACATTGTAAGAAGATTCAAAAAAAGCACCGCCGCCATTTAAAATTGCCGTGTTGTTTTCAAAAGTCGTGCCTTTAAGGGCGGTATTGTTAGAATCAAAGAAGAAACAAACCCCTCCACCCTCAGTTGCTTTGTTATTTTTAAAGATCATGCCCATCAGGGTGGCATTATTGGAAGTTTTGAAACAAGCACCACCGCCACGGCTACCTGCTGTGTTGTTCGCAAAGGTCGTGCCCGTCAAGGTGGCATCGTTAGAATCAAGGAATTCAACACCCCCGCCGTTCCCAAAGGTTATTGAATTATTTTCAAAAGTCGTGTCTTTCAGGATAGCATTGTTAGAATTTAAGAACACTATACCGCCGCCGTCCCCACTTGCCATGTTGTTCACAAATGTCGTGTCCATCAGGGTGGCATTGTTGGACCAAGAGTAATAAGCTCCGCCGCCTTCCCCACTTGCCATGTTGTTCACAAATGTCGTGTTTGTGATCCTGCTGTTGTCGACGTACTCCAGATACATTGCACCACCGGAGTGCCAACCGGGCATACTGTTATCTGTAAAGACGCAGCCGGTTACGGTGAAGCCCAGGAGGTGCTTACTGTAGGTCCCGTTGACATGGACCCCGGCCCCGTCTCCTGCGTAGGTGTTGCCTGAAATATTAAGATCCTGCAAAGTGACGTTGTCGGCGGTGATTGTGAGCGCCGGAGCACTGTGCGAAGTATTGCTAAGGAGCGGACGGGCCGGCGACCCTTCCCAGCGAACGATCCGGACGTCGGGTTTGTCGATTGTGATTCCGCCCTCATAGATATGGCCTTCCACACCCCAGATGCGGATGATATCCCCTTCTCCAGGCGGGCAGATCTCTAAGAGACTTGAATAGTTACCGGGACCCTCAACATTTGAAATGTTCCAGGTCGTTGGTGACGCTGCAGAAACTGGCAATAAAAAAAGTAATGCCAGCAAACAGGTAAGAATTACGATATAAAACTGTTTTTTCAATGCGATTCCCTCCGATATAAGAGGATCTGAGCATCCTGCGCAAGAAGCAGGCACTTTAAAAATAAATTATAAGACATTGTGCAGATTGAAAGGCCGATTCAACGGCAGCACCAAATAGCCCTGAAATAATTTGACAATGAAGGATGAAACTATTGATTGTTTTTTAAAATTTATAATGACTATCCAGATATTGAGGAGGACTATAAGAGATATTAAGACAGTTATATATATTACGATTTCATTTTTATAAATTTTCTTTTTATTAATAATATCATAGTCAATTTTATTTTAAGGTATTAAAATCTGATTAAAAGAGAATTAAAGAGAATTTAAGGCTTTATTTTTTAGATAAAAGTATACATTTATTAAATATGTTGGTTTTAAATATATGTGGGAAAATCACACCTATTTAAAAATATTTCAATAAAGTTGTTGTGTAAAAAATCACAAAAAACCAGGAAATGCCAAACGCAGAAGGCCCGGAAGTCCGGAAAAACAGGAAAAAATAAAACCGAGCTGAGAAGAGGGAGCAGGCTTTTCATCGGGACCTGGAGAAAAGGGTCGGAAGGCGGATAAGAATATATATTTATCTCATGACCTGTTTTTAAGTATAATACCAAATTCAGTACAATACTCCCACGTAGTATACAAATTATATCATATATTGTGTTGTATGCGAGATGAGGGATTTCCAAGCGAAAAGCAGTCCCTAATGCCTTTGCAGAGGGGATAGAGGGTGTTGTGCTTCACCCTGTTAGTGTTAATCCACTATACAAAGAACAGTTTATATCACAAATTAATGATGGTTTGTGATACTAATTAGAACTTTTCATAGCATGCGGTACCAAGATCCTATTTATAATCATTCTCTTTTTGAGGAACTTTCATGATCACGAAAGAAGACGTAGAACACATCGGCTGGCTTGCCAGGATTGAGATAAGCGAGCAGGAAAAAGCCGAATATATGGAAAAACTTAATTCAGTGCTGGACTATTTCGGCCAGCTCGACGAGGTTTCAACAGAAGACGTACCTCCCACTTACCATGTGATTGACCTCCACGATGTATTCAGAGAGGACGTGGCAAAAGAGTCCCTTTCGCAAGAAGAAGTACTCGCAAACACCGAACACACCCAGGAAGGGGCCTTCAGGGTTCCAAAGATCGGCTGAGGAGGGTCTTAATTTATGTCAGCAAAATGGATGAGCGTTGCGGAAGTAAAGCAACAGATTAAGGAAAGTTCGGCCGAAGAGGTCACAGCCGGTTATCTTGAAACAATCGAGAAGAGCAAGATCAACGGCTATGTTACGGTTTCAGGGAGAGCCCTTGAAAAGGCAAAGAAAATTGATTCTGAAGGACACGAAGGCCCTCTTTCCGGAGTACCTATCGCAATCAAGGACAACATATCAGTAAAGGGCCTTCCCAACAGCTGCGGCTCGAGGATGCTTGAGAACTATGTCCCTCCCTTCAACGCCCACGTTATTGAAAAACTGATAGAAGCCGGAGCAGTCATCCTCGGAAAGACCAACATGGACGAGTTCGCCATGGGCTCCTCGACCGAGAGCAGCTACTTCGGGCCCGCCTTAAACCCCTGGGACCTTGAAAGAGTACCCGGAGGGTCTTCGGGAGGCAGTGCCGCAGTCGTTGCCGCAGGCGAAGCTCCTTTTGCCCTTGGGTCGGACACCGGAGGGTCGGTGCGCTGTCCCGCAGCTTTTTGCGGAGTTGTGGGGCTCAAGCCCACCTACGGAGCGGTTTCCAGATACGGAGCCGTAGCCTACGCAAACTCCCTCGAACAGATCGGGCCCCTTGCAAACAACGTGAGCGATATTGCGGTCCTGATGGACGTGATTGCGGGACACGATGCAAGAGACTCGACCTCGGTTCCGGAAGCAAAGCCAGATTACCAGGCAGCCCTTAAAGACGACATCAAGGGCCTGAAAATAGGAGTTCCGGCGGAATATTTCGGGGAAGGAATAAATCCGGAAGTGGGAAAAGCAGTCTGGGATGCCATACACCGCTGTGAGGACCTGGGAGCGTCCTGGGAAGAAGTCTCCATGCCGCACACGAAGTACGCCCTTGCTTCCTACTATATCATCGCCATGAGCGAGGCTTCCTCAAACCTGGCCCGCTTTGACGGGACAAGGTACGGGTTCAGGAAAGAAGCTGAAAACTGGCACGCCCTTATCTCAAAGACCCGGGCGGAAGGCTTCGGAGACGAGGTTAAACGCAGAATCCTTATCGGGACCTACGCCCTTTCCGCAGGCTATCATGACAAGTACTACCTCAAGGCCCTTAAGGTCAGGACCCTGGTAAAGCAGGACTTTGAGAAAGCCCTTTCGAAGGTGGACGTGCTCATGGCCCCGACGATGCCGAACCCGGCCTTTAAGCTCGGGGAAAAGATCGAGGACCCGCTTGCCCTTTACCTTTCGGACGTGAACACGGTGCCGATCAACCTGGCAGGCGTGCCTTCCATATCCGTGCCCTGCGGCTTTACGAAAGGACTTCCGGTAGGGCTTCAGATCATAGGAAAGCCCTTTGACGAGCCGACGCTCCTCCGGACTGCCTATACATTCGAGCAGAATACGGATTATCACAGTAAAAGACCCCCGGAGGTGGTTTAAATGGTGTACGAGAACCCTGACGGCGTGATGATAGGGCTTGAGATTCACATCCAGCTTAACAAGCTCAAAAGCAAGATGTTCTGCGGTTGTTCAACCGACTACCACGACGCGGAACCCAACACCCATACCTGTCCGGTCTGTCTGGGCCTGCCAGGAGCCCTGCCGGTTCTTAACAGGGAAGTTGTAAAGGCCGCAATCAAGGTCGGGCTTGCCCTCGAAGGGGAAATTGCGGAAGAGACGCAGTTTCATCGGAAGAACTATTTCTACCCGGATCTCCCGAGAGGTTTCCAGACCACCCAGTACGATTACCCTATCGTGAGCAAAGGGAAGGTAGTGATCGAAGGGGAAGACGGAGAACATGAGGTAGGGATCTGGAGAGCCCATATGGAAGACGACCCTGGCCGGCTTGTCCATATCGGAAGCATTGCAAAGTCCAAGGGAGTCATGATCAACTACAACAGGTCAGGCATGCCCCTGATCGAGACCGTTACGGCCCCTGATATGAGAAGCCCTAAAGAGGCCAGGCGTTTCCTGGACAAATTCAGGAACATCCTTGAGTATCTGGGCGTTTTTGACGGAAACCTTGAAGGGGCCATGCGTATGGACGCCAACGTCTCGATAGGAGGCGGAACAAGGGTCGAGATCAAGAACATTTCCTCCCACAAGGGGGTGGAAAAAGCCCTTCTCTACGAGATTATGCGCCAGAAAAACGTGATTCGCCGGGGCGGCGAAATCGTGCAGGAGACCCGCCACTTCGACGAGGCCAGAGGCGTTACCATGTCCATGAGGACCAAGGAAGAGGCCGAAGACTACCGCTACTTCCGCGAACCCGACCTTGTGCCCATGCGCGTTAGCGACTGGATCCCCGAAATCAGGAAAACCCTGCCCGAACTCCCGGACGCAAAAAGGGCCCGTTTCATGGAGCAGTACGGGATTGCGGACATGCACGCAAAGGCCCTTACCTCAAGTATCCTGCTTGCGGACTTCTATGAAGGAGTATGCGAAAAAAGCGCGGACCCGAAGACTGCCGCCACCTGGGCTGCCGATGTCCTGCTCGGAGAGCTGAACTACCGCGACCTGGTCGTGGCTTCCTACGACGGAGTGACCCTTGGCTGCATCAACGACAAGGACCATGAGATTGTCAATTCCTTCAAGGTGGACGACATGGTCGAACTGATCGCCCTTTTCACCGACGGCAAAATCAGCGACAAGAGTGCCGTTGAAGTTATCAGGACGCTGCTTGACTCCGAGGAGGAAAAGGCCCCGACGCAAATTGTCGAGGAAAAAGGCCTTTTCAAAGCCGAGGACGACCTGGTAACAAAGGCCGTCTCCGAAGCCATCACCGAAAACGAGGCCGCGGTCCAGGACTACCTGGGAGGGGCCGAAAAGTCCCTTAACTTCCTGGTGGGCCAGGTCATGAAAAAGACCAAAGGCACAGCCGACGCAAAAACGGCCCGCGAGCTACTTGTAAAGAAATTGAAAGGATAAAGGCTGAAAAGCTGAAAAGCTGAAAAGCTGAAAAGCTGAAAAGCTGAAAAGCTGAAAAGCTGAAAAGCTGAAAAGGTCTGAGTAAGCGCAATCCAAAGAAAAGGGCTTAATCCGGCATGGATTAAGCTT
>JAQVBP010000016.1:24931-27939 GCA_028690255.1 Methanosarcinaceae archaeon
GCTGAAAAGCTGAAAAGCTGAAAAGCTGAAAAGCTGAAAAGCTGAAAAGGTCTGAGTAAGCGCAATCCAAAGAAAAGGGCTTAATCCGGCATGGATTAAGCTTATTGTTTTTTTAAATTCCACGATATAGACGACAGGATGCCCTCGACTTTAGCGTGGGAAGAAATGTCGCAATCCTCGATTATACGAGATCCGGTTGTTGACGCAACACTGGAGGCTTATAATATGAAAAAAATAATCAGAGGACAGATATTCTATTTTATAAATGACCCTACTTTATACACTAATCCTGATGATTTCATGCGCTATTATGAAGATGGCGGATTAGTTATTTCTGATGGATATATAGTTGATATTGGTACATATGAAGAGATGCAATCAAAATACATTCAGGCTTCATATGATGATTACAGCGGTATGCTTATCATGCCAGGTTTTATCGATACGCATATTCATTACCCACAGACCCCAATTATTGGCTCTTATGGCAAACAACTCCTGGACTGGCTGAATGAGTATACATATCCAGTAGAAGAAATGTTTTCATCCCCGAAATATGCAAAAGGGGCATCAAAAGATTTTATAAAAGAACTGTTTAAAAACGGAACTACATCATGTGCAGCTTTTTCAACTGAACATAAAACTTCTGTGAATGCTTTATTTAAAGTAGCTTCCGATTTTAATATGCGAATCATTACAGGTAAAGTATTAATGAATAGAAATGCCCCTGCCGCTCTTGAAGACACAGTAAAAGAAGCATATGCTGAAAGCAAGGAATTAATTGAGACCTGGCATAAAAAAGGACGAAATTTATATGCTATTACCCCACGGTTTGCAATTACCTGTAGTATGTCCGAGCTCAAAGTAGCCGGTTTGCTTCATAAAGAATACCCTGATACCTATATCCAAACTCATCTTGCCGAAAATAAAGACGAAATAAAACAAACCATGGACCTGTTTCCTGATTGTACTGATTATTTAAATGTCTATGAAAAAGCAGGAATAGTTACCGATAGTTCAATATTTGCTCATGGTATTTATCTTTCAGATTCCGAATTGGACAGGATTAAATGTGCCGGCTCATTTATTTCTCATTGCCCAACCTCGAATCTCTTTTTGGGTAGCGGACTGTTTAATATGCAAAGGGTAAATAATAAAAGAGTGACAACTACAATAGCCACCGATGTTGGGGCAGGAACTTCTTTTTCAATGCTTCAAACTTTAAATGAAGCTTATAAAATTCAACAGCTTAATAGATATGTAATGAACACATTTGAAAGTTTTTATAAAATTACCCTTGGAGCTGCCAGAGCATTAAAACTTGAAAACAAAATTGGAAGTTTTTCTTTAGGGAATGAGGCAGATTTCATTGTTATTGATTATGTAGCTCAATATATTCAAAAAATTAGGATGGAATATTTGAAAAGTTGTGACAAGTGGGATGTCGAAAATATGTTATTTGGGCTACAAATAATGGGGGATAGCAGAAATATAAAAGCTACCTATGTTATGGGACGTAAAATTGATCTGACAGATTAAGCTTTATGTAATGTGCCCTGTTTTATTAGCCTTTAGGAATGGATAGTTGACTCACTGTTTTTGATATTACAACAGGACATATATTGGAAACTGAATCTAATGATCACGGTTTGTTTTTTAATTAATAGTCAATTTATACAGGAAAATATCGGACAGGCTCAGTACAGCTCCGGCCGCCGGTCTCCAAAAATCGAGCTTGTTTTCCTGACTTTCCGGGCCTTCTCAAGGTCGATTTCTCCCAGGAGGACACATTCTTCTTTTCCGGCTTCTGCCAGCATCTTTCCCCAGGCATTGGCCATAAAGGAAGACCCGAAATAAGTCGAATAGCGGTCCTTTCCCGTCCGGTTGCAGGCGATAAAGGGGAGCTGGTTTTCCATTGCCCGCGCAAGGGTGAGAGTCTTCCAGGGGTGGCCGAAAAAATCCGGGATTTCCGAAACCGAGACCAGGAGGTCGGCCCCCTCAAGGGTAAGTTTTCGTGCAATTTCAGGGAAGCGGATTTCGTAACAGACGATTAACCCGATTGAAAGCCCGCGTTTTTCAAGATTAATGGGAGCAATCCGGTTTCCGGGAATAAAGTGCTCTTTTTCCGGGCCGTAAAGATGGGTTTTCCTGTGGCTGCCGACCAGTTTTCCGGAATCGATGCAAAAGCCGAGGTTGTAGCAGGAAGGAGACTGCTTTTTATTAGAGGGGGCGATCCGACCTTCGTTTTCTTTATCCGGCCATTTCCTGGCGATTCCTTCCCGATCTGCTCTTTCCCGATCTGCTTTTTCTATGATTGATCCTGCAAGAATGCAGTTGTTTTCTTTAGAAAAGTCAAGGAGGGCTTCAAACATTGGGCCTGAGCAGGGTTCGGCAAGTTCTTCTATCCGGCCGTAGCAAAAGCCGGTTGAGAAAACTTCCGGAAAAACGACCATTTCCGCACCTTTGGAGACTGCCTCATCGGCCAAAAAAAGAGCACGCTCAAAATTCTCCTGTTTTGAGCAAAGAGAGATGTTCATCTGGATGCAGGCGATTTTCATGGGGTACACGTTTCCGAAAAGTTTACGAATTTGAACTGAAGCATTCGATCAGAAGCTATGTAACCCGGCAGTATTAAAATTTTGTTGGTTTTACAGTCCCGAAACTTATCATGAGTTCCATTTCCTCAGGAGTGATGAACTTGCCGTTACCCAACAAAAACCCATGTAATACGGGCCCATGAACCTTTTTCTCAATTATTTCCGTCATATTCTCAACCTCCTTTTTAGGATTGTAGCTCATTATTCATGATAAATATGCGGAGTGAAGTTTCCGTTTAATAATATAAATAATTTACTATCAATATATAAATTAACTCAGCCCTTTTAAAATTAGCTCCGAAAATCGACGTTCTAATTTGAGAAGCACTTTTCAAATAAAATCAAAGTTACACTGGGGCACTCCCTAGCAAGCCGGCGGGGTATTTGACTGAAATAAAAACCCCGGGCACC
>JAQVBP010000171.1 GCA_028690255.1 Methanosarcinaceae archaeon
GGGATACGGCCGGAGTCCATTGGGCCAACCTTTACGTTTACACCAAGGGAGTCTTCGATATCCCCCTGCAGGCGAGCTGCAAGTCCCGGAGTGATAACGGTGTTGTGGTTTACGTCCTTCTTAAGGTCAAAGCCGGACTTATCAAAGGCTTCCTTTACCTTGTCGGCGGTCAACTGGCCTCCTGCAACGGCAGCTTCCACGCCGATACCGTCGGTGTCAACCGCAAGGAGCCAGCAGTCGATTCCATTGGAGGCGATGTCGCTCTCTACCGTGTAGTAGGTAAGAGCGAAGTTGGTTGTGAAGAATACCGGGGAATCTGCTGTCGGGCTTCCTACCTTGTACATTTTACCGTCAACGGCTACCGGGGTTCTCGGATCGGTGTAGATGGTGTCTACAAGGTGCATCTCAGGCAGGACGGCATAAGGCTCCATGTTATGGAGGATCATTATGTCCCCGTATCTGATGGTGAACATTGAAGCCATCACGGTTTCCCAGTACGAGGCACTGACAGGATCTTCGATTCCCGCCATCCAGGCTGTGAACGGAAGGGCCATGATCGGGTAGGCAATCTCGGCGTCTCCATCGATTCCCGCCCTCCGGATCTTAAGGAAGTTGTTGAAGGAGTCCTTCAGGCCCTTGCCTGCAGGGACGGTACCCGGGTCAAGGACAAGGTCCTGAATGCCTGCCTCAGCAAAGGTCTTTGCGAGGGTCTTGAGGGCGTCAAGGTCGTTGACGGCTGAGACTACCACAGGTACCTTGTACTCGAGGGCAAGTTCTCCGACTTCCTTCCAGTTGTCCTTGTTTGCGGCGTAGAGCAGCGGGTTCTTGTCCTTTGCTGCTTCCAGGCCGGCTTTGAGGACTGCAGGATCAAAGGAACAGAGGATAATGGGGAGGTCTGTTGTCTCTGCTACCTTCTTGACGGCTGCGGCGAACTTTGCAGGGTCGCCGGAGACGGCTCTGACGGCCACACCGTCGAGGAGCAGGTAGTTCCCTACATAGAACTTCCTGAAGTCTGCAATCTGCTTGACTCTCTCCACCAGGGCAGCTTCTTCCAGATTGTCTGCCACATCGAAGAACATCTTTGTCTTGTTGAAGAAAGTGAGCTTGTGGCGGTACAGGACGTCGTCCCCACCGATCTTTGCTGCTTTCTCGCCAACTCCGATGATAACCTGGCGGATTTCGGGGGCAAGGAGTTTATCGAGTTCTGCGAGCTTCTTTGCAAACTTCTTTTCTTTAACCAGGGGTGGACAATCCGCAGTCTTGCCGGACCTATCGATCAAAGTGGAAGCAAAGGCCATACAGGTGGGTTGCCCACATTCTCCACAGTTGGTCTGGGGCAGGAACTTGTAGGCTTGTAACGGGCTGTTTATTTTCATTGTTTACACCTCCGCCGCGATCCAGTTGGAAATGTCAACAGGCTCTTCATCGATCGAACCGAAGAGGGTCTGTGTGGCCTTCTTCAGGAAAGCAACCGATGTCGGGTGCATCATCATGAAGAGGTCGTTTCCTGCAAGAGCAAGGGACAGACCGGTGACAATCTCCCAGATAGGGCCTCTGTATTCTCTCGGTCCCCAGTCAGAATCTTCCTTGAGGGGGGAGCCGACCATCCAGGACTCACGGGCACCCCATGCGTTGGTGGTGCCTGAGGACATCGGGAAGGTCAGTTCGTCGTCACCCATAAGGGCTGCAAGTCTGATACGCTCCATGTTGGTGTAAGCGTAGTCGAGACCATATCCGAGGGCGGCAGTGGTCGGGTCCATGATAATTCTTTCTCTGGGCACGTTGCACTGCTTCATGAGTTTCCTGTTCAGTTCTTTCTGGGAGTTCATGTCCAGCTGGGTCCAGGAAAGCACGTCGTGGTCGTACTTTAATGCGGCTTCTGCGATTGTGGCATAGTCCAGGTTCAGACTGGCAGATGCAAGGAGGCAGCGCTCGCCTTCCGCAACTTCTGCTGCTCTTGCGAGAACTTCGGGGTCCTTCTGCGGGTTCCCGGATCCACCGATTGCGATTGGCACGTCTACGGCCTGCAGCACTTCTTCTACCGTTTTGGCTGCTTCCTTGGGGGAGGTGTCCTTGATGAGCGGGTCGGTTGAAATCAGGTGGATTGTAATCATATCGGCGTTGAACTTTTCAACGTTCTTCTTTGCCCATTCTCCCGGGCTGTCCATGACGTCGTCGTAGTTCTGCTTAACAGCCTTTGCAAGGCCGATACGCATGTCGAATACGTCAATGGTAACCTGATTCCTGTTGGGCATCTCAGCGTCGAAGTAGAACGGAAGGGCCTTCTCGCCCCCAACGTACACTGCCTCCCCACGGCTTCCGCCGTCTGCGGAGGTGTTACCGATCCGGACTTCCTGGATAGGGGTTGCCCAGTCCGCGATGTTTGCAACATCGAATTTGGAGGGGATAAGATCCTTGAGCTTTGGGGCTGCAAGGGCAGCTTCGGGGGCCGCAGCCATGCTTGGTCCGCCGATTCCGACCGGGCATCCGAACATGCCGGCAAGCCTTGCGAAGTGCTGGGCAAGAACCGCGCTCTCCTGCCCTAATGCGGCAGCGAGCATGGGGTCAAAGCCACCTCCCATAGCACCGAGGTCAATCTCGATGTCCCCTTCAATCTCAACATTTTCGAAGGCTTCTATGTTCATGCCCGCGAACATGTTTGTTATTTCTGAAAGCTTCATTTTCTTTGCCATGTAAACCTCACCACTTATGTTGGTTTATGAGTGACGTTTTTCAAATTCAGAAGATCAGGTTCAACCAGATCCATTGGAAGGAGGGATGAAAAAAAACCGGGCTCAGAGGCCCAGCTTCTTTGCAATATTCTCTACTTCCCTGACTGCAATTGAATCGTCCGGGAGCTCGGAGAGGGGTATTCCTCCTATGTCCAGCTCCTCTACTTTCGGGTCCAGAGGGACCATGCCTATCAGGTCAAGGCCCAGGTCTCCGGCAAGTTTTTCGATTTGATCCCTGTTTACATCAGTGACTTTGTTCGCAATAACGTAGACGTTCTTTACGTTCGCCTCCAGTTCATCCACAAGTTCGCGAATCCGCTCAGCAGTCCGGAAACCCCTGCGGGAAGCGTCCGTAACAACGATCAGGGAATCTATGTCCCGGACAATCTTCCGGCTGAAGTGCTCAAGCCCTGCTTCCGTGTCCATAACCACGACATCATAGTTCTGGACCAGCTTGTCCATGATCCCCCGAAGCAGGTTGTTCACATAACAGTAACAGCCTGACCCTTCGGGTCTGCCCATGACCAGAAGGTCATAGCAGGGCATCTCTTCGATGATCTCATAGATTTTACTCTGCAGCAAGGACACTTTGTTAGTGTCCGGCTGGTCCGGCCGCGGGTTGGTTGCAACTTCCTGCAGGAACTCTTTCGCATCTCCGATTGTTTGCTTAACTTCACATCCAAGGGTCTCAGGTAAATTGGTGTCCGCATCGGCATCAACTGCCAGCAAGAACTTATCGTTTTTACAAAGGTAGCGGATCAAAAGAGCCGCTACCGCTGTTTTACCTGTACCTCCCTTTCCCGTTATTGCGATAATTTTTGTCACAGAATACCCCATGCTTGTTTTTGAATTGTTTTTGAATTGTTTTTGAATTGTTTTTGAATTGTTTTTGGACTTGGGCTGTTTTTTAATTTTTTATTTATTCAGGTACCTGTTTCGTCACTCACTTCTTTGCCTTTGTCTCGCTGACAATCATCTTCCCGATGGTGATCTTGGCGTTTTTGATGGTCAGTTTGATTCCGCCACCGGTTCCACCGGACATCATGGGCATTGCGGGCATCTGGAAGCCACCTGCGGGCATCATCATTGGGGATACAGCAACGGCTGTTTCCGCTTCCCCTTCCTCTTCCTCTTCCTCATCCTCCTCTGCTTCTTCCTCTGCCCAGTTAGCGACTACGGGGTGGTTCTTCTCCTGGAGGAAAGCCTTGAGGGCATTGACATCAGGGGCCTCTGCTTCGGTTGCGATCTTGTCAATGATGTCAGCAGGGATAGCTTCGGCGATCTTTTCCTTGAATGAGGCGGGGAGCCAGACTACTCTGTTCCAGCCACCGTCGGACTGGATGAATTTCGGGGAATAGAAGTAGTTCACACCGACACCGAGGAAACCGACGACCTGCTTTCCACCACCGGTCTGACCGGCCATTGTGGAGAAGGTAAGACCGTTAGGGGCGTCTCCCTGGAATTCCCTGTTAATCCAGCCGATACCGTCGACTTCAGGGATGTAGAATCCGACGACTTCGAAGCAGCCACAGGAAGTATGCGGGAACTCGAAGAAGGAGTGGATCTTGATCCTGTCGAATTCGCCACCCGAAAGCTTCTTGGCGATTGCGTTGACTCCTGCGTATTCTCCGCTGAGTTCGTCGATGACTTCGCCCTTTTCCAGTTCGAACTGCGGGCCTTCAGGGTCCACCTTTGCGGCTGCGCGGCCGTCGAACCAGTTGATTGCACCACAGAGAGCAACTCTGTCAGGGGTAACCACACAAACGCTGGTAGGGGCAAAGGCCTGGCAGAGGGTACAGCCATAGAAGACGTCCACATCTTCGTCGTGGAGGTCCTTGGTCCGGGCATCTCTTACTTTGAAGACCTCCATTGCGTTGTCCATCTGTGCCTTGACCGCTGCTTCATCGGTGTAGAAGGTAGCCTGCATCTTCTCGATGAAGGGGAGTTCGGTCTTGAAGAGCATCATGACGGCCTGGCCGAAGTCCTTAAGGGAGCTCATCTTTCCGGCGGTATCCTTGGAAATCCTCATCCAGACATCATACCTCTGGTTCAGGTGCATGATACCCTGGCAGTAGTTCACGAAATCGTGGACACGCCTTTCAACGACGGATTCGAGGTCAGCTTCGACCAGTTCTCCGGCGATGTTAAAGACCATTGCCCAGGGGTAGGTCTTGCCTTCTTCCATCTCCTTGATGTCAGGGCCCACGATTGTGACCTGATCGTCCTCAATCGCGTCCATGTCTGCTGCCCGGACGAGCTCGAGACCCATGGATTTGGGTCCGCCAAGTTCGACGAACATTCCGTCTTTCCTTACTCTTTCACCTTCATACATTGGTGAAATTTCAAATGGGAATTCATCTGCCATTTACGTTTCGCCTCCTTAATTTATAAGTTTTCTATCAATTCATCCAGGGCAGCATAGTGGTCTGCCTTGCTCAGGTTCCCGAAGGACATTGTTGCATTCTGGATGTAGTCTCTGTCAATTGCAATTGCTTTTACTTTGGAGAAGTTTCTAGTTCCGGACAGTACCTGGTTGATATAGTACTTCTTGAAGGCCAGGACGATTATGGTGTCATAGTTCCCGTTGCCGTCAAGCCCTGGCCATGCAGGGTCTGTCAGATAGAACCCGAGCTGGTGCAGGTTGATGTAACTGGCATCCACATCCTTGTCCACAAAACCTGGCATGGAACTGCCTGTGGCAGCGATGGGGATGTTTGCCTTCTGTGCGATTGCCACGGCACGGTCCAGAAGTTCTGCATTAAGCACTCCGGTTCCGACCACAAGAAGCGGTCTCTTTGCCTTGGAGATCATTTTGGCAGCCATATCCGGGTTGACTGCCTTTGAAGTGGTCACACCGTAGGTCGTAAAAAGCTTGGTGTTCTTGGTGGTGTCTACCATTTTCAGGCCTCCTTGCAGAGTCTCTTGAGGTTAGTTGGCTGTGCCGAGACATCGAACTTGATCTTCGGACCGGAGATGATCTTTTTCTTCTTCCAGTCGATTTCCCAGCCGTGTTC
>JAQVBP010000017.1 GCA_028690255.1 Methanosarcinaceae archaeon
TTTCAGTATGTTATGTCCTTTTTCAAAAACGCGAGTATGGCCCCTATCAGCAAGATTCCCGGCATAACAAAAAGATACGCCAGATTGGGCCAGAATTCCCCTGCCCAGGCTCTCAGGGTATGGCGGGTGTCAAAAATTCCACTGATTCCAGAAGTAAGTCCTGTATTAGGATCCGTGATCCCTGCAGCAGTTGCAGTAAAATGATAATCAGGGAGAAAATTCTTGAATATCTGAGTCTGAGCTTGTGCTGAATGACTATCTCCAGATAAAGTAAGACTTACAGTAAAGAGTAGATCGGCAATTAATATTGTAATTACAAGCCAGAATATGAGGTTAAACATAAGGGAATTATTCGATTTTTTTGCTATTGTCGAGATCATTAGGGAAATTGCAAGGAAGAATAAGGCATAAAAGAAAGTAAGAAATACGAATATCTCAATTCTCGTGATTTGCTGCATCGTAACCGGAACTCCTGAAATTATTAACATTACTCCGGTTGCCAGATTAATTGAAAAGAAGAGTACCAGTAAAATACATGAGCCAGATCCCAGGATCTTGCCAAGAATTATATTGTCCCTGAAAACAGGGTGGGTCAATAAAACATTCATGGAACTGGAGTTTATTTCTTTGACAATTGCATCAAAACCCAATACTATACCCATAATTGGCGCAAAACGGCCAACAACCTGTACTACTCCTTCAAACCCTCTCATCAAATCAGGATTGCCGAGAACATTCAAAGTATATTCGACTGCCATGCCTTGTAAACATGAGTAAGCAAGGATGACCAGCGTAAAAGTTGCCGTAAAAGAAAGGAATACAGGACTTTTCAGATGGTCAGCAAACTCTTTTTGTGCTATGACTTTGATATTAGAGACATTTTCCATGTTATTCCCTCTTTAAATATCGTCCCTCAAGAATGAAATGTATGAAGCTGCCAGAAATAGAAATGGGAGAATTAACAAGATTATCGCATTTTGCCAGTAATATCCGGTTAGATAAGACATAGAATATCGGGTATCAAGAAACCCATTTATATCTGCCATAACATTAAACCCGCATAAACTCAAATCCAGTTTTCCAACCGTAAATTCAGCAAAATGATGCAAAGGTGAGATATTGTATATTGCAGCTGTAGTCGAAACATATTCTTTTGTCATATCAAACAGCGATTGACCTGACGCGAGAGACGCAAGTGTCATGATTGTAGGGCCTAAGGCGACACACATGTTGATCCAGATAAGGACTCCAAAGGTGAGGGATTCGATTTCTGTTTTACACCAGACTGAAGTGAAAAGTCCAAACGTTGTAAAAACTAAAAGATAAAGAAAAGTAAATATCCCGAAAATTAGCAGGCGCAAAAGGGAATCAAATGTAGCAATTTTTCCTGAAATAATAAAATCTGAAGCTGCAACTAATATTAAGGACAAAAATACCACAAGAGCAAGAGCCATTGAAATTCCGAGAAATTTGCCTGTAATAATATTATCCCTGAATACGGGATGGGTCAATAAAACATTGAGAGTTTTACTATTTTTTTCTTTGATTATTCCATCATACCCAAGAGCTATGCCTATTAACGGGAAAAATACCCCGATTGCCTGGGCAACTTGCACAAAATTCTCCCCATTTTCATTACTTTGTAAACGTATGAAAATGGTGCTCATAAAAATGGCAACCAGTATAAATAAACCAGGTTCATAAAGTTTGTCTGAGAATTCCTTTTGTGCCAGTGTTAAAACACAGTTTTTGTTCATTGTATCACAACTTTTAGCTTTTATGTATTAACCAGACTCCTAATATACAGACAAAAAGCTGTAGAAACACAAAAGAAGGAGATTTCTTGCTTGTTTGTTCAGTATCAACAGCCTGTGATGTGTTTATAGACTGTGAAACATTTACAGAATTTGGTTTATCAGTTTTATTTTTATCGATGGTACTGGACTCTTTGCTACCACCGATAATTTCCTTTACAGGATTATTTTTCCAGATAAAAGAGGAATTCAAGACATTTAATTTGATCAGAGAGCTCTCTCCACAATCCCAATCGCTATCAGAAGAAAATACTATAGATCCGATCGTGAGTTGTTTTCCATCAGGCCCCCACTCTCTAAATATGTCGTGTCTACCTTTTATTATGGGCGTTACCTGAGTGAGATTAGAACCGTTAGAGTTAACAATGAATAATGGAGCAGTAATACTTTGAAGTTTTGAAGGGCCTGGCTCATTTTCAATGAGCTTTCCGCTATCAGGATAAAGAGCAGATGTGAAGACTATTATATTTCCAGATGGGCTTATCGAAAATTGTTTAGCCTTATCTATAGGGCTCCAGAACAAATTCCAAAAGTGAGATGATGTAAGTCCTAAATTAGTGATACAAGTTAGGTTAGTCCCATCAACGTCAATTGAATATAGTTTATTTTTATTCTCAACGAATAGTATTTTCTTTCCATCAGGGAACCATTGCGGTTTACTGGCATTGCCTTCATACAAAAGACTTTTGTCGTTTTCATCGCCTTCTACAATATAAAGATTGTTATTCTGATTCACCAGAAGAAGTGAACCGCCTGGCTGCCAATATTCTCTTGTTAAGATGCGTTCGTCTGTGCCATCGTAAGAAGAAACATCTCCTTTTAAATTCGAACCATCTGTATTAGAGATATAAGTCTGTAAATCGAAACTACCTGGTAATCCTGAAACTAAGAGTATTTTTTTACTGTCAGGACTGAGGGAAAATACCCAATATTTTTCATTATTGTTTTTAGGCTGGAAAGTTAGAATTAAATCGCCACTCTCATTAATAAGCTCCACATTTCCGTCATCCTTAACAATAAAGATTTTGTCAGAATCATACCAGACAGGTTGTGGATACGTAGCCGAAGAGAGTTCATGGGCGTTTGTTCCATCTTTATTTGCGATGTATACTCCAGTAGATGCATTTCCGGGTTTTTGCCATTCAAATGCAATTTTACTGGAATCGGAATTCCAGTTAAGATTTCTTTGACGACCAATATTCCCAATATCCTTCATTACGCTTTGAAGATTTGTAAAGTTAGTTCCTACACCCCTCAAATCTGTACCGTCTGGATTACAAACAACAAAGCAACTACCTGAATCTGTCGACCCGGCAAACTTTGAAACTCCAAAATAGATCTTGTCTCCAGATGGGACCCAGTTTGCTTCCAATATACCATTGGTATCTGACTCTTCAATTCCATAGTTGATCTCCCCGAAAGTATGAGAATTTATATCTAACAGATAATGTTTAACAATCTTTTTTGAATAAGGAACCCGATTGGAACAGGTTACAAGCAAATATTGTCCATCAGGACTCCAGGCTGTTGAAGTTGTTGTAAACCCTTTTTCGAGATGAAGAGTATCGTCAAGTGATGTGACGTTAAGATTTGAACTTACGGATTCAGGAGTTGCTAAGGCAGCATTTGTCGTCAGCATTAAAACTATAATCAGAAACATAGTTTTCATATTTTGAAATATAGTTTTCATATTTTGAAACATAATTTTCATATTTTTAACCACCCTAAATTCAAAAAAAAACCGGCCTTCTGATTTTTAAGAATGAGTTCCCCTCCACCCTCCGAAAGTCAACATAAAGAGCCGCAGATTTGATTTATTATGTGCAATATCCCCTGTTTTTATAATTATGATGCTTATTGATATTATTTTTAGGCTCTACTACATACGTATTTATCTTAAACCCGTTATGGAATATCTTCATTCTGAGTCTGGAGTTCAACCGATTTTACGTATTTGTTGATTTTGCGCACATGGGCCTTTTTTATGCACTGATTGCCATTTACAAAGGGGGCTACTTTTTTTATATTCCTGGGATATTTTTGCACACCTATTGAACTCTATTCAGATCGGTTGAACTCCAATTAACACTGTTTTTCGAGCCTATATGAGCTTTCTGACCGGAGAATCAAGCAGTCATTTGTGATTTGTAACACTGCTGGTTAACCGGGTATGAATTCAAGCTCTGTTTTTGATTGTTTGATGGAATGGCCAGAAGCTACAAATAGTTTCAAAGTGGGATCACTGATATATGTCAGAATAATTAACGCCCTTGACTTCGCTTTGTCCAAATATTGGCCTCTTTGAATCAATACCCAAAAAACAATATTGTAGAACCGACTCTCGAACAGGCCAGGCTTCAAATTAAGCCTGATAATATTCAGTGGCTGGAAAGGAGAAGTATTTCATGCTCCTCCTTTTTCTTTCAGTATGTTATGTCCTTTTTCAAAAACGCGAGTATGGCCCCAATCAGCAAGATTCCCGGTATAACAAAAAGATACGCCAGATTGGGCCAGAATTCCCCTGCCCAGGTTCCCAGGGTATAGCGGGTATCAAAGATACCACCGATTCCATAAGCAATCCCTGTATCAGCATCCTTGATCCCTACGGCAGTCGCAGTAAAATGATAATCAGGCAAGAAGTTCTGGATAATTTGAGTCTGATCATTTGCAGTCTGGAGGTCTTCGGAAAAGGTATAACTTACAGTAAAGATCAATTTGGACAATAACACTGTTATGACAAGCCAGAAAATAAGGTTGAACAAAAGGGAATTATTTGAGGTTTTTGCTATTGTCGAGATCATTATAGAGATTGCAAGAAAGATCAAAGAATAGAAAAAAGTCAGAAATACAAACATTTCAATTCTTATGATTTGCTGCAACGTGACCGGGATTCCTGAAACCAGAAGCATGACTCCGGTTGCCAGATTGATGGAAAAGAAAAGCACAAGTAAAATACATAAACTCGAGCCCAGGATTTTACCAAGGATTATATTGTCCCTGAATACGGGATGTGTCAGCAAAACATTCATAGATCTGGACTTTATTTCTTTGACAAGCGCATCAAACCCCAGGACAATACCCATAATGGGTGCAAAACGGCCTACAACCTCTGCTACTCCTTCAAACCCTCTCATTAAATCAGGACTGCCAAGAACATTCAAAGTATATTCGACTTCCGTCCCCTGTACATATGACCAGGCAAGGATAACCAGCGTAAAAGTTGCCGTAAAAGAAAGGAATACAGGACTTCTTAGCTGATCAACAAACTCTTTTTGGGCTATGACTTTGATGTTAGAGCTATTTTCCACATTATCCCCTCCTTAAATATCATCTCTCAAAAATAAAATATATGAGGCTGCAAGAAATAGAAAAGGGATGATTATAAGAATTATTATATTTTGCCAGTAATATCCAAGCAGGTAAGAGATCGAATACTGGGTATCCAAGAGTCCATATATCTCTTTCTGAACACCAAACCCCCCAAAACTTACGTCCTGAGCTCCAATTGTTGCCATCGCAAAATGATGTAAAGGTGAGATATTTTGAAATAAGGATGCAGTAGAAGCAAATTCCTTTGACATACTGAACAGAGACTGACCTGAAGCGAAAGAAGCCAGCATTATGATTGTGGGACCGAAGGCAAAACACATATTGATCCATACCAGGACTCCAAAAGTTAGGGATTCAATTTCGGTTTTACACCAGACAGAAGTAAAAAGTCCAAATGATGCAAATACTAATAGATAAAGAAAAGTAAATATCCCAAAAATTAACAGACGCAAGAGGGAATTTAATTCAGCAACTTTTCCGGAAATCAGAAAATCCGAGGCTGCAATTATCATCAGAGATAAAAAGACTACAAGAGCAAGAATTATTGAAATTCCCAGGAATTTGCCTGTAATAATGTTATCTCTGAAAACCGGCTGTGTCAATAAAACACTCAGACTTTTACTATTTTTTTCTTTAATTATCCCATCATACCCAAGGGCTATACCTATCAGGGGGTAAAATACCGCAATCATCCGGACAACCTGCCCAAAATTATCTCCACCCCCGCGGCTTTGCAGATATACAAATATAGTTCCCGTAAAGATGACCATCAATATAATAAAACTCGGTTCATACAGTTTATCCGAAAATTCTTTTTGCGCAAGGGTTAAAACACTGTCTTTATTCACAATATCATCACTCCCGGCTTTTATGCATCAACCAGCTTCCCACTATAAAGGTAAGAGATTGTAAAAACATAAAGGAAGGGGATTGCTTGCCTGTTTCTTCGTATTCAGTACCCTGTGATGTGTTTGTGGAATCCTGTTCCTTGTTTTGTTTATTGCTTTGGATCTGGTCGATTGTAACAGGTTCTTTGTTTCCGGGAATTTCCTTTACAGGCATTTCCTTCCAGGTGGAAGATGAGTTCCGGGCATCAAATTCAACCAGATAACTATTCCCGCCCAGGTTATTATCTTTAGAAAATAACGTAGATTCAATAGTGAACTGTTTTCCATCCGGACTCCACTCTCCACATGTATCGTATCTGCCTTTTATTGTAGGGGTCACCTGAGTGAGGTTGGAACCATCCGAATTAACAATAAATAGAGGAGCAGCAATATTTTGGCGTGTTGAAGGGACAGGTTCATTTTTAATAAGTTCTCCGGTAGTCGGATAAAGGGCAGACGTAAAAGCTATGACATCTCCGGATGGACTTATTGAATATTGTTTGTGATTCTCAAAACGGCTCCAGAAATAAGAGCCCGTAAGTCCGAAATTTGTGATAAAGGACAGATTTGTTCCGTCAACATCGATTGAATTCAACCTGTTTTTATTTTCAACAAATAGTATTTTTTTTCCGTCAGGGAACCACCGGGGTCCTGTGGCATTGCCTTTATACAAAAGACGCTTTTTATTATTTTCATTCCCCTCCACAATATAAAGGTCCCCATCCTGTTTTATCAGTAAAAGTGAACCGTCTGGCTGCCAGGACCCTATAAAATCTTTAAAGTCCGTGCCTCCGGCATAAGAGATATGTTTTTTTAAGTTTGAGCCGTCGGCGTTAGAAATATAGGTCTGGAAAAGACCATTATCAGCTGTTGAAGTGAAGATTATTTTTTCTCTGTCAGGACTGAGGGAAAAACGCGTATATCCTTTATCTTCGTTCTCCGGCTGGAAAGTCTGAATCAAATTTCCATCACTATCGGCAAGTACCACGGTTCCTTCATTCGCAATAAAAAATACTTTATTAGAATCGTACCAGACAGGTTTTTCAGCCTTTGATCGAAGTTCACAGACCTTTGTTCCGTTGCCATTTGTAAGATATACCCCTTTTAAATAATTTCCTGGTTTTTCCCAATCAAACACGATTTTACTGGAATCGGAACTCCATTCAAGATTATTCTGGGAACCAATCTTTCCAAGATTCTCAATTATATCCGCAAGATCTGTAAAATCGGTCCCTATACCCTTCAAATTTGAACCGTCGAGATTACAAACGATATAACAATTCCCAGCGGCATTTCTTGAAATTTGGAAATATATCTTGTCTCCAGATGGAGACAGGCTTGCTTCAGGAATAGAATAACTGTTTAATTCTTTAACCCCGTAATCGATTTCCCCGAAAGTATGAGTATTTATGTCTAAAAGATAGTGTTTGTGAACACTATTTGAACGAGACACCGATTTGGAGCAGGTTACCAACAAATATTGTCCGTCATGACTCCATTCTGTCGAACTCACTGTGAATCCGCCTTCTTCCGGGAGAATATTATCAATATTTGTGACATTAATCTGTGTAAGGTTAACATCTTCAGATACAGGGGTTGCTAATGCTATGTTTGCTGTCAGCATTAAAACTATAATCAAAAAAATAGTTTTCATATTTGAAACATCCTTTTATAATTATAGCTCTTATTGAGACCATTTTTAGGCCCTATGCCATTTTTAAGCTCTACCACTTACGTATTTGTCATAAATCCGATATGGATTTTTTTCATCCAGGGCCTGGAGTTCAACCGTTTTTTACGTACTTGTTGATTTCAAGCACATAAGGCATTTTTATACACTGATTGCTATTTATACAGAGGTCTACTTATTTTATATCCGGGGGATATTTTTGCACATTGATTGAACCCTATTTAGATCAACTCTATTTAGATCGGT
Organism: Methanosarcinaceae archaeon; assembly: GCA_028690255.1. Classification (GTDB taxonomy): domain Archaea; phylum Halobacteriota; class Methanosarcinia; order Methanosarcinales; family Methanosarcinaceae; genus JAQVBP01. The sequence continues at coordinate 7,968 of JAQVBP010000017.1, forward strand.
TGAACTCAAATTAACACTGTTTTTTGAGCCTATATGAGCTTTCTGACCGGAGTATCAAACAGTCATTCGTAATTTGTAACACTCATGGTTGATTTGGTTATAATTTCAGCTCTGTTTTTATTGTTTGATGAAATGGCCAGAAGATACAAATACTTTCAAAGTGGGATCACTGATATATGTTAGAATAATTAACTCCCTTTGAATTTGCTTTGTCCGCATGTTTGCCTTTTTGAATCAGTTCCCAAAAAACAATATTTGGGCGCCGACTCTCGGAAAAGAAAATAGAAAAAGAAGAAAAGTCCCGGAAAAAAATCTTCCGTATTTTTAAATCACATTCTTTAGGAAGGATCTCAGTGCCTAAATACAGAACAAGGCCTGTCCTTGTGCTAATCGTGTTCTTTTTCCTCCTGCCCTGGCCTGCTGCGGCCGACTTTGCTCAGGTTACCCTCCGAAACGACATCAGTGGAAAAGTTGTGAGGCCCGGAGAGCTTGTTGAGTTCAGTTTTACGGTTGAAAAAGGGTACAATACTTCCGAAAGCGTATCAGTCATGCTTTTTCTGGGGAAACTCCCGGAAAACTGGAACGCAGGATTTTATGCCGAGGGGGACCAGATCAGTCATATTACCCTTCCCAAAGAAGCAAGACAAAAAAAAGAAGTGATACTGAAAATCAGTGTGCCGAAAAACGTTAAAGACGGGAATTATCCGGTCCTGATAGGCCTGCAGCCCTATGGGGAAAATATAAGAAATTACGACCGGATTCACCGGGAATTTGCAGTAACCGTGGACAGGAATGCAATGCCAAATCTGGAACTTTTTTCTGACGTACCGGGGAAAATAACCCATCCCGGGCTTCCTGTCAGGTTTAAGGCCTCTATTGAAAATAAGTATGAAAGCAGGGCAAACATCATGATCTTGCTGGTTTCAAAACCCCCCAATTGGGGGGTAAACCTGCTTGCTGCTGACGGGTCCAGAATTACAAAACTCGGGGTTCCGGCAAAGGAAACCCGGGATTTTGAGGTCCTGGTACATCCTCCTGTTGATGCTGTCGAGGGGGAATTTGAAATCCAGATTGCTGCGTGTCCGGAAAAAGGAAACAAAAGCGTCTTTTTGCCTCTCAGTGTAAATATCAATCCCGAGCTTGCACATGACGAAGCTCTGAGTGCTTATCTGGAAATAGAGGCGGAGATTGTTGGGCTTGATATCCGGCCCGAGGATACGGCCGAATTTACGGTATCTCTGAAAAACCGATATGATCAGCCGCTTAAACTTGATCTCGAAATTTTGAGTCTGCCTGAGGAGTGGAAAGCGGAATTTATTACGGAAGAGGACCGGGAGGGCCGGCTTGCTTCCGTGAGGCTTCCGGAAGGAGCGGAGCAGGAATTTACCGTAAAGGTCAAACCTTCCCCGAATGCTACGGGGGGACGTTATCCGATTATCGTGGCTGCGGTTTGCGGGGGTAAAAAAGTTACCCGGCAGCTGGAGGTCGGGATCAACAAAAACATTGAGAACGAAGAAATACTCGAGGTTTATGCAAGTAGCCGGGAGCTGGTGCTGAACCCCGGAAGCTCAACCGAAATCCGGGTGACGATTAAAAACTGCGGGGACGAGGAACTCGAGGATGTCAGGCTGGAGATAAACAATGTAAACGGCATCAGTACCCAGATCCGAAGCTTCGGGACGATAGAAAAGCTTGATTCCGGGGAGTCCAGTAGCATTCCCGTAGAGATCACCGCAAACGCCAACGCGGGGTCCGGGGTAAAGGAAATATTCATGAGGGCCAAGAATGACGATTTTCTAAGTCCTGAACAGAGCATAAAGATCAATGTTGAAAAATCATCAAGCAGTGGACTGCTGGGCCTGGGAATGCTGGGATTTGCAGGCCTTGTGCTTGTTTTTGTAATACGTAAATTCGGAAGGCGATGAAGATGGAATTAATGAGTATGGAAGCAGGCCAGTATGAGGGCACGCAAAAAATCGGGCTCGAACAGAATACGGACGAACTGGCAATAGAGATCCTGAACTTGAGCAAATTTTTCGGAAAAGATAAGGAAATCCGTGCAGTAGACAGCCTGAACCTTCAGGTGAAAAAAGGCGAAATCTTCGGGTTTGTGGGCCCGAACGGAGCAGGCAAGACAACTACCATGAAAATGCTTATAGGCCTGCTTGAACCTGACGAAGGAAGCGGAAAGGTTGCGGGCTTCGATATCGTCCGGGAAGTTATAAACATAAGGGAACAAACCGGAATGCTCCCCGAACCTGCCGGGTTTTATGATAACCTTACCGCAAGGCAAAACCTGCGCTTCTACGCAAAACTTTACAGGATAGAGGCCGGGACAAGGGAAAAGCGGATTGAAACCCTGCTTGAAACCGTGGGACTTGCTCATGCAATGGATCAGAAAACCGGCGGGTTTTCCACAGGCATGCGCAAACGTTTCGGGCTGGCCCAGGCCCTGATTAACGAACCTTCCGTCCTGTTTCTGGATGAACCGACAAGCGGCATAGATCCCCTGGGAGCCCAGATGATGCGGGACCTCATAAAAGACCTGAATAAAAACAAAGGAGTAACCGTTTTTCTGAGCTCGCATTCCATGGAAGAGGTAGAGGAAATCTGCGACCGAATCGCAATCATTGCGAAAGGCAGGTTGCTGGCCATGGGTCCCGTTGAAGCTATCAGGGATATGGTAAGAGAAAAAGAAGGAGTAAAGTACCTGCTTGAGATCCAGGAAATCCCCCTCTCGAAAGCTCTGGAGGCCATTAAAGGAATAAAAGGAATACAGGCCCTTGAAATTCAGGGAAAAATCCTGCAGGTGCATGCAAAGGTCGGGCAGCGCACCGAGATTGCAAAAGCAATCAAAGAGGCCGGTGGGACCGTGTCCAGATTCGAGGAAGAAGAAATGAACCTGCAAAAACTGTTCCTGAAAGTGATTGAGGAAAAGTGAATTATAGTCACGCTTACATCCGATACGGCACAAATTGCTTGATTGCCATCTTTTTGTCGTTACTTACGCCGTTGACCATATCCCTTCCTACTGGCCTGTGTTCTCCAGGGAAGGGGTTTCCCATATAAAGGGCCTAATTTATATACACTTTTTCATTTTGGCCAGGACTTCACTTTTATGAATCAAACCCAATTTTCGGAAATCGTTCATGATTTCGAGAGGTGAAGACGGCGCTCTCCCCGGTCGCGCAAGCGGCCTTTTGACACACATAAAAAAATTGGCTTTGCAGAAACCCTGCGTTTGATGTTGAAATATCTATTTCATCTCAAAAACCGGCAGTGTAAAAGTGTGCATTCATTTTTATCGATTTTAGTTATGGGGTCACGAATTATGAACTGATTCAGGTTCAAAAATCGATAGCATACAGGCAAGAACATTCCTTAACCAATGACCAATGAGTACGTCTTTAATTACGTAAAGACTTATCCCGAACCAAGAGAAATTAACCCCGGGTAAAGTTTTTCAATAATATACAAAAAAAGCCTAGTTGTAAGTCTGTCCGACTCACTAATATACAAATTCGGACCAATAAAAGAAAAGTAAGAGTGATTGAAAAATCACCCTTTAGTGCGATTATTCTGCTGCGGGTTCGGCAGCTTCGGCTTCTTCGGTTTCGAGGCCGAGGAGAACTCTGACGGATTTTTCGCCACGTTCAACGATCTTGGCGTTGATCTGGACGATGTCCGGGGCGATTTCCTTTCCGCGCATCATCTTTCTTCTGCGCTGTCCCTCTGACTTCGGGACATAACCGACACCTTCGGCGGTCAGGATTCTCTGTCTTCTGGGACCCGGAAGGTCCGGGCGCATTACAAAACCACTGCCGTCACAGCCGCCTGTGATCTTAATCTGGTATCCGGGGAGGCCCATGGGGGTTCCTTCAACCACATTTCCGATTGCTTTACCTATAAGTGCGTTTGCCTCAGCGTCCTTTACATCGAGCTGGTAGGCAAGCGCGTTTTCTGGATCTGAAACTACAACTTTAAAATTTGCCATGTGAATCCTCCGACTATCTTATTAAATAAATACGTAACTGGTCCTCATCGTACCTTCACGTTGTTCAATCGCTTTTACCGCTTACTTGGCCCAGAACGGGTTATCCCTGCGCTTGATCACAAGGAATGATTCCAGGGTTTCCTTCTCGTCACTGGACAGGGAATCGTAAATCTCATGCTCAAGGACTTTGGCATGTCTTTCCGGGACATTGATGAAGAGCACATCCTCTTCCTTGACCTGCCTGCCCACGGTTACACCTTCGATTGCCATTGCGACTTCTTTGCCTGCGCGGGCATCGGAGATGTTTTCCCCGTCAAACTGGAGTCCTTTGACCTTACCCACAACAGTCCCGTTATCAAGCATGACATCGGCGTTTGTCCTTACGATCCCTCCAAGAACCCTGACCCCGACAACCGCAGGCTTGCTCTGTCGGAAAATGCAGCCCGGTAAGATCTTGAACTTTCCGGGCCGGATGATCGTCTCAAAGATCTTCTTTTCGGCCAGTTCCTGCTGCACCTTAACATAGGCCTGGTAGTCCTCGATCAGGCGATAGATGACATCATTCATGAAGACTTTCACGTCTTTCCCGGAGTTGCCCTGGAGAAACTCCTTCGCATCCGCATGCATCTTCACACTGAAGCCGATTATCACCGAATAGAGGGGGTCTTCCACCGTGGAAGCCTCGACCGCGTCCCTGTGGGAAATGTCTCCTACCTCGGCTTTCCGGATAGGGACCTTTTCCTTTTTGAACTCGTGGACAAGGGCTTCAAGGGAGCCGATGGTATCCGCCTTGATCATTATTCCAACGGAGTCCGTATCAATCCGGACCTCATCGATCTCGGACTTTACCTGCCGGACGATCTCTTCAAGGGTTTCTTCATCAGCCACCCGTAGGGGAGAGCCCGCAAGGGCATCTTCAAGCCCCGGAGCCGAGATTTTCACACCCACAGCAGCCTTGACACTTTTGACCTGCTGGAACCTGCTTTCATAGCGGATTTCGGACAATTCCCTGGGTTTTAAAAGGGCTCTGACCTTGGTCTGTATGGGTTCTCCCAGGCTTCCGATTACCACCGTGTCCCCTTTTTTAAGGGTGCCGTCGTAGAGTATAACGTCCGCAGTAGCCCCGAGTCCTTTTTCTTCCTTGACTTCAAGGACAGTACCCACTCCGGGTCCCGTTGCGTCGTACTCCAGATTTGCTTCCAGAAACTTCTGGGCAAGCCCGAGGAGCATCATCAACACATCTGGAATCCCTTCCCCGGTAACGGCACTGGCGGGAATTACACCAAGCGATTTCTGAAAATCCGTAACCCTGTCATACCGCTCTGCAGCAAACCCCTGGTTGTAGAGTTCGCCGATGACTTCATAGAGCTTCATGTCAAGCCGGGCCTGGACCTGTTCGTTCTGTTTTTTGAAAGTTGCGGCAAAAGGCAGGTCTTTGTATGGAAGCCAGCCTCCGATCCTGTCGATCTTGTTAGCAACAACTACAAAAGGCGTCTTGAAACGCTTCAGGATCTGCAGGCTTTCGAAGGTCTGGGGCTTGAAACCCTCGTTTACGTCCACAACCACAATCGCAAGGTCGGCCAGAGCGCCTCCCCTGCTCCTGAGTGTCGTAAAGGCATGGTGGCCCGGAGTGTCAATAAAGAGCAGCCCCGGTACGAGGAAACGGTCCTTAAGTTTCGGGTCTCCGAGTTTTTCCACAATAACATTAATGGGAACTTCCGTTGCCCCGATGTGCTGAGTGATAGCTCCGGCTTCTCCGCTAACGATGGTGGTACCCCGGATTTTATCAAGTAAGGTAGTCTTCCCGTGATCCACATGCCCCATCACACAAACGATAGGTGTCCGCAAGTTTTTCTTGTCAGCCATATGCAACCCTCTGGCTTCAAAATAATTTTTATCTGCCGGTCCTGGTTTTACGTACGGAATGGATCCGTCAGTCGATAAAAATTGCACTCGCAGCGGAGAAGAGTCCGGCTGCGAATTTCAAACGTTTTATTCGTAGATACAGACTTCGTCAATCCGGGAATAGTCCGCGATTTCGGAGTCCTTGAAATGGATAGCAATTTCTCTTGCTGCCGCTTCAGGGGAGTCGGATGCGTGGACTATGTTCCTTCCTATATCAAGGGCAAAATCTCCGCGGATGGTGCCGGGTGCGGCTTCCACCGGGTTGGTTGCCCCGTTTACGTTCCTCATGACCCTGACGGCGTCTTTCCCGACAACGACCATTGAAACGGAGGGGGCCGAGGTTATGTATTCGATCAGGGAGGGGAAAAAAGGTCTTTCCGCATGTTCACTGTAGTGTTCCTTTGCGGTGGCCTCTGAGATGATGTTCATCCTGAGGGCCGCGATTTTCAGCCCTTTCTTCTCGATCCTGGATATGACTTCCCCGATGAGCCCACGCTGGACTCCGTCCGGTTTTACCATAACGTACGTCTGTTCCATGCAAACACCTTATGCTTTCTTAAGCTGGACCCTGCCTTTCTCGGTCCAGACAACCCGCCTCGGGATCCTGCCGAGTTTGAGGTTGCTCATGCACTTGGAAGAACACATGAAATAAGTAGAGCCGTCCTTCTTTACGTAGAGCTTACCGGTTCCGGGTTCAAGCATCTTTCCGCAAAAATAGCATTTTCTCTGTTCCATATCAGATCACCTGGGTCTTACCTGGTAGTAAGCTTCTTTGCCTCTCTCGAGGTTTCCATAAGCATAAAGATGTCCCCGATCCTGACCGGGCCAACACAATTCCTGGTGATTACTCTGCCTCTGTCCCTACCTTCAAGGACCCGGCACTGGATCTGACTGGCTTCTCCATGCATACCGGTGTTTCCGATAACATCAATTACCTCAGCGGCAAAGCCAGATACGCTGCTTTCTTCAGCCATTTTCATACCCCGCTTTTATTACTTATTTAAGGGCTTCGATCTTCTGGGCGATGTCCTGGATGAGTTCTGCGGCTTTCCCTGCATCCACGATTGAGACGGTTGCGCAGGAGACGCTAAGGCCGCATGCAGCTCCAAGTTCTTTCTGGGTCTTTACAAAGATGTAAGGAGCGTTCTTTTCCTCAGAAAGAGGAGCGATGTGGGCAATGATCTCTGCAGGCTCTACATCTTCTGCAATAACAACGAGCTTTGAGATGCCTCTTTCGATAGCTTTTGTTGCCTCGTTGGTCCCTTTCTTGATTTTTCCTGTGTCTCTGGCAAGCTCCAGAGCCTCAAGTGCTTTGTTTGCCAGTTCTTCGGGTACGTCGATATTAACGAATTGTGCCATATAAATGTCTCCTTCGAAATTGCGAATTGTGCAATTTTTCATCATTCATTGGTTTTTTAACACATTTCATGAAGCATTGAAATCCTGTTTAAGAAAATTTCCTGAAGAAACCCTAATGATCTCAATGCATGAAATAAGTTTAAATGAAATGGAATGCTGCGGGCTAATATGCCGCAAACAGAACCTTAGAAGAACATGATAGCGTATAAAGTTTCTGCTTGAAAATTAAGCTAAAAGCCGGAAAAATAAAAATACAAAAAACAGGATAAACCTCAAAACAGGAAAACAGGATGTATCAATAAAAAATAAAAATACAACAAACAGAATAAATCTCTAAACAGGAAAACTATGGATACTATTTACTACGAAGCCTACGGAAACCTTTACCTGAACCTTACAAATCGCTGCACTGCAAACTGTATCTTCTGTGTACGCAATTTTTCAAAGGGGGCCTACGGGTACGACCTCACACTTTCAAACGAACCTTCCGCAGATGAGCTGATCGAAGTCCTCGGGAAGCTCGACCTTTCAAAATACCGGGAAATCGTGTTTACAGGTTTCGGGGAGCCGACGCTTCGCTTTGATACCGTGCTTGAAGTAATTCGCTGGCTTAAAGCCCGGCCTGGAAAAATAAAAGTCAGGCTTGATACCAACGGGCACGCAGCCCTTATTAATCCTGAAAGAGCCGTGGCCAGGGAACTGAGAAACGTTGGCCTTGATGCGGTTTCTGTTAGTTTGAACGCCGAATCCGAGGAGATTTATAACAAACTCTGCAAACCGGAATATGAAAATGCTTATCAAGCGGTCCTGGACTTTATCGGGGCGGTCCGAAAAGCAGGAGTTCCCGTAAGGGTGACGGTTGTGAAACTGCCTGAAATCGATATTGAGAAATGCAGGAAAATCGCAGAAAAACTTGGTGCTGAGTTTTTTGTAAGAAAATTCTCGGAAACCGCAAGGGAAGGGTAGTTGACGTAGGTGGATATAGATATATTTTGATACCATTAAATTATTTCATAGCTTTAAATATACATATGGGATTAAAATAGCTAAGCCCTATAAAACATTTAAAACGAGCAAAAGATTCAAAGAACTAAAACATTAAGGGGACGTAAAAACATACAAATGAATCAAAAATTTGCTATAATTTATTATATATACAATTCTAGCATTAGGAATTGTTGTACATGGAATAAAATGTACATGCTTTTTTCAAAGAATATGTGGGAGTATTCTTTGGATTGGGGGGTTTCATCGATTGAGGGCCCATGGGCCATTAAAAGGGCTCTCAATCAATTTCCATAAAAGATTCCTATTTTGAAAATTAATTTTTATTACTCATTTTATCCCTGGCAGCAGAAGGGGTTCCCGTCCTCGACAGCCGAAGGCTGGCAGGGTAATTCACAAGCTAATTTTATGGATTTTGTTAATTGACTCGGGCCTTATTTCTTATGTGCTATACGGATATTTATTTCAAAACATTATTTTAACCAATCGAATGGAGCCTTAAGCACCTTTGTTCTATTTTTTGCCAATTTTTGAAAATTACCTGCAAATCAACGTAAAAAACCTCGGATGGACATGGATAGACAAGGATTTAGGCCATCCGTGGTTTATTCCCACATTTTGGAATCGATACACTAAGGGCCTGTGGACTCGTGGAGTTTGCTCCGGGGTATGAATCAGGAAGCCGGTTGGTTCTTATCCCGGAGGTAATTTACAACCAATTGAATATTTCAATACATCTGAAATATTAGATGGTATTATTTATTTTAATATACCTACAAAATTTAAGTCAATTAAATAATTTCCATATAATATATATTTCTCGGCGTTTATGTTAAGTATCGAGAAGTCGTAAAAAGAATTGTAGGTTGAGAGTTATTGGGTTTTCTCTCAATCTCGGGGTTGGATCATCGATAGGAACTGATGGCGCGAAACATAAGTTCCTATCCTTCTACTTCTTAATTATGTTTTGATAAACACCCTCCTACATCGTTTTACATCTATATATCATTTTTGAAATTTTTGGCAATCATATAAACTTTTTTTTCTTCAGTACTATATGGACTATGGACTAAGCTCTTTTCCAGGTGAATTTTATGAAAAAGCCGCACCGCATGTCGCAGCATGTGTAAAAACCGGTCCCGATACGGCATTAAGAGTGTCCCTTAACCCTGTAAATCCGATTTCTTCAACCTGGCTCCAGCTTTTGAAAAGTAGTATTTCATAGGGCTTTTGTTAAGTTGATTGGCCGCAATCTCTGTTTCATTTTTGGCAACTCCGTAAGGGCTTACCTGATTTTCCGTTAGGGTTCATGCCCCTGAAAGGCCGAAAACGAATTTATCAATTCCAAAACCTTTTTATACGATGGTCTCACTTACTCACCAATGACAATTGATGTACACCAGTGATATAATATGCACAGCGAAATCCAGCAAATCCTGACCACAACAAAAAACCGCATCCGGGCCTTAAAGCCTCAGACCGGGCTTGAAACCGGGGCCCGCTCCTTCCGGAAGCGGGACTTTGTATCCTCCGTAACCGCCGCGAAAGCCGCAGGCCTGGTGCCGGTGATTGCGGAAATCAAACCTGCCTCCCCGGGAAAAGTCTTCAGAGAGATATCTCCGGAAATGGCGGCCGGGTTTGCAAAGGAGATGGAAGCTGCCGGAGCTGTCGCAATCTCTGTCCTGACCGAGCCCGAAAGCTTCCGGGGGTCCCTCGAAAACCTGAGACAGGCAAGGGAATCGGTATCTCTTCCGGCCCTCAGAAAGGACTTTATTATCGACAGGAAACAGTTCGGAGAAATCGAGTCCGACCTCATCCTGCTGATTGCAGGTTTCCTGAAAGAAAAATTGCCAGAATTTGTCGAACTTGCACAATCGAAGGGGTTTGAACCCCTGGTCGAAGTCCATAACCCGGAAGAACTTGAAAGGGCCTTATCCACAAAAGCGAGAGTTCTCGGGATCAACAACCGGGATCTTGAAACAATGGAAATCAGGCTTGAGACCACGGAAAAACTCGCTCCCCTCATCCGGGAACATGACCGGCGAAATAAAACCAGCCACATCATCGTAAGCGAAAGCGGGATCCGCACGCCCGAAGACCTCAGGCGGGTGCTTTCTGCGGGGGCGGACGCGGTGCTGGTCGGAAGCTCGATCATGGAAAGCGAATCCGTATTCGAAAAAACTAAAGAACTTGTCCAGAGCCCTGCCTGGCGCTGGTGACTGCTTTTTTTAAAACAGGCCTTTTCGGGCCATTTACAGCCAGGGCTTGATTCCACAGTTCTTTCAAACCCCGGCACAAAACTTCAATCAGGAAAACCGGATCCCGGTTTTTGAATATTTCCTGAATTTCCCTGAATATTTCCTGAATTTCCCTGAATTGTTCGGGAAAATTTCCTGAATTGTTCGGGAAAATTTCTGGAAAACTTCACACTTCAAAACTTCACATTTCAAAATTACACACTTTAAAACGTCATAATCGAAAGGAACAAAGGAGAAATAAAATTGACCGGAGCTACAATTTCACAACCTCAAACAAACAATTCAGAACTGAGCGAATCCACCGGCCCGGAATTCGGGACAGCAGGAAAATACGGAAAATACGGGGGCCAGTACGTGCCCGAGGTCCTTATGCCGGCTCTTGAAGAGCTTGAGGAAGCGTACGAAAAATACAAAAGCGATCCCGAATTCCTGAAGGAACTCGACTACTACCTCAAAGAGTTCGGGGGAAGAGAAACGCCCCTTTACTACGCCCGGAACCTCAGTAAAAAATACGGCCTCAAAGTTTATCTCAAACGGGAAGACCTTGTGCATGGTGGGGCCCATAAATTAAATAATGCAATCGGACAGGCTCTCCTTGCAAAACATATGGGAAAAAAGCGGCTCGTTGCCGAAACCGGAGCAGGACAACACGGGACCGCAACCGCAATGGTGGGGGCAAGCTTCGGTTTCGAAACCGTCGTGTACATGGGAGCAAGGGATGTCGAACGCCAGCACCCAAACGTCTACCGCATGGAACTCATGGGGACCGAGGTAAAACCGGTACATTCCGGCTCGTCTACCCTCAAGGACGCAATCAATGAGGCTCTTCGGGACTGGGTCACAAACGTAGAGGATACTCACTACCTGATAGGCTCCGTCGTGGGGGCTCATCCCTACCCGGAAATTGTCAGGGACTTTCAGAGCGTAATCGGAAAAGAGGCACGGACCCAGGTCCTGGAAAAAGAAGGCAGGCTCCCCGATTCCCTGATCGCCTGCGCCGGAGGGGGAAGTAACGCCATGGGACTCTTCTACCCCTTTTTGAAAGACAAAGACGTCAAAATGTTTGCGGTGGAAGCCGGAGGCAAAGGGCTGACCTACACGAAAAAAGCAGCTCTCCACTCTGCCTCTCTCTGTGTCGGGACCGAAGGGGTCCTGCAAGGGGCGAGGACAAAGATCCTGCAGGACAAACACGGGCAGATCCTGGAATCCGAATCCATCTCGGCTGGTCTGGATTACTCGGGCGTAGGCCCCGAACTTGCCCACCTCTCGGAAACCGGAAGGGTACAGGCCTGCTACGCCATTGACGAAGAAGCCCTTGAGGCCTTCCATGAACTGAGCCGGCTTGAGGGGATCATCCCGGCTCTCGAATCGTCCCATGCCCTCGCCTATCTGAAAAAGGCCGCAGAGTCCGGAGAACTCGGGGAAATGGTTGTCGTGAACCTCTCGGGCCGGGGGGACAAGGACCTTGACTCCGTCTTCAAGCTTGCAGGGAGGGTCTGAAATGACAGTGGAAATTTCCGGAAAGTTTGCCGCCCTTCGGGAAAAAGGGGAAGGGGCCCTCATAGCCTACGTGATGGCAGGTGACCCCACCCCTGAAGCAACTCCGAAAATAGTCCGGGCCCTCGTCCGGGGCGGGGCGGACCTGGTCGAACTCGGGATGCCTTTCTCGGACCCCGTGGCCGACGGCCCCACAATCCAGGCGGCGGGAGGAAGAGCCCTTGAAGCCGGCATGAACCCCGGGCGCTACTTCGAACTTGTCGCGGGACTGGAAGTCGATGTGCCGTTAATCTGCATGACTTACTATAACCTCATCTTCCACTACGGCCCCGAAGCCTTTGTTAAAAAGTGTCGGGACTCCGGGATAAGCGGGATCATTGTCCCGGACCTGCCCGTGGAAGAAGCCGGGGAACTGACAGCGGCCTGCGGGCGGCATTCGGTTGCTCCTATCTTTTTAATCGCTCCCACAACCCCGGAAAACAGGGTAGAAAGGGTCCTCTCGGAAGCCGGGGGATTTATTTACCTGCTTTCCAGGCTCGGGGTTACAGGAGCACACCCCGGAGAAATAGGGGCTTCTGCAAAGGCCCTTCTGGCCAGGGTTGGGACAAATCTTCCGAAAGCCGTAGGTTTCGGGGTCTCAACTGCCGGGCAGGCCGAAGCCCTCATCAGAGCCGGGGCCGACGCCGTGATCGTGGGCTCGGCTTTTGTCAATATCATAGCTTCGAACCAGGACCCGGAAGAGAGGGAAGAGCTGGAAAAACAGCTTGAAGCCCTTGCACGGGAGCTTAAAACGGGAATAAGGAATGCAGCAGGGGCAGCGGCAGAGACGGTACCGGAATCAGGGCAAAACCCGGAGCTGCCTGAAAACAGGGATAGGGGTCTGGAAAATAGGTCCAATACGGAAAAATTCGTCCAATACGGAAAAATCTGAAAAAATCGTCTAATACGGAAAAATTAGGGAGTGAAATAATATGGAATCATACATAAGAAAATTGCGTGAAGGCCGGGACCTCTCAGCTCCGGAAAGTGAAAACGCTCTTTTGAATATCCTTAGCCTGGCCACCGACGAAGAAATAAAGGACTTCCTGCTGGCCCTGAAGGAAAAAGGGGAGACTCCGGAAGAAATCGCAGGCTTTGTGCGGGGTATGAAAAAAGCCGCCCATATGATTTCTCCGTTCGTCCCCATGAAACTGGTGGACGTCGTTGGGACAGGCGGGGACATGTATAATACTATCAACGTCTCCACGGCCGCCGCAATAATCACCGCTGCTGCCGGAGTCTCGGTGGCAAAGCACGGGAACAGGGCGGTAACCTCTCTTTCGGGAAGTTCGGATGTCCTCCGGGCCCTCGGGATAAAGGTTGACCACTCCCCCGAAACGGTCCGGGAATCAATCGAGGAAATAGGGCTTGGTTTCATGTTTGCCCCTGTCTTCCACCCGGCCATGAAACGGGTCGCCCCCATAAGGAAGGAACTTAAAATCAGGACGGTCTTCAATATCCTCGGCCCCCTTACCAACCCTGCCGGGGCCAGGGCCCAGGTGGTAGGGGTCTTTGACAGAAAACTCTGTGAACCCCTGGCCAGGGCCCTTAAAGAACTCGGTTCCGAACACGCCCTTGTTGTGCACGGGGACGGGATGGATGAAATCTCCAATGTGGGAGAAACCTTTGTCGCCGAACTGAAAAACGGAGAGGTCAGTACCTATACCCTGACTCCCGAAGCTCTTGGATTCAGGAGGGCAAAACCCGAAGAAATTAAAGGCGGCTCCCCTGAGGAAAACGCCCGGGACATCCTCTGCATCTTCAAGGGACTGAGAGGAGCCAAAAGGGACCTTGTGGTAATAAACGCTGCCGCGGCCCTTTATGTAGGAGGGGTCGTGGGCTCCATCCTGCAGGCCGTTCCGATTGCCGAAGACGCGATTGATAGCGGGAAAGTAATGGTCAAGTTCAACCAGTTCAAAGGTTTTACCTCTTTATCCGAAAGAAAGGCGGATGCCCTTGCAAAAGGAGAGGGGGTAAGCCCCGCTGCTTTCCAGTCCTGAAGCCGGGAGGTAACAAATCTTCAGGGCTGAAGGGGAGAATGGAAAGGAGAATGGAAGGGTGAAAGGTAGGATGAAGGGGAGAAAGAAGGGAAGTACGGAAGGAAAAAACATGAAAGTGAAAACCCGGATAAAGATCTGCGGAATCCGCAGTCCTGAAGAACTGGAACTTGCGGCCCGTTTCGGAGCCGATGCCGTGGGCTTTTTAACGGAAGTCCCTGTCGAGAGCCCGAGAAAGATCGATTCGATGACCGCTGCCGCCCTTGTAGAACAGGTCCCGAAAGGCCTTGACTCCGTGCTTGTCATAATGCCGGAAAACTCTGCCCGGGCCCTTGAGCTTATAGATAATATCGGGCCCGATATCGTACAGGTCCACTCGGAACTGTCCCTTCCGGAACTTGAAATGATCCGGGATAAAACCGGCCTTCCTATCATAAAAGCTCTTTCCGTGCCCGCAGGGAAGGAATACGGAAAAAACTTTTCTCTGTCCCCTCTGCTTGAAAAGCTCCGGGAACTGGAATACTCCGGGGCTGCAGACGCTGTCCTGCTCGACAGCGGGAAAGGAAACAGGACGGGGGGGACAGGACTCGTGCACGACTGGGACCTGAGCCGGAGGATTGTGGAAGAAACTTCCCTTCCGGTAATCCTGGCAGGAGGCCTGAGACCTGAAAACGTGCAGGAAGCCATAGGAGCCGTATCCCCTTATGCCGTGGACACGGCGTCCGGGGTTGAAACCGGGGACAAAAAAGATGCCCTGAAGATAAAGATGTTTATGGAAGCTGTGAGGTGTGCAGATGCTTTCCTTTGACCTTGAAAAAGAAGAATTCATGAAGCTTGCCGGGAAGCTTGAAAGCCCGGGTTTTATCCAGCTCCTGGCAAAAACCGATTCAAAATGCAGCCCTCTCAGGCTTTACGGTCAGCTGCGAAAAGCCGGGGCCTGTGAAGATTGCAATTACTCTTACCTTCTTGAGTCCGTGGAAAAAGAAGAGACCAGGGCCAGGTATTCCTTTGTCGGAAACGAACCCGAGGCCGTGTTGAGTATTAAGGGAAAGGAGCTTAACCTGGAGTTTTTAGCCTCTCGGGACAGGGGGCTCTTTGAAGAGCTCCGCGCAGGAATCGGAAAAGTCTGCAGGCTTGAGGAAGAAGGGACAGCAGGTCGAGAAAAGCTAAAAGAAACGGAAGAATCAGAAGAAACGGAAGGTACAGAAGGAGCGGAAGGAACAGAAGGAACAGAAGAATCAGAAGGGGCAGAAGAATCAGAAGGAGCAGACGGAACTGAAGGAATGAATAAAACAAAAAGTCCCTTATTAAGACTCAGGGCTTCGATCCTTCCCGGAAAGGACGGTTTCGATGCGCTCCGTTCGGCTTTCCCTACCGCGACCGGGACGCCTCTCCTGAACGGGAAACGTTTTTCCAGGCAGACCTTTCTCGGAGGAGCTATCGGGTACACGGCTTACGATTCGATTTACGAGTGCTGGTTAGACCTTGAGGCCCACCCCGAGTCCGACGTCCCGGACCACCAGTTTCTGCTTGTCTCAAAGACCTTTCTTTTCGACCACCTGACAGGAGATGTCTACATCGTCCTCACTCCCTTTGTCAGCCCGGACTCGGACCCGGAAGCCCTGTACGAAAAAGCCCTTTCTGAAGCCGGGGGGCTTTATTCCCTCCTGAAGGAAGCCGAAGGCCCGGAAGAGGTAAACGGGATTGAAAAAGAAAGAACGGAAAACAGGACTGAAAAGGACAGGAAGGGGACCGAAACCGAGAAAATGCAGGAAAGGGAAGTTCAAAACATCGACCTCCCGGCCAGAGAAGAAAGAAAAGCCTTCGAAGCCGCGGTGCGTGTTGCAAAGCAGCATATTATCGACGGGGATATTTTCCAGGTGGTTCTTTCCCGTAGCCGGGCTTTCAGGACTTCGGAATCCGCTTTCGAGCTATACCTGCGTCTGAGGGCGATTAACCCGAGTCCCTATATGTACCTTTTTGAGTTCGGGGGACTTGCGATTGTGGGAGCCAGTCCTGAGACCCTGCTGTCGGTCAATGAACGGATCCTCATCAGCAACCCGATTGCGGGCACCTGCCCGAGGGGAAGGACAAAAGCCGGGGACGAGGCCCTGGCGGCCCGGATGCTGGGGGACGAAAAAGAAAGGGCCGAGCATGTGATGCTCGTGGACCTTGGCCGAAATGATGTCCGTATGGTTTCAAAGAGCGGTTCGGTAAAGGTCCTGGATTTCATGAAGGTCCTCAAATATTCCCATGTCCAGCATATCGAAAGCACGGTTATAGGGGAACTGCGGCCCGAATGTGACCAGTTCGACGCTTTTAAGGCGGTCTTTCCGGCAGGGACGCTTTCCGGAGCCCCTAAACTCAGGGCCATGGAAATCATCGCCGCTCTTGAAACCGCCCCCCGTGGAATCTACGGAGGCGGAGCCGGGTATTATTCTCTGAACGGGGATGCGGATTTTGCAATCGTGATCCGGACCCTGCTTTTAAAGGACGGGCTTGCCTCCGTGCAGGCCGGAGCCGGAATAGTTGCGGACTCGGTCCCCGAAAACGAGTTTCTGGAAACCGAACGCAAGATGGCAGCCATGCTCGGGGCGGTCGGAGTCGGAGTCGGGGATAAATATGGAAATGAAAGCGGAAATGAGGTAGGTGAAGAATGTGGGGATGAAAGCGAAAATAAAACTGGAAAGGAGACCGGGGTCGGAAAGGAGAATGGCAAAGAACTCGAAATCAGCCCTGAAAATACAATAAATAAAGACAGGGCAAAAGGAGGGGTTTCATGAAAATACTCTTTGTAAACAACAGGGACTCGTTTGTCTGGAACCTGGTTGACTACATTTCCCGTTTCGAGGAAGACACGCTGGTGGTTCCGAATACCATTTCCCCGGAAGAGGTCCGAGAAATCGGGCCTGACGTGCTGGTAATTTCCCCGGGGCCGGGCCATCCCTCAAAGCCGGAGGATATAGGGAACTGCATAGCCCTGATCCGGGAGTTCGGGCCGAAAATTCCTCTCCTGGGAGTCTGCCTCGGGCATCAGGCCATTAACGTGGCTTTCGGAGGGACGGTCGAGAGAGGGACAAACGGGCCCGTGCACGGGAAAAGTTCGGAGATCCACTACATCTCCCCTTCCCTTTTCGATGGACTCGAAAACCCTTTTTCCGGAGGACGCTACCATTCTCTTGAAATAAGGGAACTTTCCCCGAAACTCCGGGTAACTGCCAGGGCCGGGGACGGGAGCATTATGGCCGTGGAACATGAAAAATACCCTATCTACGGGCTCCAGTTCCATCCTGAGTCCGTCCTGACTCCGGAAGGTATGAAAATTATAGAGAACTTTCTGAAAGCTGCAAGGAGTTTTTCGGAAAACATAGGTAAAATGGAAAAAGGAAAGATAAAAAAGCAAGGCCTGAATTCTGATTTTTATGAGAAAAGGACAGAGGCCATTTCGAAATCATTAGAAGGGGAGTAAAACGGTCATCTGTCTGGCTCTCAGTGTCTTTTTCCCCATCATTTTTTGCCCCGGCCGGGCTGATGCCCGGAACTCCCGGTCCCGTTTTATATGAATCCTCTCCGAAAACGGAGGTCAAACTCCCACAAAAAGAAGGTCTTAAACCCCGGGCCGACCTTTTTGATTCGAAAATCAGGCTTTTGCAGGGCCTTTGAGTTTTTCGAGTTCACAAAACCGGCTCTTAATTTACAGTGTCTCCGTGTCTTTTTTCCCATCATTTTTTGCCCCGGCCGGGCTGATGCCCGGAACTCCCGGTCGCTGTCCTGTAAAAGCAACACTTCAAAACAGACCCGGTTTTCCCGAAAAAGTGAAATCCGGAGGGGTCGAAAAGCCTCAGACCTCCATCAGGACCCGGAAACCCATATCAGAATTGTGGACTTCCGAACTGAACCAGGCCCGGTTTGCGGCCCGGCAGCTTGAAGAGGAGTTTTCCACGCTTCCCCCCGGGCAATGCGATAGGAGGAGTCTTCTTTCTCCCTGGCCCTGCCGGGATAAGTACGAATTCCATTCCTGCGGAATTTGTGTAATTTTCAGATGAAGCAGGAGTCAGACTTTTCCTCTGCACCTTTTCCGGAGAAGATTCGGTATAACGTAAGGGGCTCCTCCTTCGGGAGCTCCGGGGCTTTTTTATTGTCCTGAACTGTTTCCTTCTGAACAGATTCCTCCTTAACAGAGCTAATCAGATGAACAGAGCTCACCAGAACCTATGCTTCGGGAAATAAATCCCTGCCAAGCTTTTTCGCATTCCCAAAAGAAACAGAGGTTATCCGATGAACAGAGCCCACCAGTTCCTCTGCTTCGGAAAATAAATCCCTGCCAAGCTCTTTCGCATCCTCAAAAGAAATTGAAGAATCAGGGATGGAGATTCCCTCCTGCGTAAGTGCCCAGCCACCGTATAACAGGAAGCATAAGAAGGTGCAGAGTAGCAAAACCTTTCCGGCCTTTCTTCGGGAAGACCTGTTTTTTGAAACCTTATACGTTTTTCCGGTGGGGGGGGAAGAAGGCAAAGCCGGAGTATCCTTATCAGGTTGTGCATTAAGCTCCTGCCTTTCTTTATTTGTTCTCTCTTCTTTTCTCTTCTCTTCTCTTTGTTTTCCCCACTCTTCTCTTTGTTTTCTCCTTTCTTCTCTTTGTTTTCCCCACTCTTCTCTTTTTTTACTCTTCTCTTCTCTTTGTTTTTCCCACTCTTCTCTTTTTTTACTCTTCTCTTCTCTTTGTTTGCTCTTCTCTTCTCTTTGTTTATTCAGCATTCTGAAGCGTTCTTTTTCCTCCAGCAGAAGCTTTTCATCTTCATCACGGTTCCTAAGTTCTCCAACCCCATTTTCGAATTCCCTGCCTAGCTCTTCCTTTATATTTTCAACTCCATTGATTTTTAGTGTTTTCTCCTCTTTGTCCCGGCCCCATATACTTTACTCCGGATTTTACAAAAATTCAGGCAGGGAGCCCGGTTGCTTTAGCGCCGGGAGGAATGCCGCACTTCTCTGTCGAATATTCATAACCATCTGTCCTCTGTAATACTTTGAAGTATTTTTTATTAATTGAGATCTTTTTCCCCTCTTTGTTTTTAATGTCGAAACTACCCGATTTTCTACAAGCAACGGAACCAAACCATGTCCCTTTGTACTTGCCTTTGGGTACAACCGCCTTGACTGTATCGCCAGTTTGAAAACCGAAAAAGGTTTTTTGCCTGGGAAGGTATGAACGAGGAAAGCCGTACTTATCGAGATTTGTTCTTTTATACGGCCCTCTTCCTTTTGCTTTGATATGCAGGACGTTGTTTGTTGCAAAATTGATTGTTTTTGGTGTTGATTGACCTACACAAATAGCATCGAAATGATGATCTTTTGGCAGCTCTGCCCTGATTCTGTTCATTTTTGTCCTTGCACCTGTACCGCATTCTACAGGAAGGCCCGTTTTAGTCAATACCTCGAAAACCTTCCATCTGGTAGCAGTTACAATCGCAGCATCTTTAAGCGGCTTTTTAACCAGGTTA